>DDBP01000166.1 GCA_002332795.1 Anaerolineales bacterium UBA2029 | reverse complement strand
GTGGGGCTGCTCTGGCCGCTGTCGGCAACCAGCAGGGTGAAAGGGCGGGCAACCATGAAAGTCTGCGGCGGCTGTCCGCGCACGAAGTAGACCGGGCGGGCGTAGACGATGGTGGTGTTGTCTATGCCGCTCGGTGTGCCATGATGCCTTTTCTCGACCTCGTACACCAGCGGATTCAGGGCGTCGTCGGCTATGGGCTGGTCGAGCGCTCCGCAGACCGCGCGAATGAGGGCCGCGGCCAGTGCTGCGCCGCTGCCCAAGCCGCTGGCGATGGGGATGGTCGAGCGGATGGTCAGGTACAGGTCAGCGGATGGGCGGCGCAGAGTCTGCAAGGCGAGTTGTAGCGGATAGGCCAGGGCGTCATAGAGCGGATCGTCAGGTTGCAAGTCGGTCAGCGACAGGGTGCGCCCCAGGTCGGCGGCGTGAAGGATTATCCCGCTGCCGGACGGTGCCGCTTCCGCACTGACCGTCACCTGGACGGCGGTCAGCGGCACGGCGATGGCGGGGAAGCCGTAGACGACCGCGTGTTCGCCGAAGAGGATGATTTTGCCGGGAGCCGAAGCAGTGAAAGCGCGCACAGCGGTCATCGGCAGGGGGCTAGAGCACATAGAGCACAAGACCGACTGCGCCCACCCACAGCACAACGGTTGCCAGCAGGGGCAGGTCTTCAAAGAGCAGTTCGTCCGGCGCGCTGCCTTCACCCCGCACGTGGATCAGGTACAGGTAGCGGAACACGCCGTAGATGACGAAGGGAATGGTGAGCATCATGTTGTGGCCGTTGGTGCGGATGGTCGGCGCTTCGATGGTGTAGAGCATATAGGTCAGCACGCTGCCGGTGGTGACCATGCGCAGCATGTCGTCGAGCAGCGGCATGTTGTAGTCTTTGTAGGTGGAACGCACGTCCTGGGCGTTTTCGGCCAGCAGTAGCAGTTCCTGGCGGCGCTTGCCGATGGCGAGAAAAAGCGCCAGCAGGCCCGCGCACACGTAGAGCCAGGGCGAGAAACGGGCCACGTGGATCACTACGATGCCGGCGACCACGCGCAGGATGAAACCTGCGGCGATGGCGAAGACATCGAGCAGCACGATGTTTTTGAGGAAGAACGAATAGGCCAGATGTAGCACCAGGTAGCCCAGCAGGACAACTGTCAGCTTCCAGGTGAGGACCAGGCTGGCCAGCAGCGAGAAGGCAGGGAGCAGAATGGCCGCGGCGGTGGCCCAGCTCCTGGGAAGCTGGCCAGAGGGTAGCGGGCGCAGGCGCTTGCGCGGATGCAGGCGGTCGCGCTCGATATCCACCAGGTCGTTGACCAGATAGATGGCGCTGGCGGTCAGGCAGAGCAGGATGAAGGTGACGGTGACCCGCGCCAGCGGTTCGGGTTTGGTCAGTTGCTGGTCGAACAGCAGTCCGGCGAAGACGAAGCCATTCTTGGCCCACTGAATGGGACGCATGGCAATGAGCAAGCCGCGCAGCGGTTCCGGTAGCGTACTCCAAAGTGGTTGCAGGGCAGACTTGAGGCTGTGCACGCGCATTTCTCCACCCGTTTCTTTCTCAACGAGCGCTCATTATAGCAGCGAAGCAGAGTCGCTGGTAGATGAGCGAGGCGGGATGCGCTAGACTTGGGCCGGGGAGAGGTAATGAGTGTATGAGCGAGCGAGAACGACTGGACGTGTTGCTGGTCGAACGCGGACTGGTCGCCAGCCGCGAGGCGGCCCGCCGCCTGATCATGGCGGGCGAAGTGCGCGTGGACGGCGAGGTGCGCACCAAACCGGGAATGCACGTGGCGCGGGCAGCGGTCATCACCGTGCAACAGACGCCGCGTTTCGTAAGTCGTGGTGGCGAGAAGCTGGCGGCGGCCCTGGCGGCCTTTCCCGTCGAAGTGCACGGGCGCGTCTGCGCGGACGTGGGGGCCAGCACCGGCGGCTTCACGGACTGCCTGTTGCAGCACGGGGCAGCGCGCGTGTATGCGATTGACGTAGGCTATGGGCAACTCGACTACCGGCTGCGCTCCGATCCGCGCGTGGTGGTGATGGAGCGCACCAATGCGCGCTACGTGGAGCGTCTGGCCGAACCGGTGAACCTGGTGGTGGCCGATGTCTCGTTCATCTCGCTGCGCTACCTGCTGCCGGTAGTGCGCGGCTGGCTGACCCCGCCCGCCGACCTGATCGTCTTGATCAAACCTCAGTTCGAGGCCGGTCGCGAACAGGTAGGAAAGGGCGGAGTGGTGCGCGATCCGCTGGTGCACCGGCGCGTCTTGCTGGATGTGCTGGAAGCGGCGCAGGTAGAGGGGTTTGCAGTGCGCGGCCTGATTCGCTCGCCCTTGCGCGGACCGGCGGGTAACGTCGAGTTCCTGGCATGGCTGAGGGCCGGAGACGAAGTCCAGGAAGCAGACCTCATGAGCATGATCGAAAGGGCGCTTGCCGAGGTGCAGGAACAAGAGCAGACTCTGCCAAAGGAGTGAATGATCATCGGCAATTGAAATTTCTGCCTGAGCGCCGTATTATTAAGACCACACATTTTTCATGCGTGGCTTTATCTCGACGAAGGGATCGTGGGTCATGCAGGTATGCCCTCACTGTGGCCGCCAGAATCCTGATACAGATGCTTATTGCTATTCCTGCGGCCATATCCTGCCCAACGCGCTGGCCGACCTGGAGCGCGATGGGACCGGTCTGCTCGATGATACGCTTTACGAAGGGATAGAACCGCGACGCCGCTGGGGCACGGCTTATTTCGACCGGCGCAGCAAGCTTCAGCTTCATTTCCGCGATTCCGATGAGGTGCTGGTGCTGGACGTGGATCGCGAGATCATTCTGGGGCGCGCGCATAATGAGCCGGGCATTCCACAGCCGGACGTTGATCTTTCGCCCTACGGGGCGCTGGAAAAAGGGGTTTCGCGCAACCATCTGGCGCTGATGCGCGATCACGACACGGTTGTGGTCACCGATATGGGTAGCGCCAACAGCACCTATCTGAACGGGCAGCGCCTGATGCCCTACGAGCCGCGTATTCTGCGCGACAATGACGAACTGCGGCTGGGGCGGCTGGTGATTCGCGTGTCGTTCAGCTAGCAGCGCAGGCGGTACCGGTTCTTTTCTTCGCGCACCAGGCACCGTTGTCGGAAAGCATGGCCGAATTGATCAAGTTACAAGAGCGCCTGTCTGTTCAGTTTCACGATCTCTCACTGTTGCAGCGCGCGCTGACACATCGGTCGTACCTGAACGAGCACCCGGAACACTCGCTGGAAGATAACGAGCGCCTGGAATTCCTGGGCGACGCTGTGCTCGACTTTGTGGCGGGGGCCTGGCTCTATGACCGCTTTCCGGAAATGGACGAGGGCCGCCTGACTCGTCTGCGGGCCGGGCTGGTGCGCACGGAGACGCTGGCGAGCTTCGCGCGGCGCTTCCGGCTGGGGGAGGCGCTGTTGCTGGGCAAGGGAGAGGATGATTCCGGCGGGCGCGAACGGGAAAAGATTCTGTGCGGCGCGTTCGAGGCGCTGATCGGCGCGCTATATCTCGACCAGGGCATGGAGGCGGTGCAACGGTTCGTCGAGCCGTTGCTGGAACCGGCGCTGACGGACATTCTGGAACGCGCCGCGGACAAAGACCCCAAGAGCCTGTTGCAGGAATGGGCACAGGCTACCCTGGGCGAGACCCCCCTTTACCGCACGGTGAGCAGCCATGGGCCGGATCACGCCAAGCAGTTCACCGTGGAAGTGCTGATTGGCAACACCGTGTGTGGTCGCGGCACGGGGCCGAGCAAACAGTCTGCCGCGCAGGCCGCAGCGCAGAATGCTCTGAGCGCGGTCGAGGCGGGCGAGATCGTCTTCGAAGAGCGCTGACTTTCTCCGCGCTATCCCTGGGCCACGAGTCGCTGTTACGGCGGGCACGAGACGCCCTGACGGCGGTTGATCGCGACAATGGTGGAACGGTGATCGGAGGTGTGCGCGGCCAGCGGGCTGTTGTCCACCATGGCTCCGGTCAGTGGCAGATTGTACGTCCACAGGTAATCGAAACGGGCTGCCGAGCCGTCAACCAGATAGACGGTCATGGCGTCCTCGGCGCGCAGGCTGGCGATGGGGTCTTGCAGGGCGGGGTTGCCCAGGGCGGCGTAGAGCGGCGATTCCGGGCCACGGTAGAGCGGTGAGTCTGGCCCAAAGTTGAACGTGCCCCCCACGATGATGCGGTCTTTCCAGGTCGGGTTGTGCCAGGCCGCGATCCAGTCGAGCATACGCCGGTACTGGCGATTCTGGTCTTGCTCTCCTTCGGGGACGGGTTGCCCGTCGCGTTCGGCCAGGCGGAAGCCAAGCCAGGCGTTGTAGACGTAGAGCGGACCCAACCCGTCGGCCAGCGGATCGGCAACCAGCCGCTCTGGATTCAGCGCAACCTGCATGACGGCAGCCTGATTGCCGGTGCTGGGCAACTTGAGGCCGCGCACCTGCTCAATGGGCACACGGCTGAGCACAGCCAGCCCCTGTAGCCTTTCGTTCTGCGGATAGAAGGCGGACTCCATGCGCAGCCGCCGGGCCAGCCACAGCACCTGATCCACGCCAAAGCTGGCCATGCGCCCGGTATCCACTTCCTGCAATAGCAGGATGTCCACGCCGTTCAATTCGACGAGTTGGGCGACGCGCTCCAGATTGGATTCGAAGAATTGCGAGTAGCCGCCGTGAATATTGTAGGTGGCCACGCGCAGGCAGTCGGGATTGGCCGGGCGACGGATGACTGCCCCTGAAGCGGCCAGCGCGCCCACATAGCTGGCAACCAGCACCAGCAATAGCCCACTGAAGGTGTAGAGTCCGCGCCCCCCACGCCAGGGGATACGCCCGCGCCAGAGAATGACCGGAATGGCCAGTACCAGGGCTGCGACCAGGGTCAGGCCCAGGCCCATGCCGCGGAAAGAGCGCAGAAACTCGTCCACGTTTTGATAGGGCTGCCCCAGGTCACGCACGTAGGCATAGTCGTAGGTGAAATAGTCACCCGCGGCGAGCGCGGCGAAACCGATCGGGCAGAGCAGGATGGCGATGGCCGTCAGGTTGCGGCGCGGCAGACCGGTTTGCACCAGCCACCACAGCGTCAGCCCGACCAGGAACTGAGCGAGCACCAGCGCCAGCGCCGCGGGCAGACCGTCGTAGCGGCGCCCGACTACGAGCAGCAGGCTCAGCAACAGCGCCCACAGCCAGCCTCGCCAGGCAGCATCGAACATGCCCGCGAAACGAGCCGCCTGCGCGCGCACCTCTGGCACCAGGGGGAGCAGCGTAGCTCCCAGTAACCAGGGCACCACGCCAGCGTAGGGCACGTCGGCCCAGCGAGCGACGGCGTTGGGCAAGGCCAGCAGGGTGAATTCCAGGAAGAAGATAGCTCCCAGGGATAGCCCGCCCCAGGCATTCATCTGCCCGGTCAGCGGCGGGGCATACCCTTCCTGGCGACGCGCGATCAGGTCGGCGCGCCGCTCCAGGTACCACAGCAGCAAGGCCAGCAGGATGAGGGCGATGGTGGCCGGAGCGATGATGATGCCCATCTCGATGTCAATCTGTCCGGCCATGTTGATGCGGTAATCGGTCTGCCAGGTGCGGTCGTAGGTATCACCCAGGGCGCGAATGAACTGATCGCCGGCAAAGCCGAGCAGGATCGTTGTGGGGAAGAACATGGGCCGACGAATGATGGTCAGCGTGAGGTAGAGCAGGCCAGCTCCGATGACCAGAGAAGCGGCGGTTACCTGCAGGTCGGCGGATTGCAGTGCCATGGAACGGCCCAGGGCCACCAGAATCACCGCCAGGGGCAAACTCCAGCGCCAGCGTGCCACCAGCAGGGCGGTGAGGGGCAGCAGCAACAGAGCCAGCAACGCCACGATCTCTCCCTGTACGGTGCTCAGTTCGACGACTCCGGGCACACCCTGCAGGGCAGCCCGATTGGGCACACGCTGCACAAGGTCGGCGCTGCTGGCGCGCGCATAGAGGGAGGCGTAGGTGAAACGCACGGCCTGCACCAGAAACAGGCCCACCGTACCGGCTTCGAGAGTGCGCAGAAAGTCTTGTCGTAGGTGCGACATGAAACGAATTGCCTCGTATCAGGGCGTAAGAGCACTTGGTGACATAAAAACTAACCGTATTGTACGCGCAGTTCCTGTTCTTGCCAGCCTTGCGTCTGGACGCGCGACGGGTCAGGGCAGGCCTGCTGCAGGCAAGAAGTTGCTCACATGGCCCGGAAATCAGGTTATAATGAGCAGAATTCTACCCTGAAAGGACGGCAACCATGCAACACGTTGACACGCTCCTATTCGGCGGCACAGTGCTGACCATGAACAGGAACCTGGACAGTTTCGCGCCCGGCGCGGTTGCCATACAGGGAGACAGCATCGTCGCGGTTGGGCCACAAGAGGCCGTGCGCGCGCAGTATCGGGCCGAGCACGAGGTGGATTGCCGGGGGCAGATCATCATGCCGGGCCTGGTCAACGCGCATACCCATATGCCCATGTCGCTGCTGCGGGCCATGGCCGACGACCTGCGCCTGGATGTGTGGCTGATGGGCTACATGATGCCCGTCGAGCGCGAGTTCGTCAGTCCGGAATTCGTGCGGCTGGGCACGCAGCTATCCTGCGCCGAGATGATTCGTGGTGGCACGACTCTTTTCGCCGATATGTACTATTACGAGGCGGATGTGGCCGCGGCAGCGGCGGAAGCCGGTCTGCGGGGGGTGTGCGGGCAGACGGTGATGAAGTTCCCCACTCCCGACGCCGAAAGCTATGAACAGAGCCTGGCCTATACGCGGCAATTCATCGAAGCGTGGCGCGATCACCCGCTGATCGTGCCCTCTGTTGCGCCACACGCGCCGTATACCTGTACCGACGAGATTTTGCAGGCGTGTGCTGAACTGGCTTTGTCCTACGGCGTCCCGCTACAGATTCATATCCTGGAGACACGCCAGGAGGCCGAAGAAAGCTGGGCCGAGTTCGAAAAGAAGGTGGTCAACCGGGTGGCTGAGCTGGGAGTCTTTCGCGCCCGGACGATTGCGGCGCACTGCGTGCACGTTGATACCGAGCAGATTCGGCTGCTGGCTCAACATGGCGTGGCGGTCGCCCATAACCCTACCAGCAATCTGAAACTGGCCAGCGGCATTGCGCCGATCAAGGAGATGCTCGAACGGGGGGTGCGGCTGAGCATCGGCACGGATGGCGCGGCCAGCAACAACGATCTGGACATGTTCGAGGAAATGCGGCTGGCAGCGCTGCTGGCCAAGGGCGCGACCTTCGACCCGGAGGTGTTGCCTGCCAGAGAAGCCTTGCTGATGGCGACGCGTTGGGGGGCCGAGGCGCTGGGGTTGGGCAACCTGACAGGTAGCCTGGAAGTGGGCAAACGCGCTGACCTGATCGTGCTGGATCAGCAGCCGGTGCACAATACACCGCGTTTCGAGCGCGATCCCAATGCGATCTACTCGCAGATTGTGTATGCAGGGCAGGCGGCGGATGTGCAGCATGTGATGGTCAATGGGCGCTGGTTGATGCGCGAACGGGCGTTGCTCACGCTGGACGAAGCGGCCATCCGGCAGCAGGCCGAAGAATACGCGCGGCGGATGGACGCCTTCCTGATCGCCCGCGAAGGCAATGTGCTCAACAAGCTGGTGGCGATCGGTGGCCTGCAGCAAGAAGAGAGTTTTGAAATTCAGGTGAAAGCCATTGTGGACGGCGACGGCGAGGCGCTGATCGCTCGCCTGCTGCAGAATCCGGCAGTGCAGGTGGTCAAACACCATCATTACCGGCAGTACGATACTTATTTCCTGTTCGACGACGAAGATCAGGGCCGGGTGCGCTATCGCGAGGACGATTTCATTGGGGAAGGCGGCGAACCGGTTGCAGTGCGCACGCGCCTGACCTACACCATTCCAGACAAGGCGCGCGAGTTCGACGAAGCCGTGCTGCTATCGCATTCGCGCTTCATTGCCCCGGCGGATCGTCCGCTGCGCTTCTATCGCGAGTATTTCAAGGCGCATCGGGAATGCGAGGTGCACAAGGACCGCTTGCGCTGGCACGTGCTGTACAAGGGCGTGCTGTTCTACGTCAATCTGGATCAGATCATGATGCCCAAGACTGAGCATCGGTACATCGAGATCAAGTCGCGCACCTGGTCGCAGCGTGACGCCGAATACAAAGCCGCTTTGACGGCGGAGATTCTCAACGAAGTGCTGGGGATTTCCCCCGCCGAACGGGTGCGCATGGAATATGTTGATTTGTGTTAGGGGCTTCGAAACAGGTCACCGACAGAAAACCAGGGCACAGGAGCAGGTACCTTCTGCCCCTGTGCCTGGCTTCCCCCCCCCGCCAGACTCATGAGGCTGGCGTCAGCGATACTCCGCACAGGCTGGGATAATTCTTGACGGGCAACAGCTCTACCAGCAGTGTGCCGTCGGTCACCTCGGCGGTGGTGGTGACAGTGAAGGCGACGAAGGTCTTGCCTGCGAACGGTGTGAAATTCTGCTGCACCATCTTCCGCTGCACCTTGATGTGGAAGGTGCTGGGGTGCTTGGCGTCGGCCTCCGTGAAGTGCAGGGTCACGGTATAGGTGCCATTGGGCAGACCGCTCGCCTGCCAGTCGAGCTGCTTGTTGGCGTAGGCCATGCTCTGATAGATGAAGTCCAGGTCGGTGCCTTCGATCTCCTGGCCGGGGAACGTCTCGTGATAGATGGTGCCCGACTTCAGCGTGGAAAGCCCATACTCGCCCTGCCAGAGATTGCCCTGCCCATCCTTGAAGACGGTGGAACTGCCGATGTTGACGTAGTAGGTGAAGTCGCACACATCGCCCGACCCGTCCAGATCGGCGTCGTTCTGGTCGGGATTGGCATCCTTGGGGCAGTTGTCGGCGGTGTCGGGTACGCCGTCACCGTCGAGGTCTGTTCTCAGGGCCTTAGCGCCATCCTGATCGCCAGGCACCTGTGCTTGCTCCACAGCGGGCACATCTCCATTCAGGGCGGTCACCACATTGTCGTAAGCTTCTTTGAGCGAAGTGCCAGTGGCAGTCAGCGCTACTGCACCTGTCAGGCCCACCAGCGCCAGCAGTAGCGCGTACTCAACCAATCCCTGCCCTCTCTGAGAAACCCTGTGACCCAGACGAACGAAGCGTGCCATTTCCAACTACCCTCCAGCGCGATCCATTCTTTCACTGTGCATCATAACAGGGGGGAATTAAAGTCGGATCAAAGGGGCGTGCGAGATTTGTACAGGAGTCATGACAGGCTGCAGTTGCCAAGCGTGCACATCACAACCTGACAGAGGGGTCTAAGGTATGAGTGACAGGAAGGAGGGGCCGGTTACAAACTGACCGGGTCAGTCGAGCGGATTGTCCAGGCGGAAACCGTGCCCGCGCACCGTCACGATGTACTGATGATGCGGATCAATCTCCGCCAGCCGGTCGCGCAGACGGCGCACCAGCGCATCAATGGCCTGTTCGCTGACACCTTCGCCGACTGCGTCGGGCCAGACGGCTTCGATCACCTCGTCGCGAGTGCGCACCGCTCCGGCGCTGTCGTAGAGCAGTTCGAGCAGCCGGTACTGAGGCAGGCTCAGAGGTGGGTCTACTTCGATGCCATTGATGAAGACGCGGCGGGAGTCGCGGTTGATTTGCAGGCGGCCCTGGGAATGCGGCAACTCGTCCATGAAGAGAGGGGCGGTGGCCTCGGAGCCGACGAAAGTGATCTTGACTACCAGGGCGATCTGAATTTCGTCGCCATCCTTGAGAGGGACGCGGGTGTTCTTGATCTGCCGCCCATTGACCCAGGTGCCGTTCTTGCTATCCAGGTCTTCCAGGTAATAGACGTCACCCTCGCGGAAGATGCGGATATGCTCGCGCGAGACCTGGCGCTCTGGCAAGACCAGGTCGCATTCAGCGCCGCGCCCGATTACCAGTTCATCCTCGCGCATGACCCAGCGCTGGCCCGCGCGTTCACCTTCGTGAATGATCAGGACAGGCTTGTCGGTTGTGTTTGACATGACCTCTCACCTCGAAACACGTCTGGGTAGTTGCGCGCCACTCAGGGGTTGCTCTCACCACTGGAGTATAGCGGCTGTGCTGACGCTTCTCAAGCCCGGCTCGCCCGGATGAGGCAGGGTGGTTGAACCGCGCAGACGCAGAGAGCGCAGACGACAAACAACATCGCGAACTCTGTGCCTTGCGCTGCTACCCCTGTGCGCGCTGTGGTGAATTCTGCCCCAAAACGCGAATGCACTCGCCCCGCTCAGTTGCGGCTGAGCGCCACGTTGATCTCGACCGGGCTGGCCGTGCTATCGGTAACAATAATCCCATCTGCGCTGAGGGGCAAGTAGCCGGCTGCGCGCACCAGAATACTGTACAGCGCAGGTTCTTCGGCTGTGCCGCGCGGCAGCAGGGTGGCGATCTGGAAGCGTCCCTCGTTATCGGCCAGGGCCAGGTCGAGCACCTGCGCCTGA
>DDBP01000169.1 GCA_002332795.1 Anaerolineales bacterium UBA2029 | reverse complement strand
ATCTATGGGGCGGTGCGATTGGTGCGCAGCAAGTTGAGTAATGCTCCGTCGGGCGAGGCGGGCAATGCCTTCCTGGACGTGCTGACGCAGGCCCGGCAGCGTTTTGTCGAGGCCATGGACGATGACTTCAACGCGCCGGGCGGTCTGGCGGTGTTACACGACCTGACCCGCGAAGTCAACACGCTGCTCAACAGTGGACAGCCGGTGAGCAAAGCCGTGCTGGAAGCCATTGATGCGACCTATCGGGAACTCGGCGGGACGGTGCTGGGTATCGTGCCCGAAGAGACGGCGGTTGCTGGCACGGGCAACGCCGAGCGCGAAGCGGGGTTGATTCAGATGCTGGTTGATCTGCGCGCGCAGGCCCGCGCCAACCGGGACTTCGGCACTGCCGATCGGATTCGCGCCCGCCTGGCCGAGCTGGGCGTCACCCTGGAAGACCGGCCCGACGGCACTGTGTGGCGAGTAGACTGAACTCTCGATCAGTGATCAAGGCGCGCGATTAATGGTCAGGTGTAGGGGCAGGGCGCGGACTAGTGCCCTGCCCTATCTTGGGGGATCGCCATGGCAACAGAGTATCTATATGGGCGCTGGCCGGTGCTGGAAAGTCTGCGGGCGGGGCGACGCACTTTTCAGCAATTGCTGATCGCCGAGGGAGTGGACGAGAAGGGCGTCGTCGAAGCGGTGCTGGCGCTGGCCCAGGAACGCGGGGTCAACGTGCGGCGCGTGCCGCGTCGCGTGGTGGATGATCTGGCCGACAACGCCAATCACCAGGGCGTCACCATGCGCGTGGGAGGGTATCCCTACGTTGATCTGGATGCCATCCTGCGCACGAGCGCAGAGCGCGGCGAACTGCCCTTCCTGCTGGTGCTCGATCTGCTGAAAGACCCGCAGAATGTGGGAGCGCTGCTGCGCGTGGCCGATTCGGTGGGCGTACACGGCGTGATCCTGCAGGAACGGCGCGGGGTGGACGTGACGCCAGCGGTGGTCAGCGCCTCATCTGGCGCGGTGGAGCATCTCAACGTAGCCGTGGTCACTAACCTGGTGAGTGCTATGCGCCGCCTCAAAGAAGAGGGGGTGTGGCTGGTGGGCATGGACATCGGGCCAGATGCGGTCACGCCGGACGAAGTAGACCTCAAACGTCCCATCGCCCTGGTGATGGGTAGCGAAGGCGAAGGGCTGCGCCGTCTGGTACGCGAAACGTGCGACCTCCGCCTGACCCTGCCCATGCGCGGGCACGTGCAAAGCCTGAACGTGGCAACGGCGGGTGCTATTGCCCTTTACGCGGCCTGGCAGGCGCGCGGCTGGGAAGGCTGGAAGCGCCCGCAGGCATAGAGAACGTGAGGACGCTTCAGTCCTGGTAGACACGCAATCCGACGGTGAAGGTACTGCCCTGGCCGGGCGTACTGCTCACCTGCCATTCACCACCCATCAGCGCGACCAGGTTGCGCGTGATCGCCAGTCCCAGGCCGGTGCCCGGCTGATTGAGCACGTGATCGTTGTCCGCACGCCAGAACTTGGTCCCCAGCCTGGCGAGCTCTTCGGGGGTCATGCCGACGCCGGTGTCGGCGACGCTCAGGCGAACAAACTGACCGTCCTGGCACGCCCGCAGGGTGATCGTGCCGCCGTTGGGCGTGTACTTGATGGCGTTGCTCAGCAGGTTGACCAGCACCTGCACTATCCGGCCACGATCTCCACGCACGGCAGGCAGTTCAGAGGGTAGCTCTTCGACCAGAGTGTGACCGCGCTCGTGCAGTTGCTGCAGCAGCCCGTCGCATGCTTCGGCGATCGCCGCCAGCAAGTCCACTCGTTCCTTCTCCACACGCAGTTGCCCGCTTTCGATGCAGCTGATGTCGGTCAGATCGCTGACCAGCACTTTCATGCGGTGCACGTTGGCCTTGATGGTCTGCACGAACTTCTGCTGTTGCCCGGTGAGAGGGCCGGCGACTGCCAGCAGATCGGCATAGCCGTTGATGCTGGTCATGGGCGCTTTCAACTCGTGCGCCACCAGGCTGACGAATTCCGATTTGGCGCGGTTGGCGGCCTGCACAGCGTCGTACAGGCGACTGTTCTCAATGGCAATGGCGGCGCGGTCGGCCAGGCGCGCGACCAGGGCCTGTGCGTCTTCGTCAAACGCTCCGGCGCGGGATGCGGCCAGCGTGACGATGCCGATCACTGCGCCTTCGCGCTTGATGGGCACACACAGGATAGTGTTCGCCGGCTGTGTCCCTTCTGGGGAGACCTGCATGGCCGCGGAGTGCGAGGTGAAGACCTGGTGAATGAGCGGGTGCGTGAGGGGTATCTGTTCCTGCCCGGTGAAGGCGTCGGTTTCGCCATAGTGGGCTACCAGGCGCACCTGCTCGGTTTGTGGATCGTACAGGCCCAGGCTGGCGCTCTCCGCGCCGCACAGCCGCGCCGACCACTCCAGAGTCACACGCATGGCATGGGCGGTATCCAGCGTCTCGTTGAGCTGCCGGTCAATCCACTGCAACATGGTCAGTTCTTCGAGGCGGGCGGTCAGGGCCTGATCCTTGGCGCTGTAGAGCTGGGCGTTGTCAATGGCGATGGCCGCCTGTGCCGCCAGAGCGTCGAGCAGGGCCAGGTCTTCTTCGGAAAAAAGGCCGGTGCGGATGCGATTGTCCACATAGGCGACGCCGATGATCCTGCCGCGTGCTCGCAGGGGCGTCGCCATGATGCTGCGCAGCGCGTGCGCGACGATGCTGGCCTGATCCATGAAGCGGGGATCGGTCTGCGCGTTGGTGGTGACGACCGGTTGCCCGCTGTTGACCACGTGCCGGGTGATGGTGCGGCTGTAAGCGAATTCTGAGCTATCGAGCGTCTCCTGATCCAGGTTGCGTGCCACCCGCACGTCGAAGGTGCCGTCGTCGTTGAGCAGCATCAGGAAGCCCCGCTCGGCCTCGGTAAGCTGGATGATGGCGTCCATGACCTGATCGAGCACGACCTGCAGATCGAGCGAAGACCCCAGGGCGCGACTCACCTCGTACAGCGCGGCCAGTTGCCGCTCGTGAACGCTTTCCTGATGAGTCGCGGCCAGTTCGGCCAGCAGGTTTTCCAGGGCGGTCAGGCGTTCGGCCAGATGTGCCTGTTCCAGTGTGCCAGCCTGTGCCTGTTGCCGCAACAGAGTCACGGACTGACGGGCTTTCTCGATCGCGTTGGTGAGTTGTCGCGCGGTGGGGGAAGGCGCTTCGTTCATTCGCTGCTTCCTCGTGAGCGGATGTTCTGAAAATAATCGCAGTAGGCGGTCAGGGGGCATTCTTCGCAGCGCGGGCGGCGCGCCTGGCAGATTTCGCGCCCCAGCCGGATGATGTTCAGATGAGCGGGGAGGTAGTCGGCAGGGGGGATGATGGCTTCCAGTTCCAGGTGTGCGCGCTCGGCGCTGGTCCTGGGGCCGATCAGCCCCAGTCGCCGCGTCACGCGATGAATGTGCGTATCTACCGGAAAGGCCGGTTTGTTGAACGAGAACAGCAGGATGATCGCTGCCGTCTTGGGGCCGATGCCATCGAAGCTGGTGAGCCAGGCTTTGGCTTCCTCGACGGGCAGGTCGGCCAGAAAGTCCAGCGAAAGTTCGCCGCGCTCAGCGGTTAATTTCTGCAAAGCGCGTTTGATGCGCGGTGCTTTCTGGTTGGACAGGCCGGCGGGGCGAATGACTGCGGCGATCTCCTCGACCGGCGCATCGCGCACCGCTTCCCAACTGCCAAAGCGAGCTTTGAGCGCGTCGAAGGCCAGGTCGCGGTTGGAATCGGTGGTGCTCTGGCTGAGGATGGTGCTCACCAGCTCGTCCACCGGCGGCAAATGGGGTCGCCAGGTGGGGTAACCGTAAAAATCTTCCAGCAGTTCGGCAATGCGGGCGTACTGCTTGCGGCGCAAGGCCAGGGTCTCGGCATCGAGCGGTGATGAAGTCGAAGCAGGCGAGGGACACATGGACGAACGCTCTCTGTGTATAGTGCCGGTGGCTGCCGGGAACGCTCAGACTCTCACACGATCAGCGCGTCATACAGCCGATCCAGACTCAGGTCAGGGACAACCGTCTCGCGCGTGCTGAGGGTGAGTGCCCCCGCGGACACCCCCAGACGGACGGCTTCGTCAATGGGCATTTCCTGCAGCAGACCGAAGATCACCGCAGCCGTGACGGCATCGCCAGTGCCGGTGGGGTCAACAACCCTGGTGCGCAGGGCCGGGATGTGACCGGCGCTGCTGCCGTCGGCGTAGGCCAGGCCCTGCTCGGCCATGGTGACGATGGCAATCTCCACCCCCATGCTCACCAGACATTGAGCCGTCTCGATCGCTTCGGTGCTGGTGGTCGGCGGGACGGGCGCTCCACACAGCGCTGCTGCCTCGCTGGCGTCGGGAGCGACCATCAACAGGTGAGGTAGATAGGGGATGAACTTGGTCGCCAGGGCCGGTGAGGTGGGATCGGCGCACACAGGCACGTTGTAGCGGTCTGCCCAGCGGAAGACCGACCGCAACGCACGGGGGGTCAGGTTGCCGTCGAGGACGATCATGGCGGCCCTGGCGAAGAGAGCACGGCAGCGCTGCAGGTACGAGGGGCCGATGCGGCTGACGATGTCGTATTCGCTGACCGCAACGATCAGTTGGCCCTTTTCGTCCAGGATGGCGACATAGCTGCCAGTGTGCTGGTCGGGCAGGCGCAGCACATGGCTGGTATCTACGCCGGCGGCAGCCGTGTGTTGCAACAGGAAGTCGCCGGTGTGATCCTGGCCGACGGCGGAGAGCAGGATGGTGGGCACTTCCAGGCGGGCCAGGTTTTCGGCGATGTTACGGGCCACTCCGCCCACACTGTTGCGCACCACCCCGCCATTGGAGGTGCCCATCTGCAGCGGCTGATTGGGGCGTCCCTTGATATCTATTCCCGCAGCCCCGATGACCAGGACTGGCCCATCGCGTCTCATGTTCGCGCTCCTTGCGCCGCC
>DDBP01000339.1 GCA_002332795.1 Anaerolineales bacterium UBA2029 | reverse complement strand
GTGAGGTAAACCAGGCGAACCCACCTTAACGCTTGCTCTGGCCCTGTCCGCCCCTGAAGTCGCAAGGGAGAGGGGAGGGAGGGGTGAGAGGCAGATACGGCGCGAAAGTTCATAACAGCCTCTAGCCCTCCGTGAGCTTGTAGCCGACTCCCCACACGGTCTCGATCTCGGCGGTGCAGCCGGCCAGCTTGTGCCGCAGATGCGCGACGTGCACGTCTACCGTGCGCGTCTGCCCGTAGAAATCGAAGCCCCACACCAGGTCGAGCAGTTTTTCGCGGCTGAGCACCAACCCTTTGTGCTCGACCAGCGTCAGCAGCAGGTCGAATTCTTTGGCTCGCAGATCGATCAGGCGGCCTTCGACGCGGGCCTCGCGCCGGGCCGGGTCCACGGTCAGGTTGCCGACGCGCAACACCGTCTCCCCCGCGGCGGCGCGGCGCGGCTCTGTCCGCCGCAGGATCGCCTTCACCCGCGCCACCAGTTCGCGGGGGTTGAAGGGCTTGGTCAGGTAGTCATCCGCGCCCAGCTCCAGCCCCACGATCTTGTCTATGTCGTCGTCGCGGGCAGTGAGCATGAGGATCGGCAGGTCGGATTCGGCGCGAATGCGCTTGCACACTTCCCAGCCGTCCAGGCGGGGCAACATCAGGTCGAGCACCACCAGCGCGGGCTGCTCCTGAGCGATGCGCTGCAGGGCCTCGACGCCGTCGGCGGCGCTGATGACGCGAAAGCCATCCTGCTTCAGGTACAGGCTGGCCAGCTCGATGATGTGCGGCTCGTCGTCTACGACCAGGATCAGTTCGTTGGGCATGGTAGTTCCCTCAGACTTCGACGACCAGGGTGTCATAGGCGAACGTGACCGGCAGCCCTTCGTCGTGCAGGCGCGCGGACAACCGTTCCAGGTCGTCGTGACGCAGGCCGACCGGCTCTTCGATATGCGTCAGGATGGCGCGGCGGGCCTGCAGCGCGCGCACGATGTCGAGCGTCTGCGCGAAGGTCGCTTCCTGGCGCAACACCGGGTGATCGGCGGGGATGAGGCGCTCACCGGTGAAAGGGTCGAACTCGGCCAGGCCCATCGGCAGCACGGCCAGGTCGAGGCCGCACACGTCCGGCGGCGGCTGCCAGCCGAGCAGCTCGTCCGGCGCGATCAGCACGCGCGTCGCGCCTTCCTCGAACAGGAAGGCGTAGACGAAGTCTTGAGCCACGCGGAAGGGGCGGATGGTCACGCCGTTGCGCGTCACCGTTTCGCCGTCGCGCAGCACGATCACCTCCACCACGCCGAAGCGCTGCAGATACATCAGTTGATCCCAGGCTCCCAGGCGATGGTGGAAGTCGTCTGCGACCTGCTGCGGGAGATAGATCGTCGTGCGGCGGTGTGCGGGCGGCCAGTGAAACCAGTCGGCGTTGAGCGTTTCCCACACGCGCAACCCGGCCACATGGTCGGGGTGCCAGTGCGAATACAGACAGGCCGGGACGGACGCGATTCCCGCGCGGTCGAGCTGCGCCTTGGCCTCTTCGGGCGTGTCTATCAGCACGTCCGGACCGTGCACGAACACGCTCGGCCCGCTGCGGCTGTAAGGCACGCCCCTGGCCCGCGCTTCCGCGCAGACCGGACACTGGCAGCCAGGGCGCGGCGTGGTGATCGCCCCGCCCGAACCCAGAAATTCGATGCGCATGAGTGTTCTCAGTCCGGCATGACGGCGATCGCGTCAATCTCTACCAGCACACCCAGCGGCAGATCGCGCACGGCATAGGTCATGCGCGCCGGCGGGTCCACTGGAAAGAACTGGCGGTAGACCTCGTTCATCTCGGCAAAGGTGCTGATGTCCGCCAGCAACACGTTGACCTTGACCACATGGGCCAGGTCGGTGCCCGCCGCCTCCAGGATGGCGGCGATGTTGCGCAACGTCTGTTCCGTCTGTGCGGCGACGGTTGGCCCTGCGATCTGCATCGTTTCCGGCACCAGTCCTCCCTGGCCCGATACGTAGACGGTGTCGCCCGTCTTGATCGCCTGCGAATAGGGACCGATGGGGGCGGGCGCTTTGTCGGTATAGATCACCTGGCGGGGCATGGATGACTCCTCTCTGCAATCCTCAGGCAGGCAGCACGGCGATCGCCTCGATCTCCACCAGTGCGCCCAGCGGCAGATCGCGCACGGCGAAGGCAGCGCGGGCGGGCGGCTGTGTGGGGAAAAAGGCGCTATAGACCTCGTTCATCTCTTTGAAGGTGGCGATATCGGCCAGATAGACAGTCACCTTGACGACGTGCGCCAGGTCGGTGCCCGCCGCCTCCAGGATGGCGGCGATGTTCTGCAAGGCCTGCTCCGTCTGCGCGGCGACAGTCTCTCCGGCGAACTGTTTGGTTTCCGGCACCAGGCCCAGTTGCCCGGAGACGAAGACAAACCCATTGGCGGCGATGGCCTGCGAATACGGCCCGACCGCCGCGGGAGCGTGGGGCGTGGCAATCACTTGACGGGACATGCGACACCTCCTCTCTACGGTTCATCAACGAACAGCCGCGCCAGGCCAGGATAGGCGATGTAGCGAAGTGCCTCTTTGCTCTGAGGTTCTATCTTCTCGTCCTTCACGAACAGGTTGATGTCAAAGTCGTTGTCTGCCATGGCCACTGTTCCCTTTGCTCGGTTCAACTGGCTTCCGGCCCTGCCGCCAGCCACACGAACTGATACGGCGCGAGCGTCACCGGCTTGTGACGCGGATAGGCGACACCGGAGATCAGGTCGGTGGGGTTGGGCGGCGTCCAGCCCAGGCGGACGGATTGCTCTTCTTCGGAGAAATTGGCCAGGATCAGCACGTCGCTGCCGCGCACATAGCCCAGCACATGCTCGTTGCGCGTGTCGAAGAAGCGCGTATGACCGTTGGCCAGGGCGGGCGTGCGCCGCCGCAGATCGATCAGCTTCTGCAACGTCTGAAAGATACGTCCGGCGTCGGTGCTGCGGTCGTGACGCTGCGCGGCGCGTTCCCAGTCGAAGGCGGGGCGATGCACCCAGCGACTGTCTTCTGATTTGTTGGGATCGTCGGCGTAGCTGTAGTCGTTGAGGGTGGCGATCTCGTCGCCCAGGTAGATCAGCGGGATGCCGCCCGCGCTGAGGATCACCGAGTGAATCAGTTCGATACGGCGCAGGGCCAGTTCGCGGTAACGGTCGTTGCCCGTCTCGTGCGCATGCTCCAGCCCGGCCAGCGACGCGCACGTGCCGGAGATGCGCATATCTTTGGTGCGCGGGTTGTAGTTGAAGGGCAGGCCGCGGGCGAAGCTGCCGGGAAATTTGCCAGTGTAGAAGGCGTTGAGGAACTGCCGGTGATCGAAGCCGTTGATGCCCAGTTCCCAGGCGTCTTCGTCGGCGAACGTCCAGCCGATGTCATCGTGACAGCGCACATAGTTCACCCAGGCACAGCCTTCTGGCAGGCCGAAGCGCTTCTGCATGGAATGGTGCAGCAAAGTCACCTTGCGCGTCGCCAGGGACTCCCACAGCAACGCCATCAGCGTAGGGTTGTAGGAAAGGGGCGCTTCGTCGGGGTGAATGTAGCGGGCGACCTCGGCGGGATGCACGATGGCCTCGGACTTGAAAATCAGGGCGGGCGCGGCGATGCGGGCCAGCGCGTTGAACGCCTGAATGACCGTGTGCACCTGCGGCAGCCCTTCGCAGACGGTGCCCAGTTGCTTCCAGATGAAGGCCACCGCGTCCAGCCGCAGCACTTCCGCGCCGACGTTGGCGATGAACAGCATCTCGCCCAGCATGGCGCTGAACACTTCCGGATTGGCGTAGTTCAGATCCCACTGGAAGTGATGGAAGGTCGTCCACACCCAGCGATCGATCTCCGGGCGGTAGGTGAAACTGCCCGGTGCCTGCTCTGGGAAGATTTCGCGCAGGTGTTGCTCGTACTGATCGGGCAGCGACCGGTCGGGGAACATCAGGTAGTATGCCTGATAGCGCTCGTCGCCGGCCAGGGCGCGCTGTGCCCATTCGTGCTCATCCGACGTGTGATTGAAGACGAAGTCGAGCACCAGGCTGATACCCTCGGCGCGCAGGTCGGCGGCCAGCGCACGCAATTCGTCTATGGTGCCCAGGCGCGGGTCTACCTCGCGGTAGCTGCTGATGGCGTAGCCGCCGTCGCTGTTGTCTGGCGGGCAGCGAAAGAGCGGCATCAGGTGCAGGTAGGTCAGGCGCAGTTCTTTGAAGTAGGGAATTTTCTGGCGCAGGTTGGCCAGCGTGCCCGCGAACAGGTCTACGTAGCACACGCCGCCCATCATGCGCTCGTGCTGAAACCACTGCGGGTCGGCTTCGCGCGCCCGGTCGAGCGCTTTCAGATCGGCGGGGCGCTCGGCATAGGCGCGGGCTGCTGTCAGCAGAATCTGCTCCAGATGATAGAAGAAGTCGTAGCGCCCCCCGTATAGCTCGACCAGCAAGCGGAAGACCCTGGGGAAGTGCTGTCGCAGCCGGACGACGAACTCCTCCCGCTCCACCCCCGCGGGCAGAGCCGGTTCCAGGCGCGGCAACAGACGTTCCAGAGTGAGCGATGCCTCTTTGTCCCAATTCATGCCGATCTGTTCTCTCCGCGGTGTGAATATTTCTCAGCGTAGCACCGGCCAGGTGTCGCGCTGCAGATAGTCGCGCAGCAGTTGTGGTGTGTCGGTGTAGGCATGGAATGGCTGCGCCAACAACTCCTCGACCGGCTTGAAGGCCACGGCGCTGGCCTCGTCGCCGTCCGCGTGTAGCGCCCCGCCAGTGATGCGACACTCGAACGCAATGCCCACATTGTGCGTCACATCGCCATTGGGATAGCGCCCGGTCATCAAGGGTACCTCGCTGTACAGGCCTACCACGCGGGACGGTTCGATCTCCAGCCCTGTTTCCTCGCGTACCTCGCGCACGACGGTGTGCGTGCTCGTCTCGCCCAGGTCGGCGTAACCGCCCGGCGGATGCCACAGGCCGTCGTCGGTGCGCCGCGTTACCAGCAATTCGCCACGCTCGTTGGGCACCAGCGCCATTGCCCCTGGCAGGATCACCGGCGCATGGCCCACCTTCGCCCGCAGGATGGGGTAATAGGGGGTTAGCGGCGGCTCGGCGTAGATCGGTTCCAGCACAGCGTCGTGCGGCGATTCCAGGGCGGCGCGCACCATCGCCTGATAGGCAGGGGGAAACTGCGGTAGCGCCTCGTCCACGGGCAGCCAGGTCACGGCCAGCGACTCGCTGCCATCGGCGCGCAGCTCTCCGCCCACCGGACGCGAGACGACGCACACCGTCCATTGCTGCACCTGATCGCCGTTGGGGTAGAGCAGGTTATAGGCCGGGTGACTGAAGACGCCCACCAGCCGTTCGACCCGCACGCGCAGGCCGGTTTCTTCCAGCGCTTCGCGCTCGGCGCAGGCGCGAATGCCCTCGTTGATCTCCAGCGCCCCGCCGGGCACGCCCAGCCAGTCGAAGTCGTAGCGGCGCTGTACCAGAATGCGCCCTGCGTCGTCGAAGACCAGGTTGGTGGCGTAGACCAGGTAGATCAGTTGGTGACCGACGCGCTCGCGCAACCATCGCACGTAGCCATCGGCCTGACTGATGAAGGAAGCGGACACAAACGCCTGCCCAGGACTGGACTCAACGCGGACGATCAGCGCGAATTCTAGCCCAAGGCAGGCGTTCTGTCACGGGCGCGGCGAAGGGGGCGAACAAGGCTGGAGCAAGTGTAAAGGGTGGTTCGCCTGGTTTACCTCA
>DDBP01000338.1 GCA_002332795.1 Anaerolineales bacterium UBA2029 | reverse complement strand
TGAGGTAAACCAGGCGAACCAGCCTTAACGCTTGCTCTGGCCCTGTCCGCCCTTGAAGTCGCGAGGGAGAGGGGATGGAGGAGTGAGGGGCAGCAAAACACAGCAGCCTGTCTGCTCACACCCGCCCTTGCTCTGGCTCGGCGTGGCAACTCATCAGAGACAGGCGCTACTGACTCAGGCGGGCGCGGCGACGGGCCAGGTCGTCTTCGACAGCCTGCTCATCGAGGGCATCGTCGGCAGGAGCGGTTTCAGCGGTGCGCAGCGTCTCGACACGCCGGGCGATTTCCGCGCGCGCCTGTCGGATGCGCTCAGCCAGGGGCACTGTGTCCTCGTCGGGGGCTTCCCCCTGCGCGACGGACTGTTGCGCCTGTGCGACCAACGCTTCCAGCGTGTTGACGCGCCGCATCAGGTCGGCGGTGACGTAACGGTGCTGCGCCAGATCGGCTTCCAGGAACGCGAGTTGCTGACGGCGGCGCTGCAATTGCCCGACCAGGTGACGGGCGGTCGCCTCGTCGCCGCGGGACAGCGCCTCATCAGCCTGCTGATCCAGCGCTGCGATCTGCGCGGCGGCGGCCTGAATGGTCTGTTGCAGCCGGTCTTCGTCGTCCAGGGCGCGCGCGATCTGTTGCCGCAGCGCGGCAACGTCCGCCCCGGCCCGGCGGATCGAAGGGGCGGCCTCGCCCCGTTCCCCCCGCAGATTCGCCTGCATCAGCACGCGCAGTTTGGCGCGCAGACCGGGCATAGTCCCTCCTGAGGCAACGTCCAAACGGCACAGAGCGAGCTTTTCCGCTGCCAAGTGTATCCCAGAAGCCAGGCCGGGGCGAGGAGATTGAGGGGTGAGGAGCAGCAAAGCGCGGCCAACTGCCCGACACATTTTGTACGCACCTGCTGCGTCTTTGGCGGCGGGTCGGTATCATCAGAGGCATGCTGGCGTGCGAGAAGGAGGAGAAAGCTGTGGACAGGGTCACGCTGCAACAGCTTCAGGCGATGAAAGAGCGCGGCGAGCCGATCACCATGCTCACCGCTTACGACTATCCCACTGCGCTGCTGATCGATCAGGCGGGCATTGACCTGATCCTGGTGGGCGATTCGCTGGGGATGGTGGTACACGGTTTCGAGAACACGTTGCCGGTGACGATGGACATGATGGTGCTGCACTGTCAGGCCGTGCGGCGGGGGACGCGACGAGCCTTGCTGGTGGCCGATATGCCCTTCATGAGCTATCAGACCGGGGTGACGGATGCGCTGCGCAACGCGGCACGCCTGCTGGCCGAAGGAGGTGCCGATGCCGTCAAACTGGAGGGTGGGCAGCGCATCGCCGAGACAGTGCGCGCGCTGGTGGAGACGGGCATCGCCGTGATGGGGCACATCGGGTTGACGCCGCAAAGCGTCAGCGCGCTGGGCGGGTTCAAGGTACAGGGCGGCACGGTCGAAGCGGCCCGCCGTCTGTTGGACGATGCCCGTGCCTTGCAGGAAGCGGGCGCGTTCAGCCTGGTGTTGGAGGCTGTGCCCGCCCGCCTGGCAGCGCTGATCACCCGCTCGCTGACCATCCCGACCATCGGCATTGGCGCGGGGGGCGGTTGCGACGGGCAGGTGCTGGTCACACACGACGTGCTGGGCCTGTACGAACGCCTGACGCCCCGTTTCGCCCGCCGCTACGCCCACCTGGCGGACGTGATGCGGCAGGCGTTCGCGCAATTCCGCCAGGAAGTGCTCACGCGCGCCTTCCCCGCCGCAGAGCACGAGTTCTCCATCTCAGACGACGTATGGCAGGCGCTGCTGAAAGAACTGGGCGAGGAATAGTCCGCCGCAAAGGCGCGGAGGACGAAACGTTACAAACCGCTTTACACGCCTCTTCCTGGGCGGGTGCGTGCAAAATGTGTCAGGCTGTTGGTCGCGCGCTGCTGGGCACAGGCATCGTCGGCGAGGCGGGTTTGTGGTATCCTTGCCTCTGCATCAACTGAGGAGGGCTGACGGTGAGTTTTCTCAAGAAACTGTTTGGCGGCGGGAGCAAATCGAGCGACCCGGAAGGGATGTACTTCTACATCCGGGCGCACAAGACCGGCGAGGTGATCCGCGTGCGGCTGCACCGCCAGAACGATCTGTCACAGACGGATGATCTGCAAGGCTACTTCGCCCGCAAGATCGTGGTCGGGCAGAAGAGCTTCGACCGGCTGGAAGCCTATTTCGAATTCGACCGCAATCGCCGTTTCGTCAGCGGCGAGGTGACCGGCGGCGAGCTGGTCGAGCGCGAAGACTACGAAGCCTATCTCGCCGCGCAGGCGCAGCAGTCATCTTCCGGATAGTCTCGCCGTTGAGCACCCCTGGCCACACCCTGATTCTGCTCGACGTGGATGGCGTGTTGGTGCATCCCGTCGGCTATAAGACCGCGTTGCGGGCGCTGGTCGAACATTTCGCGGGGCGCATGGGCCTGGCTTTGCCCGGCCCCACCGACGACGAGATCGCCGTTTTCGAGGCGTGCGGGCTGACCAACGAATGGGACTCCGGCGCGATGTGCGTCAGCGCGCTGCTGCTGGCGGCGCTAGAACGCGCACCCGACGCCCGACGCCCGACGCTGGAAGCCACTTTCGACGCGATCCGCGCCGCCCCGCCCGCCGTGCCCCGCCCGGACTTCACCGCCGAGGCGCGACAGATCGCTCATCACGACGCCGACGGGCGCTACCCGGCAGCGCGTTACCTGGAACTGCTGAGCGCTCGCACCGATCCCGCCAATCTGCCGCTGCTGCGGGCCTTGCTGGGCAACGTCTACGCTGTGCGCGAGACGCCTACCACGCGCACCTTCCAGACCTTCGTGCTGGGCAGCGAGCGTTTCCGCGCCACCTATGGCCTGCCCGCCGAGTTCGTCAGCGACAGCTACCTGACCACCTACGACATCCCCCTGCTCGACGCGCGCACCCGCGCCCGCCTGCTCGACTGGGCGGCGCAGTCCGGACACGGCGTCGCCATCTACACGGCGCGCCCCAGCCGCCCACCTGCCGATCTGCCGCCGGAGGAGCCGGTCGGTGAGCCACCCGCCGGTTATCCGCCCGAAGCGGAACTGGCCGCCGAACTGGTAGGGCTGGCAGGGCGCGTCCCGCTGATCGGGCAGGGGCGCGTGGGCTGGCTGGCCTGGCGTCATGGGCGCGCCGCCGCCGACTACATCAAGCCGTCGCCGGTGCAGGCGCTCTCGGCCATTGCCGCCGCCCTCTCCGGCGCAGAGACCGACTCTCTGCACGCCGCGGCTCACCTGGCTGAGCGAGGCGAACTCAGCGGGCCGCTGGCTGCGTTGCGCAATGGCCCGTTGCACATCGTCATCTGCGAGGATTCGGCGGGGGGCATCCGCGCCGTGCAGGGTGCCGTGGCATTGCTGCAACGGGCGGGCGTCACGGCGACGCTGAGCGCAATCGGTGTCTCGCCGCAGCCGGACAAACGCGCGGCGCTGGCAGTGGTGACGGATCATCTGGTGGAGGATGTCAACGCCGGGCTGGCGCTGGTGTTGGGGGATGAGTAGCACGCGCCCTTTCCACCTTAAGACTGCGCAGTGCATGGTCAGCTCTCCAGTCTGGATCGTGCTCCTGATCGGCAACGGCGTGCTGATCATCCTGTTGTTACGCGGGCTAAACATCGGGCCGCTGCACACCGATGTGATCATTCACCGCGCCTGGTTCGACGAAGTGGGGATCGCGGGCTTCAGCGCGCGCTATTTCGAGCGCAATCAGCGCCATCTGCTCGTCGGCCCGCTCAACGCCCTGGCCTATGCGCTCTTCGGGGAACACGATG
Organism: Anaerolineales bacterium UBA2029; assembly: GCA_002332795.1. GTDB lineage: Bacteria > Chloroflexota > Anaerolineae > Aggregatilineales > Aggregatilineaceae > UBA2029. Next base: position 1,476 of record DDBP01000338.1, on the reverse strand, counting down.
CCCCCTATCATTTCATTTTCCAGGCCAGCCGGGTGCTGGAAGGGGTCTTCCTGGCGGGGATCGTGTTCCGGCTCACTCGCCGTCGGCTGCTGGCGGTGAGCGCTGGCCTGGCCCTGATGTTGACGCCGATCCGCCTGCCGGAGCTATATCAGGGCATCAACTGGTACATCGAACCGACGCTCCCGCTGCTGCTGGCCTCCACCTATACCTATCTGCTCAGCCTGCAACGCACCGGTTGGCAGCGCGGGCTGTTCTATGGCCTTTCCATCGCCTGTTATACGGTGTCGGTGCTGACCTACGAGTCTGGCCTGCCCTGGATCGGCGTCAACCTGTTCGTGGGCTGGGTCGCCCGCCAGGGAACACCCTGGCGCTCGCGCTGGTGGCCAGTGCTGCGCGACGCGCTACCTGCTCTGGCTGTTGGGATCGCCCTGGCCGTCGCCGTTCTGTTCGTCTTCGACCCCTGGGAAGACCTGGCCCCCGACGCGGGCACGGCGTCGCCGCAACGGTTGGCCGAACAGCTCAGCACCGCGGTGACCTTCCCCGACCTGTACCTGGACCGCCTGCGCGTCACCGTCGCCGACGGCTACCTGGGGCGGATTGCCCTGGTGACTTTGCTCGCCGGAGTGGGTATGTGGAGTCTGGCAAAAGTGATCCCTCTGAACGGGGACGCCGCGCCGTTCGCGCGAGATTTCGCCGTGCTGGCAGCCCTGGCCGGGGTGATGTTGCTGTGCAGCGTGCTGGTGGGGACGAGCAATCGCAACCTGAACTACGTCTACACCAACCGGATCACCTTCGGGCGGGCGGCGGGGATCACGCTGCTGTACGTGACGGCTATCTTCGGCGCGGGACGTTTGGTGCTGCCGGACAGGGCGATAGCCGGAGGCATGGGCACGGCGATCCTGCTGCTCGGCCCTGGTTTCGCCTGGTTACTGACCTACCAGGACTACGCGCAGCACATGCGCCGCGAGATCGGGCGCATCACGGACGCGATCCTGGAGGTGCGACCGCTCATGACCGCGCCCGTTCACCTGGTGATTCTCACCGAGCCAGACTGGGTCGGCGCGCGCTTTCCCGATGCGCACGATGTCGTCATTCACGAAGTTCAGCAAAACCTGTGGCAGCGCGGCGGTGACGCCACGCTCGATATTCTCAAGGCGGGCAACGAGGGAGTGAGAGACGAGTTTCTCACTTTCCCCGGCACCTGCGACCCGATTCTCGGAGAAGCCCCCGCCGGCATGTGCCTGGACTGGGGCGTGGTACACGCGAGCCGTTGGGCGGTGGGCAGCACGCACCCGAACGAGGATATCGTCATCCTGCACTACGATCACCGCGCTGGTCACATGACGATCCTGCCGGAAATCCACATGGCGGACCTGACCGAATACAACATCACCACCGCCGGCCCCGCTGTGTTGCGCACCAATCCGGCGCGGCTACTCGTTCCGCTGGCTGGAGGGGGTTCAGGGGCGGACAGCC
>DDBP01000267.1:4383-13882 GCA_002332795.1 Anaerolineales bacterium UBA2029 | reverse complement strand
CCTCGCGACTGCGTCGCGGGGCGAGGGGACTGAGGGGTGAGGGTGTGCAGTTCAATCAAGAGAAGGGGGCGGCTGAGCTTCAGTCCAGGGCCGTCGTCGCGATCTCGTGTGAGGGGTGCTCCTCGGATATGCGCTTCCTGGCCGTCTCGTATCGGTGCAAATAGCGGATCAGCCCAACCGCGACCAGGAACAGACTCGCGGCCACGATCACTTCTCCGTCGAGCGCAGGAGGCAGGCGGTTCACTTCGACCAGAGGCACTTCGTTGCCGTGCGCGTCCAGCGTCGTCTGGACCGTTTCTTTCCAGGGCCAGACCTTGCGCAGCGATCCCAGCAACACGCCGGTGAGGAAAGCCATCATGCTGTGATGGTGATGGGCGAACATATAGGACAACAGCCGCGAGAAGAGGGCCAGTCCCACGGCTGCTCCCAGCACAAACACGCTCAGGGTGATCACATCGCGGCTGGTCACTGCCTCCAGGAGTTGCGCGTATTTGCCCATCAGCACCAGCAAGAACGATCCCGAAATGCCTGGCAGGATCATGGCCATGATCGCGATCATTCCCGCCACGAAGAAGACGGGCAATTCCGCTGGCGTGTGCACGGGCACTGCGCCCACAATGGCATAGGTAACTACCGCTCCGGTGGCCGCTATGCCATACGCCCTGGCGTTCCAACGCCCCACGCGCTGCCCTACCACCCATACCGACGCCGTCACCAGCCCAAAGAAGAACGACCACACAAATACCGGATGGTTGGTGAGCAGGTGCGAGATCACCCTGGCCAGGGTGAAGATCGCCGCCAGTATCCCTGCGCCCAGCGGTACCAGAAACTCCCAGGGCACGACCCACAAGGCCTCCCTGATCCTGCCCTGCAGGGCCAGCTTCAGCGACTGACTGCTCACGGTCTTGATGCTGTGAATCAATTCCTCGTAGATTCCAAACAGCAGCGCCATCGTCCCGCCGCTGACACCGGGCACCAGGTCGGCGGAACCCATGCTGAAACCTGTCACGAACAGGCGCAGCATGGCCGCGCGCCGTTGTGCTGACCGTTTGAGCAAATCGCGGAGCTTACGCATCCTGTTCTCCCCTCGTGATGTTTCCAGCCCCGTTTCAGGAAGTCTGTCGAACGTTCATCCTCGCTGTTGCGATTAAGGGCGGTAAGCGCGCTATTGCGCCTGCCACACAAAACGAGGGGCCAGCAGGTCCCTCTCTGAAGAAGTCTGCGTGACAGCCACGCATGTTTGCGATTATAGTGGCATGGCGAGACGAACTCCAAACCGCCGCGTACAAAGGTTGTCGGTGACTCTGGTCAGCACTTTCTCTGCGCCCTCTGCGCCTCGGCGGTGAAATTTCTGTCTGCTAGCCGACCGTCAGGACTCCTGCGCCCGGCGCGGCCTCGACGGCGAAAACCGTGCCCTCAATGCCTGTCGCAGCCTGATAGGCGGCGCGCACATGTTCACCGAACCGCTCCACGCACCCGCGTTCCACGAAAGCGACCATGCACCCGCCGAAGCCTGCCCCCGCCTGTCGCGCACCAAGCACGCCGGGTGCGCAGCGCATGGCGGCGATCATCGCTTCCATCTGCGGCACGACGATCTCATAGAGGTCGCGCGCGCCGGCGAAAGACTCCGCTGTCAGCGCGGCGATGCAGGGCACGTCTTTGGTCGAGAGCGCTCCTGCCAGGTCGAGCACGCGCTGATTTTCCTGGATGATGAAACGCGCCCGTCGGTAGACCGTATCATCGAGCAGAGTCCGCGCGGCATCCAGTTGTTCCAGGGTCACGTCGCGCAGCGTCCGCACGCCGGGGTAGCGCTGCGCCAGCGTCGCCGCCGCGGACTCGCACTGTGCGCGGCGCTGCGGGTATTCGGAGCCAGTCAGGGCGCGCTTGTAGCGCGTGTCGCAGATGACGATGGCGATATCGGGATGCAGGGGCGGGACGGTGTGCGTCAGATGACGGCAGTCCAACAGCAGCACGTGCCCGGCACGGCCTGCCGCCGAGGTGTATTGATCGAGGATGCCGCAGTTGACGCCGACGAAGGTATTCTCCGCGCGCTGACAGAGCACGGCCAGCCGCACCGGGTCGAGGCCCAGCCCGCACAGTTCGTTGAACAGCGTCGCCGTTGCCACTTCCAGCGCCGCCGATGAACTCAGCCCGCTGCTAAAGGGCACGGTGCTGTGCACCAGCCCGTCGAAGCCGCACAGCGCGTAACCCTCGTCCTGCAGCACTTTTGCCACGCCGCGCACGTAATTTGTCCAGGGGGCGGCTTCGCTGCGCTGAATGTCGTCCAGGCCGAAGCTCTCGCCGCTCGCCAGGTTCAGCGAATGGATGCGTACCTGCCGGTCGTCGCGGGGGCGGGCCGCGATCCAGGTAGTGCGGTCAATGGGCATGGTCAGCACGTAGCCTTCGTTGTAGTCGGTGTGACTGCCCATCAGGTCAACGCGGCCCGGAGCCTGTACCCAGAGCGTCGGTTCGCCGCCATAGAGCGTCGCGAAGGCTGCCCGCACTTGCGCGACGCGCTCGCTCACTGTCTCCACGAGTCTCCCTCCAGTTCGGCGAAAGCGTCCAACAGCGCCTGAATGTTCGCCAGGGGAATATCTTGCATCATGCGGTGTGACGGCGCAATGATCAGGCCGGTGCCGTCCGGGGCCAGGGCGCGCGCCGCGGCGAATACTGCCGCGCGCACATCCTGCGGCGAGCCGTGCGGCAACACCGTCTGCGTGGAAACGCCGCCGTAGAAGGCCAGCCGCCCGCCGAAGGTCGTCCGCAGCCAGTGATGATCGATCACTTCCGGCTGTACGGGGTTGAGCGCCGTCAGCCCGATTTCCACCAGGTCGGGCAGGATGGGTGCGATGTCGCCGTCGGAGTGCAGGATCACCGGCAGACCGGCTTCGCGGGCCGGTGCGAACAAGCGCGCCAGGCGGGGTTTGATCAGCGTCCGCCACATGCGCGGCGAGAAGAGCGTGGATTTCTGCGCGCCATAGTCGTCACCGAAGTACACGCCGTCCACGCCCAGCGCCAGGAAGCGCCGGATCAGGACTTCCTGGATGGCGACGATGCGGTCGAGCAGCTCTGCGGCGTAGTCTGGATCGGTCGCCATGTCCACCAGGAAGGTGTCGAAGCCGCGCAAGGCCCACGCCCGCTCGAACAGCGCAAAGCCAAAGTTGGGCGCGACGAAGTGCTCGCCCGCATCGGCGGCGATGGCCTGTTCCGCATCGCGCAGCAGGTCGGGAGCGTGCGGGTCGGGCCAAGCGAAGGCGTCCAGGTCGCGGTTCTCCGCCAGCGGGCTGTGCCGGACGAAGTAGCCTTCTTCCTGCGTATCCCACCCCACGCCCCACCAGTCATAGGCGACGCGCCCGTCCTCGCTCAGGCGCGGGGTGTGACTGATGTCCACGCGCAACAGATGATTGCCCAGGCGGCGCGGCAACTCGGCCCGCGTCACGCCGAAGTGCGCCGCCAGCATGTCGCCCACAGCGCCGGTGTAGTTGATCTGCGTCGGCAGGCGGTCAACCGGCTCGTAGTGCAGCGCCCGCCGCATTCGCTCTTTGGGGGTCAGGGTCATGGGTGTGATGTCCTTCGGTGCACGCGCCATTACCAGGGGAAAGGGGCGCGTTTGCAAACATGCTCTAGGGAGCATCTTCCTGCATGGACTGACGGACTCGCCGTCTGAGAGTATCCAGCGGATAGCGATCGCCCGTCTGTCCGTCTTCGTAATACCATAATATCCACCCGTTACAGGAGGGGACACCTTTCAGGCGGGCGGCCACTTTGTGAATCGTGCCCACCAGGTCGCCGACCTGCACCTGCCCGTCGGCCAGGATCACCGCCTCTGGTTCGCCCCCTTGCAGATAGAGGCGCTGCCCAGGCTGCAGATGGCCGCGCCGGAGCAGTTCTTCGATGGGCACACGCCCCAGACGCGAACGGTGCGCCAGCAGGGGGTCGTCCGGCGGCAACGGCTGCACGGCTTCCACCCGCCGACGGGCCGCCTCGACATAGCGCCTCTCGCGCTCGATGCCTATCCAGTGTCGCCGCAGCCCTCTTTGCTGTTACAGGTGCTGGCCGCGCAGGCGAACTACATGGACGCCGGGGAAATCTATCATGGCCCACACCCAGGATCGCAGCATCAGCCTGGCGACGGTCTACCGCACGCTCAATCTGTTCGCCGAACTGGGGCTGGTAGATCAGCGCTACGTGGAACCAGAACACCGCCACGAAGTTTTCCGCTTGGCCGATGGTCCGGAGCAGCACTACCTGACTTGCCTGCGCTGCGGGACGCGCGTGCCCATTGCTACCGACCTGCTGGACAACATGGCCCGCGAACTGGTGCGGCGCAAGGGGATGACCGTGACCAGCGCCTGCGCCTGTTTCACCGGCTATTGCCCGGCCTGCACGGCTGAACTGCGCCACGAGGGGAAGCTCTCTTCAGGATGAAATATCAGGCTTTTGGCTCATCGTAAGCTAACCTTGAAGCTTTCGAAATAGTTCTTGGCGCAACACATCTATCGGCTTGATCTGGCCAGTAAGGTTATCCCTGTAATACCAATGCATCCAGCCATTACAGGAGGGAGCGTTCTTAAGACGCGCGCCGACTTGGTGAATAGAACCAGACAGGCCATTGACTTGCAACAGTCCACTTTCGAGGATCACAGCGGTGTGTCCAGACCGATCAAGGTAGAGCGTTTGTCCGGCTTTCAGATATCCGTGTTCCAAGAGCATCTTGAAAGGCACACGCGCAGCTTTAGAGGATGCGCGAGCACCTAGTAATGGGCTGTCGAGCGCTAGGGGGCATACCGCATCAACGCGCTTGCGTGCAGCCTGCACATATACTTCTTCTCTGTCGATCCCAATCCAGTGACGCTGTAACAGTTTAGCCATTGCTGCCGTAGTGCCAGTGCCCACAAACGGATCGAGCACTACATCGCCAGGATTGCTGCTGGCCAGGATAATGCGCTTCAACAGTTCTTCCGGTTTTTGGGTGGGATGGAGCTTCTTACCCGTTTCATCCCTCAGTCGCTCTTCACCCGCACAGACGGGGATGGCCCACACACTTCCCAATTGCTTGCCATTGTTGAATTGCTTCATGACATGGTGATTGAAAATATAACGGGATTTTTCTGAGCGTTTGGCCCAGATGACAAATTCGACGTCATTCTTTAGGCGCTTGCCGCGGAAATTCGGCATGGCATTGGGCTTGAACCAAGTTACAGTGTTCAGAATCCAGAAGCCCAGGTCTTGCATGATGGCACCCACGCGAAAGATATTGTGATAGGTGCCGGAGACCCAGATCGTCGCGGTCTCTTTCATGACCTCGCGGACCGCTGAGAGCCAGGCCCGCGTGAATTCATCATAGGCGGCGAAATCGGCGAACTGATCCCAGTCCTCGTCTACCGCGTCAACGCGCGTCAGGTTGGGACGCCAGAGTTCTTGCTGTAGCTGCAGGTTATAAGGCGGGTCAGCAAACACCAGATCAACGCTAGCTCTGGGCAATTTAGCCATAACTTCGAGAGCATCACCAAGTACGATCTGATCGAGGAAAGGAATCTCAGTCATTGTTTGTCTCACTCTCCCCGCCCTCTGAGGCTAATAGTTCAATGATCTCACTGCGGATTTCTGGAATTTCAAGTAGTTGTGTTAGAAAATAACGCAGATTCTCACGTTGATCTCTGGCACGAGCCTCACATAACTGGTCATAGTCTATGCCAATCAATTCACATAGTTCCCGTCCTGTCATCACTTGGTCAGGGCGGAATCTTCCCTTAGCTCCCTGTACAATCGCATTTTTACTTTGTTGATTAAAAGCACAGAAATAATAATTAGCGCTATAGGGAAATTCCTGGGCCAGCCAAGCAGTGATGCTTTTGAGACTCGTTTGTTCCCCCGACGATTTTTTCGTGTCGAAAACGTACCCCTCCTTGACTTCCACAAGGTGGAACTGGCGCTTGCGATTATCAACCACTAACAGATCAGCCTGGACAGAACGTTCTGGGCGATCGGGATCAGGGCGAGCTGGCCGGAATACCACCTGTACGTCAGGTTTGTTGGAGCTTCCCATGTCTGTAATCGTGCCTAGCTCATCCAAAGTCGTTATCATTTCTTTAGGTACCCATTGTTCGAGCATTGTCTCTAGCTCAAATCCAGCGCGGATAACTGCTGCCTGTACCTTGCTCAACAGCGACGCTAGTTGCTCATTGCCAAACAACCGGGCATAACTCTCACCCTTTTTCCCTCTACTCTCGGCTATCCTAACCATGCTCTGCTCGCTTCAACAGGATTTCTATCAGTACAAACGTTCTTCTACGAGACAGTATAACACATTTTCTTTAGTTCGACATTTTCTCGCACACTTGCACGGTCGAGTGCAGAGGCGAAAACTCTGCAAAGGTACAAAAACTCGAACCGTCAAGGTGCGGAGAGAAAGAGTGCGGTTTCTGCGCCTTTCTCCGTGCTCTCAGCGTCTCCGCGGGGTTCTGGTATGCCCACACCCGCCGCGCCGCTTTCGCGCCCGCGCAGAATGCGTACAATGACAGACAGTGAGCATTTCGCCAGGAGGGGGTATGCCACGCGCCGATCTCACCGCCCGATTGCAGGAAGCGATCGCCCTGGCCCAGGCCGGGCAACGTATGGAAGCGCGGCGTCTGCTGCAGCAGATTCTGGCCGAAGACCCGCACCTGGTACCGGCCTGGGTCTGGCTGGCGACAGTGACCGCCGACCGCGCCGAGAAGGTCGCCTGCCTGGAACGCGCGTTGATGCTGGAGCCAGACAACCGCACCGCGCAGCAAGCCTATGTTCAGCTTACCGGACGCGCCTATGAACCCCCACCCCCCGCGCCGACGCGATCGGGGTGGCGCGCCCTGACCGCGGACGCCCCCATCGGGCTGGTCAGCTTCGCGCTGATCCTGCTGGTGGGCGCGGCGGCAGTGGTGATCATCGCGCTGGCGATCAACGCCCGCAACGAGACCCGACCTGCCCGCCCTCGCCCGACCCTGATCCTGGCATCGCCGGTGCCCACGGCCACGCCGTTCCTGTCGCCGACGGCCAGCGCAACCCGCCGCCCGACCATCACGCCGGGACCATCGCCGACCTCGATCTGGGCCGCGCCGCCTCCCACCTGGACGCCGCAGCCGACTGACACCCTCGCCCCGACCTTCACGCCCCTGCCGACGCGCACGCCGGTACCCAGCGCTACGCGCACGCCCTGGCCCACGCCGTCGGCCACCTTCACACCGTTGCCGCCTACTGCCACGCGCACGCCTTCGCCCGCAGCAGCGGCCACGCTCACCGCGCCGCCGCCGACGAGCACCCGCACGCCGACCGCCAGCAAGTAACGGGCGCAGACGCCAATTGACCGCCTCCCGTCGCGCGGTTAGAATGAGTTCGCGGGGGCCGGAGCGACCGGCCCGGCGTTTGCCAGGCAGGTTGAGGAGCCATGCACAGGCGCAACTGGAATCGCGTGTTCGTGACCGGGGGGACGGGATTCGTCGGCCTGCGCGTGGTGCTGGCGCTGCTGGAAGCCGGCGCAGAAGTGACCATGCTGGTGCACCCGGATCAGGAGGACAAACTCGGTGCTCTGCGCCAGCATGTGCAGGTGATCACCGGCGACGTGTGGAATCTGCCCAGCCTGCGCGGTCGCTCGCGCGGGCACGGGGTCGTCGTGCACCTGGTGGGCAGTCTGCGCGCCGAGCCTGCGCGCGGCCTCACCTATCAGCAGATCAACCTGGTCTCGGCCCGCAACGTCATCAGCATGGCGGTCAGCGACGGCGTGCCGCATTTCGTGTTGCTCAGTGCGGCGGGCAAACCGCCGGGCGTCTCTGCTGAATATCTGCGCAGCAAGCGCGAGGCCGAAGACTATCTGCGCGGCAGCGGCCTGCGCTGGACAATTGTGCGCGCCCCTCTGGTCTTCGACCGTGGACAACCCGGCGGGACGTTCTTCAGCGCGCTGTCGTGGATCGGCGGGTTGCCGGTCTTGCGCGTGCTGATCGGGCGACGTGCGCCGCTGCCTGTGGACATTGTCGCCGGGGCCATCGCGTATGCAGCCCTGCATCCCGACCTGGTGCGCGATCGTCGCCTGTACGCTGGCGACCTGCGCCGCCTGGGACGGGCACACCGCAGCCGCTCGAACCGCCAGGAGCGCGCGACGCGGGTCTCGTGGACGCAGGATGACGACTGGGCCGACGAAGACGTGCCCTTCGGCTGGCTGCCAGAGACGCCGCCTCGCCGCAAAGAGTGAACGCTCAGGGTGACGAGCGCTGGAAGCCAATCACTGAAAACTGATCACTGATCACTGTTCACTCTCACCGCGTCACGGTCACTTTCGATAGACCGCGCGGACGATCGATCTCGTGTCCCTTGACCAGCGCCAGGCGCATGGCGAACACCTGCCCATGAATGACCGCCGGAATGGGCGTCAGCCATTCGGGCATCTCGGCGGGCAGGCGCATGATCTGCCGGGCGTGCGCGAAGGTCGCTTCCTCGTTGGAGATCACCAGCAATTCCGCGCCCTTCTGGTGCAACTGTTCCAGCAGATCGAGCATGGCGGGCAGCGTCTTGCCCGCCGGCGCGATGACGAACACCGGAAAGCCGCGGTCGATCACGGCGATCGGCCCATGACGAAAATCGGCCTCGCTGTAGGCGTCGCCGGTGATGTAGCACAGTTCCTTGATCTTCAGATTGATCTCGAAGGCGGTGGCGTAGTTGTAGCCGCGCCCGATGGTGGCGAAAGCGTCCATGTAGCGGTAGCGCTCCACCCAGCCCGGCTCGCTGAGTGGCGTGCTGATGTGCTCGGTGAACGTCTGCGAGACGTAGCCCGGCAGACGCGCCAGCGCCTCGCGCAACTCGTCCCTGCCGACCAGCACACTGACCAGCAGCGCTACGGCTGTCAACTGTGCGGTGTACGTCTTGGTGGCGGCAACGCTCACTTCCGGCCCTGCCTGCAGCGGCAGATGATGGGCGGCAGTCTGCGCGATGGGCGAGTCCGGATCGTTGGTGATGGCCAGGGTCAGCGCGCCCTGCTCGCGGGCGTCCTGCAACACCTGTCGGATGTCTTCACCGCGCCCCGACTGCGAGATACCGATCACCAGGGCACGCGACAGGTTGGGGGGTGTCTGATACAGCGTATGCAGCGAAGGGGTAGCCAGGGCGACGGGCAGGCGCGCCTGCGCACCGAAGAGATACTGCGCGTAGCGGGCGGCGTTGTCCGATGTGCCGCGCGCGGCGATGCAGACGAAGGCGGGGTCGAAGTCGCGGATGGCGGCGGCGATGCGCTGCGCCGTGCCGCTCTCCTCGCTCAGCAGGCGCTGAAGCGCGACGGGTTGCTCGGCGATTTCCTGTTCCAGGTACATGGAATGCTTTCCTTCAGAATGTACGCGGGCGCTCCTTGAGGGGTTTCTGCCTGGAGACTTCCGAAATCTGGCAGACTTCGGAAGTCTGCCCCCTCCGTGACAGTCCTCTGTAGTTTCTGGTTCAAGGGCGGACAGGGCTAGAGCAAGTGTTAAGGTTGGCTCGC
>DDBP01000267.1:0-4203 GCA_002332795.1 Anaerolineales bacterium UBA2029 | reverse complement strand
GGAGAGGGGGCGACGAGGCGCGTTAGCGCCGAGTGGGGGTGAGGTAAAGTTAAGGTCAGCCTCCCTGTTCGAGAGACGCTCAATGGCTGTCCGCCCCTGAAAGTTTCTGGGAAGGGGTTACCCTGCCCGAAGTATTCCCGTACACTTGCCGCAGAGCGGCGAGTGTGGCACACTGCATTCGTTGACAGTATCTGTATTCTAGCTTATACTTTGTTCGTAGTCAATACAAACAAAGCGATGACGAACATCTACCGCCGATCGGCCAACCATCACCTGATGCGCGACATCAACCGCGCACTCATCCTCAACCATCTGCGGCTGGCCGCTCCCCAATCGCGCGCCGAACTGGCCGAGCGCACCGGCCTGACGCGCAGCACGGTCTCCAGCCTGGTGGACGAGCTGATCGCCGACAACCTGGTGCACGAGACAGGCATCGCGCCCTCGCGCGGCGGGCGGCGCGGCACCCTGCTGGCGCTGAATCCGGCGGGTGGCTGTGCTATCGGCGTGGCCATTACCAGCGATGCCATCACCGTGCTGCTCACCGATTTCGTCGCTCATCCGCGCTGGCAACGCCAGATGACGCTGGAGGACACCGATCCGACGCAGGTGATGGGGCAGGTCGAGGCGCTGATTGACGAGGCGCTGGCCTATAACGCGGCGCACGAAGGTATCCCCCTGCTGGGCATCGGTCTGGCGACGCCTGGCCTGGTGCGCGTCCGCGATGGCACGCTGCGCACGGCCACCAACCTGGGCTGGCGCGACATCCCCTTTCAGGCACGGTGGGAAGCGCGCTATGGCGTGCCGGTGCGCGTGGGCAACGAAGCCAGCATCGCCGCCCTGGGCGAGCACTACTTCGGCGCGGGCGCGGGCTTTCACGATTTCGTCTACCTGGAGCTGAGCACGCGGGCGATTGGTGCGGGGATTTTCGTGGACGGGCGGCTCTACCAGGGCGTAGACGGTTACGCGGGCGAAGTGGGGCATATGGTCATTGATCCGGCAGGGGCCATGTGTTCGTGCGGACGACGGGGCTGCTGGGAAGCCGTACTGCGCCAGGTCGCTGACCTGACACCCTTGCGAGAGGCATTGGCGGCGGGCACGCCGTCGTCGCTGGGCGATCCGGCGCGGCTGACGCGGGCAGCCGTGCTGACTGCCGCCGCAGCCGGTGACGCGCTGGCCCGCGACTACGTGCAACGAGTGCTCGATGTGCTGGTCACCGGCCTGGCCAACCTGGTCAACGTCTTCAATCCGCAGCGAGTGGTGCTGGGCGGCTCGTTGGGGCTGTCGCTGGGGCCGTTCCTGCCGACCATGCAAAGCGCGCTCACCGCGCAGGTCACGCTGCCCGCCGAGAGCGTGCCCGACCTGGTGCTGGCGCAGATCGCCACCAACCCCTCAGCGCTGGGGGCGGTAGCGCTGGTGCTCGACGAGATCATGAGCGAGCCGGTGCCAGTGGTGTCACGTCAATCATGGCCTTGATGATACCGTCGCCGTAGCTGGCGTTGAGCGCGTAAGCGTCGCCCGTGCGTTCCAGCGGGAAACGGTGCGTGATCAGTTCGGCCAACGGGATTGCTCCCGCCAGGGTCAGCGCCGTGGCACGCGGGTAGGTGTGCTTCATGCGGCGGCTCATCAGCAGGGTCAGCCCTTTGCGCCGCGCGACCGAGTGTGTGAATTCCGCGCGATCGTCGGAGGGGATGCCCACCAGCACCACACGCCCGCCCAGGTCGGCCATGCGCACCGCCTGATCGTTGGCTTCCCCGCCCCAGGCCGCTTCGAAAGCGACCTCGACGCCGCGTCCACCAGTGAGGGCGAGCACGGCCTCCACTGGATCGTCCGCCGTGACATCAATGACCTCGTCCGCGCCCCAACGCCGCGCCATAGCCAGCCGCCAGCCGAAGCGATCCAGCGCCAGCACCGGCGACGCGCCCGCCAGCCGGGCCACGCGCAGGATCAACAGGCCGATCGGTCCGCAGCCCAGCACCGCGACGCTCTGTGCCACGCGCAGCTTGCCCAGGTCAACGGCGTGCAGGGCTACACCCAGCGGCTCCAGCAACGCCCCTTCGTCCAGCGTGAGAGCGTCTGGCAGGGGGAAACAGCCCCGCGCGGGGACGCAGACGCGCTCCTGCAATGCGCCGTCGTCGGGATACAGGCCCATGAAGCGCAGATGGCGGCACAGGTTGGGATGACCGGCGTCGCAACGGTCGCAGCGCCAGCAGGGGATGGCCGGGTCCACTGCCACGCGCTGCCCGACGCGCAACGGTTGCCCCAGGCCGTCGCGGGCGCTGACTCCGGCGGCGATCACCGTGCCCGCGAACTCGTGGCCGAGCACCAATGGCGCGCCCAGGACGGTATCGCCGATGCGGCCATCAAGGTAGGTGTGCAGGTCGGAGCCGCACACGCCCACCGGCCCCACCTGGACGATCACCTCGTCGGCGGCGGGCGGAGGGGGTTCGGGCAGGTCTTCCAGGCGGAAGTCGCGCGGGCCATGCAGACGGGCAGCTTTCATGGTTTCTCCTCACCAGACAGTTGATGTGGCGAACGGGGCAGCGGAAACGGTGCCCGGCGGATGCCGGGGAAGCAGAACGGCTGGCCCTGACGATACGACCGACGCATCCGCCAGGACTGCGCCAGATTCCACAGGGCAAAGCCGATCAGCGAGATGGCATAGGTGCCGAAATAGCCGATGAGGGCGGGCGCGTGTTGCACCGCCACGATCAGCCCGCCCAGGGCATACATCCCCAGCGCCAGCTCGCCCAGGGTGACGCGGTCGGCGGGCAGGGCGTAACGACTGCGCGCCCAGCGATCCCCCACTGTGACGTTGAATTTGGGCGTGCGGCGGAATTCCTTCGCTGCGCGCGTCCCCAACAGGGCGTCCAGCACACCCAGCGTATTATTGAGCACCAGCGCGCTGGCGATCATCCCCTGCAGCGGCATGGCCAACAGACGCCGCGGCCAGTCTGGGTAGAGGGCGCGCTGCGCCAGAATCATCATCAGCGGTGGGATGACGCCGGTGACGCTCAGCAGGCCCAGGGCCGGCAATCGCGCCAGGGTTCCGCTGGCAGCCAGGGGGGGTGTGAGCAGCAACATCAGCAGGATCAGCGGCTGCACAGCATATTGCCCCAGGTGCAACAGCCCCATCACCCGCTGCCAGGGCGCATAGCGGCGTGCCCGCAACAGCGGCATGGCATGGCGCAGCAGATTCTGCGTCATGCCAGTGGCCCAGCGACGCTGCTGCACCTTGTACGCCTGCACCTGTGGGGTCAGTTCGCCCGGTACAGCGACCTGCGGCAGGTAGCAGAAGCGCCAGCCGCGCAGCAAGGCCCGGTACGATAGATCGAGGTCTTCGGTGAGCGTGTCCGCTGACCAGCCGCCCGCATCCTGCAGGGCAGCGACGCGCCATACGCCCCCCGACCCGTTCATGGACATGGGCAGCCCGCCCCGGCTGCGCGCGATCTGCTCGATGACGAAGTGCCCGTCAGTGGTCAGGGCCTGCGCGCGGGTGAGGGGAGTAGCCGTGTCGTTGAGATGACTCCAGCGTGTCTGCACCAGGGCCAGGCGCTCGTCGGCGCAGAAGTAGGGCACAATCCGGCGCAGAAAGTCGCGCGGGGGGACGAAATCGGCGTCGAAGAGGGCGACGAAGGGCGTGCGCACGTGCTGCAGTCCCCAGGCCAGCGCCCCCGCCTTGAAGCCCGTGCGGGCCGGGCGGCGCAGCAGAGTCATGGCGGGTGCGCCACGCTCTTGCCAGGCGGCGATGGCCTCTTGCAGAGCCTGTGTCGTCTCGTCCGTCGAATCGTCAATGATCTGAATATGCAAACGGTCGCGCGGGTAGTCCAGGCGGGCACAGGCGGCGATCAGACGGGTGACGACGTGCGCTTCGTTGTAGATCGGCAACTGCACCGTGACAGCGGGCAGGTCGTCGTCGTTCACGGCGGGCGGCGGTACTTCGTCGTGTCGGGTGCGCAGGTATAGCGCGATCAACACGCCGAAGCTGCCGACGAAAAACGCCAGCAGCCCCGCCGCCAGGACATAGAGCGCTGTAGCCAGTTCCAGCAAGACCTGCAGCACGATCGGTTCTCCCTGCCGCTGCCCGGCGCGTATTCCTGTTGTCAGGGTCTGGCCGGGCGGCTGATTCATACCCCGCACGGCCTGGTTTGACAAGCGGCAGAGTCTGCACGCAAAACCGGCGTTTCGGGTGCATGCAAAGATTGT
>DDBP01000268.1 GCA_002332795.1 Anaerolineales bacterium UBA2029 | reverse complement strand
CCTTTCTCTGTGACCTCTGCGCCTCTGCGGTGACTTCCGCCCCCGAATCCGAATGCACCCTCATTTGACAGCGCCCGCGTTTGGGTGTATCACCACTGCCTGTTGATGTCCTTTCCCCGCCCTGGAGTCCCCATTCATGAGCACCAGAGCAGCCCTTACGATGTCGTTCGTCATCTTCATCGCCATCGGCCTGCTGAGCGCGGCCCTTGGCCCGGCGTTGCCCGATCTGGCCGACCGCGCCGGACGTGACCTGGCCACGCTGGGGGGGCTGGTCACCATGGTCTGGAGCGGGACGCTGGTGGCGCAACTGGTGGCGGGCGCGCTCAACGACCGCTGGGGACAGCGTCCGGTGTTGCTGGGGGCATGTACGCTGGCCACGCTGGGCAGCCTGGGCATCCTGACCCTGCCCAATCTGTGGCTGTTGCTGGCAGCCGGGCTGATCTTCGGCCTGGGCTTCGGTGGACTGGACATCGGCACCAACCTGTTCATCGCGCAGCGCTTCGCGCACCGCAGCGTGCCCATGCTCAATCTGCTGCACACTTTCTACGGCGTCGGTTCCATCGTCGGCCCGGCCATCGCTGGCCTGACGTTGCGCCTGTGGGATACCGCCCTGCCCGCCTTGGGCGTGGGCGTGCTGGTCGTGATTGCGCCGCTGCCGCTCATCCTGCGCCTGGACTCCACACCTCCCGCCGCCGCGCACCCCGCCCGACGGCAGACGGCACCCTCCTTCAGCTATCGCACCCCCCTGCTGTGGACGCTGGGCCTGATGCTGATGTTGTTCGTGGGAATGGAAGCGGGCATGGGCGCATGGACGACGGCCTATGTGGATCGCACCACCACGCACGGCAAAGAAATCGGCGCGCTGATCACGTCGGGCTACTGGCTGGCGCTCACAGTGGGACGGCTGGTGGCCGCGGGCTACGGAGGACGCTTCAGCCCGCAGACCGTGTTGCTGATGTGCATGAGCGGGTTGCTGGCAGGCAGCGGGCTGCTGGCCATTGGATCGGGCAGCGTGATGCTGACGGCGCTGGCCGTGCTGGTGCTCGGCTTCTGGTCGGGGCCGCCGTTCCCTACCATGGTAGCCATCACCACCGCGACCTTCCCGCAGGGGCCGGGCAAAGCCACCAGCGTGGTAGTGGCCATGGCCAGCTTCGGCGCAGTCACCTTACCCTGGCTGCAGGGAGCGCTGCTCGACCGCGTCAGCGGCCTGGCCATGACTTTGCTGCTCGTGGCCGAAGCGGGGTTGATGCTGCTGATCTTCGCGGGGGTGCACGGGCGACGCGCCCGGCAGCCCGTCGCCGCGGGCGATTAGCGCAGCACGTTCTGCCAGACGGTGTACAGAGCGATCAGCGCGGTCAGGTTGTGCACGGAGTGTCCCTGCTGCAACGCGCGCGGATCGCTGAAGGTGAGCGGGTACCAGGTCATGTGAAAGCCGTCGGCGCGCAGGCCGCGCCCCGGCAACGTGCTGGCGATCCGCCCGAAGTCCCACAACGGCACCTGATACTCCGCCGCCAGCCGGCGCACAATATCGTTGATGGCGTCGCTGCCCTCCAGTTGATCCGCCTTCGTCCCCAGAATGGGGATCACGCCGCGCTCTATCGAATAGTCCAGGATGGCGCGCAGGTATTGCTCGAACAGCGCCGGTGTATAGGCTTCGTTGGTGCCCAGGCGAATCAGCACCACGCTGGGGCGATGGAGGCGGAACTCGCAGGCGAGCGGCGTCTCGCCCGGCAGACACAGCGTCGGATTGGCGAAGGTCGGGTCGAGCACCGACCAGGCATGGTTGCCCGTCCACACCGTCACGTTCTGCCGACCGAACGAGCCAGCGAAGTAGTCAATCACCGGCTGCAGATACTGGTACGGGCCGAGGTCGTAGTCGCCGCTATCGAAGCGGCCCAGGAAGAACGGCAACTCGCTGTTGCAGTCGCCGATCTTGGAAAAAGCGTGCGGATTGTTGCCCAGCGTCAGTCCGCGCTCGTAGATTTCGCGCACGCGCGGCCCCCCTGCGGTGAACAGCCCCGGTAGCTGCAACCACAAAGCCGTATCCGGCGGGATGATGCCCAGGTCGGGCGTGTCGAGCGTCTCGCCTTCCACCACCAGGACAGTGGGTTCTTCGGCGGGCGATGCAGCGGCAACTTCCACAGGGGCGGGCGGCAGGGCGAACCCGCCGGGTCTCGGTGTATTCGGTTGCGCCGCGGACAGTTCGCTGGCAAGGGGCTGAGCGGCGTCGGCTGCCTCCTCCTGCGCCGCGGACAGACTCCCCTGGTCGGGCATAGTCAGCGCTGCATCCGGCCCGCTGCTGATCGGCGCTGTCTCTGGCGGAGAGGGTACAGTTTCTGCTGCAGCGGTATCGGCTGCGGCGAGCGGCTGCCCGCTTGCTGCCGCCTGCGGCGCGGGGACAGCAGCGTCGGGCGCGGTATCGGCGATGTGCTCCGGCTCAGGGTTCGGCGCGGTCTCAGGCCAGGCGACCGACGCAGGGGAGACGACATTGGCAGGAGAAGCCGCGGGGTATGGCCCACTCGCGGGCAGAATCCCCAGGTCGGTCACAGGCGGCGAAGCCGGTTGCAGAGGCACCGACACGCCCATCAGGCCCAGGTCAGCCGTGCCGCTGCCCGCGGGGATGATCAGCACCTGACCGGGCACCAGGGCGACGTTCGCCGTCAGATTATTGGCGCGCAGCAACGCATCGGGGGTGAGGTTGTAGCGCCGGGCGATCTGTTCCAGCGACTCCCCCTGCGCGACGCGGTGCGTACGCGCCCCCGCCGGATAGCCAGCCGCCGCGCCGGAGGGGATGATCAACGTCTGCCCGCTGAGCAACACGCTCGACTCGGTGAGATCGTTGGCGTGGCGCAGGGCCTCGACAGTCACGCCGTAGCGCAAGGCAATGCGGTACAGCGTTTCGCCCGGCTGCACCACATGCGTAGCCGGAAGGGAACCTCCCTGGGCCAGCGCAGGTGCGGTCAGGGCCACAGTCATTGCCAAAAGCAGACCAACAGCCAACGCGAAGCGACGCATCGAGTATCCCTTCCTTAAGACGATCACTCTATACGTCCTTACTATAGCTGAGATCGAGCGGGGGCGAAACTGCGAGGACAAAAAAAGACCGGCTTTCATGCCGGTCTGCGCTTCAAGGAGATGGTGGACCTGAGGGGATTCGAACCCCTGACCTCTACAGTGCGATTGTAGCGCTCTCCCAATTGAGCTACAGGCCCGCGGCGCGGACAATTACGCCTCAGTGTGAGCGAATTGTAGCAGTGGGCCGGAGCGCTGTCAAGGATGGGCGAAGGGGGCACACCTCAAATCCCCTGCGGCTCTTCGCCCGGCAGACCGAACGCATAGCAGCGCTTCTTGGCATCCAGCGCGGCGGTGAGCAGGGTGTTGCTGCGTGTGTACCACGTCTTGAAGATGTCCTTGGTGAAGCTGACGATCAGCTCCAGCGCCAGCGCCTCGAAGTCCGTGCTCTCGATATCCGACTGCTGCCGCGGCCAGCCATAGCCCCAGGCGAACCAGGAACCATCTTGCAGGATCAGGAAATCGTAGAAAGCGTTGCCCTGCGGATTGTCGGCCAGGAAGACGGCGATACGGGCGCATGGCTCCTTGAACTGCACCGAAGGGATGCGCGCTTCGTCGAGGGGATTGGGGCGGGCAAAGCCCAGCAGCGGGATGAAGATAATGCTCCAGTCCTCGATGAACATCTGGAACCCTTCCCGGCCACCGCCTGCCGGATGCGCCAGACGGCGATACTTGCCCAGGCCAGGGACGCCAGCCTGCGCGATCTCCGTCAGGGTCTGTTCCAGGGCTGCGAACAGGCGCGTCGAGAAGTCGCGCAGGGCCTCTTCCAGAACCGCGCGCGTCTGTTCGCGCTGACGCATCATGGTATTCAGGATTTCGATGGCTTCCTGACGATCTGCGCTGTCCACCGCTCTCCTCCTGCCAGACCGGCTGTCGCTATCCACTCAACGGTAGACCAGAGCCGCTCCGCGCGCAAGTGTCCCAAAGTCCCATTGGGTTCACGGGCGGACAGGGTTAGAGCAAGCGTCAAGGCTGGCTCGCTTCAGTTTACCTCACCCCCAGCCTTGCTTCGCTCGGCTTGTCCCCTCTCCAGCCGAGACTGGAGAAGGGACAGGGAGGCGCGCCAGCGCCGAGTGGGGGTGAGGTAAAGTCAGGGACAACCTCTAGCCATGCCGCTGCATGAAGCGCTGAATGCGCTCCAGTGCCTCCTCGATTTTCTCGTAGGCGGTGGCATAGCAGGCCCGCACAAAACCCGCGCCCGATGCCCCGAACGCTGTGCCCGGAATGACTGCCACCCGCTCTTCGCGCAATAGCGCTTCGGCGAAGGTCTCTTCGTCCAGCCCGGAAGCGCTCACGCTGGGGAAGGCATAGAAAGCACCGCGCGGTTCGAAGCACCGCAGCCCCAGCGAGTTGAAGCCGTCCACCATCAGGCGGCGACGACGATCGTACTCCGCCCGCATCCGCTCTACCTCTTCCTCGACCTGATCGAGCGTCTCTGCGACAGCGATCTGCGCCACCGTGGGAGCCGACATGATGGTGTACTGATGAATCTTGCGCATGGCAGCGATCAGCTCGGCGGGGCCGAGCGCATACCCCAACCGCCAGCCGGTCATGGCATGGCTTTTGCTGAAGCCCCCTAGAACCACCGTGCGCGGACGCATCCCCGGCAGGGTGGCGAAGTGCACATGCTCGACGCCGTAAACCAGGCGGTCGTAAATCTCGTCGGAGATCACCAGCAGATCGTGCCGCTCAGCGACGGCGGCGATTTCCAGCAGGCGCTCGCGCGACATCACCGCGCCGGTGGGATTGTTGGGATAGCCGATCAGGATGGCCTTGGTGCGCGGCGTGACGGCGGCCTCGACAGCCGCGCCAGTGACCTGAAACTCCTCTTCGACGAACGTGTCAATCACCACAGGCACACCGCCCGCGAAGGTCACTTCGGGCGCGTAGGCCACAAAGCTGGGCTGTGGGACGATCACCTCGTCACCAGGGTCCAGGATAGCATTCATCACCAGGTAGAGCGCCTCGCTGACCCCTACCGTGACCAGGATTTCGCTCTCCGGGTCGTAGTGAATGCCGTAGAGCCGCTCGATATAGCGAGCGATGGCCTGGCGCAGTTCCACGGTACCGCTGTTGCTGGTGTAGTGCGTATGCCCCGCTTCCAGGGCGCGGATGCCTGCGTGAATGATCGGCTGTGGCGTGACGAAATCCGGTTCGCCGATGCCCAGCGAAATCACGTCGGTCATGGTGGCGCTGATATCGAAGAATTTGCGAATGCCAGAGGGCGGGACAATCCGTACCCGCTCGGAGATGAAGTCGCGCATGAGTCGCTCCTTACGATAGGAAACACGCGCCTAAGTATACTGAGTTCGTGCCCCGCAGGCTATGGGCGAGCGGAACAGAGCATGTGCAAGGTTTGTCAGGCAGTTGGCCGCACGCTGCGGCCCCTCCCCCCTCAGTCCCCTTTCCTGGCGACTGCGTCGCGGGGTGTGGGGCCTGCCTGGACACGTCCTCTCGTTTGCCTGAGCGCGCCTGGACGATTCAGGATTCTTTCGCCGCCGGCAAAGTGTTTCCTTGCACCCAGGGCGGCGGCGTGCAACCGGCGACCGGCAACGCCGTTTCCCCGTAGTTGACGAAGTTGCCGTCGCGCTGCTCATACAGCCCAAAGCGCACCTGCGTCCCTTCTGGCAGGCGCGGCAGGGTGAAATCGTCGCGCACCCATTGGCCAGGGGACAGCTCGGTGAACGGGTACAGCCCATAGACCGGATGGCGGGCGTCGGCGTTGGGCGGATTGGGCGCGGGCGTGTCCCCGGTCAGGTGCACGAAGATACTGGGATTGCCGTCGGGGCGGCGTTCGGCGCTCCAGATCACGTGCAGGTAAATGTGCTCCCTGTCGCAGGTCAGCCAGGCGGCCTGGCGGTGAATGCCGTAGACGATCGGCTCGCCGAGCGGCTCGTCCGGCGCGAGCAGGGGTGGCACGGTCAGCAGTTGCACGTAGCCGGGCGCAGCAGAACTGAGCACGAAGTCGCCCAGGCGCTCGCTCCACCAGTCAGAAGGTGCGCCGTAGGCGTTGGGCCAGGGCGGAGGATAGGTGTAGAACGTCTCCGGCTCGGTGAAAAGCTGATACCCCTGTGCCAGCAACGCGCGATAGTCCGCTTTGTGATCCACCACGCGCACGCTGGCATATTGCCCTGTCACTAGGCGGGCGTAGGAGGCCGCCGCGTAGCGCGGCCCCCAGGGGAACATCAGCGCCACCCTGTCCCCGCGCGGCAATCGTTCCATGCGGGCGATGGTCTGCAGGCCGGTTGGCTCGTCCACCAGTTCGCGCACATAGCCGTAATGCCAGACCGCCAGCCCTGCCCCCCAACAAACCAGGCCCGCCGCCACTGGCACCGCCGCCGCTTTCCAGTGACGGATGAGCCAGTCGGCGGTGAGGACGACGCCGAACACCAGCGCCAGAGCGGTGGGCATCAGCACCGCCTGAGGCAGTACAGCAGTGTGATAGAACACGGCGAACAGAGTTGGACCAGCGGCACTGAGCGCCATCAGACGGGCCGCGCGGCGTTCTGGCGTCACGGTGAGTGCCAGCAGCAGCGCGACAATCCCCAGCAGCAGCCCTGGCAGCGACAGTTCCTCGACCAGAATCTGCCAGGTGTCGCTCAGGTTATTGGCCAGGCCGTGCAGATCGGCGGGCAGGCGCACCAGGCGGTCGGCTTCGCGCCCGCTGAATTCGATCCACAGGCCGCGCAGAGTGCCTGGCTCGCCATAGACCCACTCCGCACCCTGCCAGGCGCGCAGCGGCAGATACAGGTAAGGGACGAAGCCCAGCGCAAACAGCCCCGCCGCCTGCCAGGCAAGGCGTCGCCAGGGAGGGCGCTCGCGCCACAGCGCTGGCAAGACTGCGGCGATCAGCCCCGGCGCGACGAACGCCACCGCCCGGTGATGGGCCACGCCGATCCCTCCCAGCAGGGCCAGCGCCAGCAAACGGCGACGGGCGCTCCAGCCGCCGCGCCAGGGGACAGGCCACAGCGCCACCAGCAACAGCAGCGCAGTGATCGCCAGACTCATGCTGTACACTTCGGCGATGACGTGATGAATCCAGAAGGAGCGCACTGTTCCCAGCAATACAGCCCCCAGGACGCCCAGCCAGGGCCGCTCTGTCAATCGCCACAACAGCGTGCCGAAGCTGATCAGCGTCAGCAGTCCCCAACCGGTCGCGTAGAGGCTGGCCGCCGCCGCCGGTTCCAGCCCCAGCGTGCGCAGAGGCCAGGTGAACAGGTTGCCGCCGATGGCGAAGAGGGGATAGCCGGTGTGATGGATGGTGCCCCACACGTTGAGCGCCACCTGGATTTCGGCCACGTCCTTGATGTACTCGTTCTTCAGGATGTTCTGCGGAGAAGTTTCCCCAAAGCTGCCGCTGATATGCGTCTGCAGCGTGACCGCATAGAGCAGCAACAGCGCCAGCGCTGGCAGGGCGCTCAACAGCCACGCCCTGGCTGCGCGGGGGCGAGGTCGTCTGGTGGACCTGGCAGAAGAATTGGGCATGGTCATCCCAGGCATGCTTCTGAACGGGCGAGGATTATACCCCGGCTGAGGGGTCTGGTCGCGCCCAGAAACACACACAGCCCGGTCTGTGGAGCCAAGGCTGTGCGTCTGTGAGAGGTATCTTGTAAATTTAGGGTCGAGAAAATTCTCTTGGCAGACGATAGTTAGCGAGGTTCAACAACCATACGCAGCGCCGTGCGTTCCTGGTCGTCAATGGTCACCTCGGTGAAGTAGGGGATCACGATGACGTCAATATTGTCGTCGCTCAGATACCCCCGCGCGATGGCAACCGCTTTGATCGCCTGGTTGACCGCGCCGGCCCCGATGGCCTGGACTTCCGCACGGTTGTGCTCGCGCACGACGCCGGCAATAGCACCGGCTACTGCCGTAGAACGAGATCGAGCCGAGACCTTGATGATGTCGACCGTCCGCGCCTCCTCTGTCACGGGTTTGTCAGGAGCCAGTTGAGATGGATGTGTCGGTTGCATAGTAGCCCCCACGAGGTCTGAAAGGTTAGTGATACGCGCACGAACAACGCTAGCCTTCATCATTGTACATGATTTCACCAGCCAAGCCAATCAACGGAATCCAAATCTTTGGCGGCGGGGCGGTTCCCCACAGACCACGGGTGCTGCGTCAGCGTCAGAGATCGTTTGAAAACCT
>DDBP01000098.1 GCA_002332795.1 Anaerolineales bacterium UBA2029 | reverse complement strand
ACATCTTCCTGGGCCGCGAGCCAACCCGTCACGGTCTGATTGACCGGCGCGCCATGGCGGAAAAAACGTCCGAACTGCTGCGCCGCTTGAAAGCCGATACCTATATCTCGCCTCACGCGCTCGTGCGCGATCTGTCGGTGGCGCAACAGCAGATCGTGGAGATTGCCAAGGCCCTGTCGCTCGAAGCCAGGGTGTTGGTGATGGACGAGCCGACCGCCGCGCTGGCCGCCGAAGAAGTCAGCCTGCTGTTCGACGTGGTGCGCAGCCTGCGCGATAGCGGCATGGCCATCATCTACATCTCGCACCGCTTCCAGGAAATCTTCGAACTGGCGCAGCGGATCACCGTGCTCAAAGACGGGCGACATGTGGCAACGGTGATGGCGCACGAGATCACGCCCGCCGACCTGGTGCGCCTGATGGTCGGGCGCGAACTCGAATACTACTATCCGCCCTATGCGACGCCTGAGGAGATCGGCGAGACACGGCTCCGCGTCGAGAACGCCTCGAATGACTTCCTCAAGAACATCTCTTTCGAGCTGCGCGCCGGAGAGATCGTCGGGATCGCCGGGCTGCAAGGTTCCGGGCGCACCGAGCTGGCTCAGGCCCTTTTCGGCGTCAAGCCGTTTACGTCCGGCACAGTGGAGGCCAGAGGCCGTATCACTCACATCACTTCTCCGCTGGCAGCGATCCGTCAGGGGATGGGGTTCATCACCGAGGATCGCAAGCGCGAAGGGCTGGCGTTGCGTCAGTCGGTGCGCGACAACGTCCTGCTCGCCTTCCGTGCCCTGCAGCATATGCTCACCCCGCTGGGCTTCAACGGTGCGAGGGGACCAGATGTCCGCGCGCTGACGCAACAGGTAGACCTGCGGGCGGCCAGCCTGAGCCAGCCAGTGCAATTCCTCAGCGGCGGCAACCAGCAAAAAGTGGTGCTGGCCAAGTGGCTGGCCACCGCCTCCGAAATCCTGATCTTCGACGAGCCGACGCGCGGCATTGATGTCAACGCCAAGGCGGGTATTCATCAGTTGCTGCGCGCCCTGGCGCGCGCGGGCACGGCCATCCTCATGATCTCCTCAGAACTTCCGGAAGTCATCGGTATGAGTGACCGGATTCTTGTCATGCACGACGGCCAGATTGTGGGTGAACTACCAGCCGGGGCCAGCGAGGCAGAGATCATGCTGCTGGCGACAGGTCAACAACTCACTGCAGAGGGGAAGCAATCATGAGGCTCTCGGTGCCCCTGCGTCGCCGCATTCCTTCGATCTATGTCATCCTGCTGCTGTTCTACCTGGCTGGTTGGGTGCTCGTTTCTCTTTTCGGGCGCGGCACGTGGCTTTCTGGAACCAATCTCAGCAACATGGCCGTGCGCTCGGTCGCGCTGGGCATCGTGGCCATAGGGCAGACCTTCACCATTCTGGTTGGCTCGCTCGACCTGTCGGTGGCCTACCTGATCAGCGTGGTGGCGGTGATGGCCTCCTACATCATGCAGGGCGATCCCGACAAAGTCCCTCAGGCCATCCTGATCGTGTTCGGCATCGGTCTGGGGGTCGGGCTGGTCAACGGGTTGATCATCACCAAACTGAGACTCAACGCCTTCATCGCCACCGTAGGCACCGGTCTGTTGATGCAGGGGGTACTCAACGCCAGTTTCGAGAATTTCGCTGGGGCGGTGCCCACCAGCTTTCAGGACTTCGCCTACGGCAAGCTGGGGCCATTCCCGGCTCCGGTGCTGTTGCTGCTGCTCATCGCGCTGCTGGCGGCCTTTGTGCTGGAACGGACGCGCTTTGGGGCACACCTCTATGCAGTGGGCGGCAACCGCAGCACGGCGCGCCTTTCGGGCGTGCGGACCGACCGCGTCATCATCGCCGCGCACGTCATCGCCAGCCTGATGGCGACCATTTCCGGACTGTTCATCGTCAGCCGCCTGCGGGCGGGCGCTCCCTGGGTGGGGCCAGATGGGGCCTACGACATCGAGTCGGTGGCCGCGGTAGTCGTGGGCGGCACGGCTCTTTCTGGCGGGCGCGGAGGAGTTGGCGGCACGCTGGCTGGCGTCTTCATCTTCTCGGTACTGGATACCATGTTCAATCAGCTTGGCATTGATCCATACCTCAAGCAGGTCTTTCGTGGGCTGATCATCATTGCGGCTGTGGCCAGCTATTCAGTGCGGTCTCGCGAAACGGCGGCGTAGCTATGGCTCTTTCCACACGAACAGCGCCTTTTACGAGAGTGCTCCGTAAGCCGCTCAGGATTGTGGCGGCCATACCGGCCATCTATTTCATCCTGGTCGTGCTGCTGATCTGGATCAGCTTCGAGAATCCCAATTTTCCGCAGCCGGAGGTCTTTCTGGCGTTCCTGCGCCGCGCGACCCCCCTGCTGATCCTGGCTGCGGGGCAGTTGTTCGTCATCGTCACCGGCGGCTTCGATCTGTCGGTCGGCTCGTTGATCACGCTCACCGTGCTTGGCGGGGCTTTGCTGACAGACGGCAATGCGGACAGGACTCCCCTGGCCATCGTGACGCTGTACCTGATCGGCCTGGGCGTCGGGATATTCAACGGGCTGGTGGTCAGCTACCTGCGCGTTTCTTCGTTCATCACCACCCTGGGCATGCTGATCGCACTCAAAGGCGCGGCCCTGCTGTGGTCTGGCGGCGCGCCCGCGGGCTATCTGCCGGACAACTTCCGCGTCTTCGGTCGTCAGAACCTGGAGGGGGTGCCCTATCTGGGTAAGCTGCCCTATGCCGTGATCATCCTGGTGGTGTACGCCATCGCGGCTACCTATCTGCTGCACGGCACCAACTTCGGCAAGAAGGCCCTGGCTGTGGGCGACAATCCACGGGCAGCAGCCCTGTCGGGCATTGCCATACCGCGTATCCGCATCGCCGTGTTTGTCTTGTCGTCCCTCTCCGCCGTCACCGCCGGAATCCTGCTCGGAGGATTTGCGGGGGTTTCCATGAACGTTGGCGACGGATACGAACTGGAAGCCATCGCTGCCGTCGTGCTGGGAGGGGCCATGCTCATGGGAGGCAAAGGGTCCATGCCCACGGCCATTGCCGGTGCCCTGAGCCTGCGCGCCCTGTTCACCCTGCTGAACCTGTTGGGGTTGCCCAGCCCCTATCGCGCGGCAGTGCAGGGCCTGATCATCATCGGCGCAGCGGCCTATGCCGCTTTCCGGAGCCAGAATGAGTCCTGACGAGCAGAGGAGGTGAGCATCGTCCAGATACCAGTCACAGCAGTCCCTTTAGCGCATCTTTTGTCTTCTGACTTGCTAGAGTATGTATCGGAGGAGAAGCGTAAACTATGACCAAGAGCCTGAAGTATGTGGTGCTCAGCATGATCTTGCTGGCTTTGGTGGTTCCGCCCACCGTCCTGGCGCAGGAGGGTGGACAACCCAAGTCGTCTTCAGAGTTTTTCGATCCTGAAGAATTCGCCCGTCAGCTTGCCCTGCTCGACATGGAACCGGAAGGCCCAGCCGATCAGCCGTGGCTGCAGGCCATTGATCCAGAGTGGGTAGATACGACCCAGTACAAGAAGGATGCTCCCTGGACTATCTGCTTCTCGAACGCGGGCAACTTCAATCCGTGGCGTGTGGTAGGCTTCACCACCATGCAGGCGGAAGTTGAGCTGCATCCGGAGATCGCGAATTTCGTCGTGACGGATGCCGAAGGCAGCGATGAGAAGCAGATCGGCGACATTGCGGACTTGCTGGCCACCGGTGAGTGCGATCTGCTGATCGTGTCGCCCATGACCACCGCCGCGT
Organism: Anaerolineales bacterium UBA2029; assembly: GCA_002332795.1. GTDB lineage: Bacteria > Chloroflexota > Anaerolineae > Aggregatilineales > Aggregatilineaceae > UBA2029. Next base: position 898 of record DDBP01000098.1, on the reverse strand, counting down.
TGACGCCGGCTGTCGAGCAGGCGTGCCAGACCATCCCCACCATCGTCTTCGACCGCGGCGTCAACACGGACTGCCCGGTGACCTTCATCAGCCCGATCGGCGGCTATGCCTTCGGCGCAGCGGCGGCGCGCTTCATCGTGGACAACCTGCCCGAAGGCGGCAAGGTGCTGGCCCTGCGTATCTCGCCAGGCGTGGACGTGCTGGAAACCCGCTGGGCTGCCGCCGAGCAGATCTTCATGGAAGCGGGCGTGAATGTGATCGGCGTTGAGTTCACCGGCGACGATCGCGCGACGGCCCGTTCGATTGTCGAGGACTATCTGGAGCGCTACGGTCAGATTGACGCCGTCTGGATGGACGCTGGCGCTACCTCGCTGGCTGTGATCGAAGCCTTCGAAGACATGGGCGTGGAGATTCCGATCATCACCGGCGAAGATCAGCAAGACTTCCTGGTGAAGTGGCAGGAGGAAGGGCTGACCGCCATCGCGCCCACCTATCCCACCTTCCAGTGGCGCACGGCCATTCTGGCGGCCATCAAGATTCTGTCCGGCGAACCGGTTCCCAAGAAGTGGGTGCTGCCGCAGCCGACCATCACCAACGAGAATCTCGCCGAGTACGTGCAGCCCAACATGCCCCCGCAGCACTATGCGCTGTGCGGGTGCGAAGAGCTGCCGGGCTTCCCGGAGCGTTGGGGCGGCAAGCCCGCCAATTGATATTCCCCCGGTACTCCGGGCAGTAAGGGTGAAAGAAAACGGGGCAGCCTGCGTCGCTGCCCCGTTGTTCTGCCAGACGATCCTCAGTCCTGGCTGCTATGAGCTATCCTCCCCTCACCCCGAAATCCCCTCTCCCTCGCGACTTCAGGGGCGGACAGGGCTTAAGTGGTCAGTTTTCAGTTTTCAGT
>DDBP01000095.1 GCA_002332795.1 Anaerolineales bacterium UBA2029 | reverse complement strand
GCGCGTCAGCGCCGAGTGGGGGTGAGGTAAACTGAAGCGTGACCAACTGCCTGACACATTTTGCACGCACCCGACTCCCAGCATTCCGGCGACCAGGCTCTCGCGCCAGTGCTCACAGCAGGGTGAGCAGCAGGGCCGCGATGGTCGCCAGGGTCAGCAGGGCGAGGGCCGCGCTCAGCATCAGCTTTTGCCGACGCTGCCTGCGGTTTGCAGTGGGGGAGGGGGCAGGCGGGAGCGAAGCCGGGCGCGCCGGCGTGGTATCCGCCAGCGGCGCGGCGGGGACGCTCTTCGAGGGCAGGAGAGGGGCTGGAGTAGCCGGACTGTAGAGAGCGCGACTGAGCGCACCACTGAACGACGCCGCCGAGCGGTAGCGGGCCGATGGGCGCTTCGCCAGCACGCGCTGCACGACCTCGCCGGTCGCGGGGGGTAAGTCTGGCCGCAAAGTACAGGGATCGGGCGGCGGCTGATGCAGGTGTTGATGCATCATCGCCAGAGCGGTCATGCCCTGAAAAGGCAACGTACCGGTCAGCATTTCGAACGTCACCACGCCCAGGGCGTAGAGATCGGAGGCTGAGGTGAGTTCTTCGCCGCGGCACTGTTCGGGCGAGGCATAGGCTGCCGTGCCGATGAAACTGCTGCCGCCCGCGCCCACGCGCGGGTCGTGCTGCGCCACCCCAAAGTCGGACAGGTAGGCGTCCCCGCCCCGGTCGAAGAGGATGTTCTGCGGTTTGATGTCGCGGTGAATGACGCCGCGTGCGTGCGCGTAGTCGAGCGCTCCAGCGATCTGTGTGAGGATGGCGGCCACGTCACCGAGGGGCAGCGGCCCTTGCGCGATGCGGTCGGCCAGCGTCCCGCCTTCGACCAGCTTCATCACCAGGTAGAGTTGCCCGTTGCTCTCGCCGTAATCGTAGACGGGCAGGATGTGCGGATGACGCAGGCGGGTGGCGGTCTGCGCTTCGCGCAGGAAGCGCTGCCGTTGCGCGGCGCGCTGCGCCGACGATTGCAGAGGCACAACCTTGATCGCCAGCGCCGCCGGCCCTTCACCGGGCAGACGGGCGCGGTAGACATGGCCCATGCCTCCGCTGCCCAGGCGGTCGAGCAATTCGTATGGCCCGACGGTGCAGGCAACCTGATGGCCGTTCATCGCACACCACCGGCTGGCACATGCCTTCCCTCATCCTCAGTGTAACACGGGGGCGCAGGTCAACCGTTAAGGTGATGTCAGGAATTGTCACGGAATTGCTCGAAAGTTGTGCTCAGGGATGGACGGCCAACGCCAGACGCGCCAGCAACGTCCGCGCGCCGGCAAAGCCGTCCCAGTGCACGATGAAGGCGACCAGCCACTCACGCTCGCCGCTGCCGAGGACAATCATCGGGTACGAAGCGCGCGTCGGCGGCAGCGACCCCGTCAGCCGGACTCCCCAGAAGTGCGCCGTATCGAACGCGCTGTACGCGGGCGTGAGCCAGCCCTGGCGTTCCATACAGCGAAACGTGCTCTGCGGCCCGGCATAGAGATGCCCCTGGCAGCCGCGCGGGACGCGAAAGACGCTGACCGGATCAATGCGCTGCCAGGCGATGACCAGGCGCGCTGCCCCATAGGGGCCACCGGCCCGCACGGCGCGGTCGGACAGCAGCACCGTCGGGGCGGCGTCGGTGGAAAGCAGGGCCAGGTGACCGGTCGTCAGGTGCCAGTCGTGCGGGTAGGACAGGTGCACGCCCAGTGGCGGGCTGTAGACGGTGGCATCCAGGGCGATCTCGCGCTGTTGTCCCTGCCACCACCAGAGCGTGACCAGCCCGCCGATCAGCGCCAGCAGCGACGCTGTCAGCGAGGCGTACACTCCCGCCCGCCACCAGCGGGGCGCGCGGAGGCGGGCCTGTGTGGCAGGCGGGGTGAGGATCGTCTCGTCTGGCGGCCAATCCGACGAGGCCGGATCGGGCGCGTTCATCTCTGGCTGGAGTCGGTGTCCTGGCGCGGTGGCAATCCCCCTCCGCCGAAGCGGTTGCGCAGGCTCAACAGTTTCTTCATCAGCTTCTGGCGGGCGTTGGGGTGCTTGATGTATTCCAGCCCCACTTCATAGGTAGCCGCCGCCTTCATGATCTGCCCGCTGCGCAGTTCCAGGTCGGCGATGGCCAGCACTGTCTGCCCGTAGTTTTCCTCGTCGCCCAGTTCCTGGAAGATGGCGGCTGCCTCGCGGTAGTTGGTCAATGCCTGTTCGCTGTTGCCCTGGGCCGCGTAGACGCGGGCCATGTTGCCCAGGGCCTGAGCCGTGCGGCGCTGATCGCCCATTTGCGCGAACACGGCGTGCCCCTGAGCCATCTGCTGGAGCGCTTCGTCGTGCTGGCCCAGGGAGTGCAACGTCAGGCCCAGGTTGACCTGCATCTCCGCCACCATGTCGGGCACACCGGCTGCCTGATAGCCGGCGATGGCCTGACGGAACGTTTCGGCGGCCATTTCGTAATCGCCGCGCAGGTACTCGGCGACGCCTTTGTCTTTCAACTCGTCAGCGGTGGGCATGGGTCTCTCCTCTGAAGAAGCTATCAGCCGTCAGCGCTCAGCCAGCAGCAGCGTGACCGCTATCTGCTGGCGGGCTGCCCGGCGACCATAGGCACGGTGGACTGCGATTGTTGTACTCGTTTTTGGGCTGCGCTGCCAGCGCACGGGGTGCGTGCAACATGTGTCAGGCAGTTTGCCGCGCGCTGTCTTGCCCTCACCCCTTGCACCCCTTTCCCTGGCGACTGGCGTCGCGGGGCGGGGGATTGCCTGGACACACCTGAGGAGTCTGGAGACTAGAGTCTAGGGTCTGGAGTCTGAAGTTGGGAGAAGCCGCCTGTTTGCCTGGACACACCCCCTCAGCCCGCCGCGCGGGAGAAGGAGGCGGGCAGCCATTGAGCGCATCATGAACAGGAGGCTGTCCTTAACTTTACCTCACCCCCACTCGGCGCTGGCGCGCCTCCCTGCCCCCTCTCCAGTCTATACATCTAGGCTGGAGAGGGGGGCGAGCCGAGCGCAGCGAGGCTGGGGGGAGGTGAATCAAGCAAGCCAGCCTTAACGCTTGCTTTGGCCCTGTCC
>DDBP01000269.1:6014-6237 GCA_002332795.1 Anaerolineales bacterium UBA2029 | reverse complement strand
AACGCTTGCTCTAGCCCTGTTTGCTCCCGCCCCTGCACGGCACAGAGACTTCCGAAGTCTGGCGAGACTTCGGAAGTCTTATGGTGTCATTCGTCCAGACCGGCCATGGCCCGGCCCGCAGCCAGCAGCGCCTTGACCATCTCCGCGTCGCGCGCCTCCGCGTAGACGCGCAACACCGGCTCGGTGCCGCTGGGACGGATCAGCAGCCAGCTATCGTCGGCCA
>DDBP01000269.1:0-5920 GCA_002332795.1 Anaerolineales bacterium UBA2029 | reverse complement strand
CAGCCAGCTATCGTCGGCCAGCACGAACTTGATCCCGTCGAAGGTCAGCACCTGGCGCACTGTCTCACCGGCCATGGTCGCGGGCGCGGCAGCGTGCAGCCGCTCGACCATCTCCTTCTTGGGGACGGGCTTCTTCAGGGCGAAGTCGGTGCGGTCGTAGCAGGTCGGGCCGAATTCGCGCTGCAGGTCGGCGACGATCTCCTTGAGCGGCGCTTTGGCGTCGGCCATGATCTCCAGCAGCAGCAGCCCCATGAGAATCCCGTCGCCTTCGGGAATGTGACCCTTGATGCTCATCCCGCCGGACTCCTCGCCGCCGATCAGCACGTCACCGTGCAGCATGTGATCGGCGATGTGATTGAAGCCGACGGGCGTCTCGTGCACCGTCAGACCATAGCGAGCGGCGATGCGGTTGATCATCATGGTCGTGCTCACCGTCTTGACCACATCGCCGCGCCAGCCGCGCCGCTCTGCCAGGTAGCGCAGCGCCAGCGACATGATGGTATGCGGATCTATGAAGTTGCCGTCGCCGTCCATCGCGCCCACGCGATCGGCGTCGCCGTCGGTGGCGATGCCTACGTCGGCGTGCACCGAATTGATCGTCGCCGCCATCATGTCCAGGTATTTGCGGATCGGTTCCGGGTGAATGCCGCCGAAGCCGGGGTTCATTTCGCCGCGAATCTCGTGCACCTTGCAGCGCGTGCGCGACAGAATGGCGCGGATCGCCGTGCGCCCGGAGCCATACATGGGATCGGCGACGATGGTCAGCTCGCCCTGCGAAATCTTGTCAATGTCCACCAGCGTTTCCAGGTGTTCATAGTAGGTGTTGGTGGGGTTGAAGCGACGGATCAACCCTTCCTCGATGGCCCGTTCGTAGTCCATCAGGTTGGGGCCGCGCCCTTCGCGTTGTGCCAGTTCCAGGAAACGCTCGACCTCGGCGCACTGTTCCGGCAACGCCGAGCCGCCGTAGGACGCCTTCAGCTTGAAGCCATTGTAGCGCGGCGGGTTGTGCGAGGCGGTGATCACCACGCCCGCTATCGCTTTCTTGTGCACGATGTTGTAGCTGATGGCGGGGGTAGGGGCGTCGGTGCGCGCCAGCCAGGTGACGATGCCGTTGGCGGCCAGCACCCGCGCCGTCTCGATGGCGAAACGGTCGGAAAGGAAGCGCGTATCGAAGCCGACGACCATCTCCGGCGGTGACGACTGCGTCCCGTTGGCGGCGACTTCCTTGGTGATGTAGTCGGCCACGGCCTGCGCCACGCGCCGCAGATTACCGAAAGTGAACGTCTCGGCGATGACCGCACGCCAGCCATCGGTGCCAAAGCGAATAGTCATGTGCAGTGCCCTCGTGAACACACACTGAGTGGTAAACCCCATCTTCCGGTGCGGACTGTAGCACAGCGCCGCGGGTGGTGCAAGTAGTACCGGCCATCCGGCCTGGCCATCAGCCGTCAGCTTTCAGCGATCAGCAAGAACAGATGGCCTGGACAGTACCCTCTGCTGACGGCTGATAGCTGATAGCTGATTTTTTTATCCCTTTTTGCGCACTTTTTATCACCATATGTGATATGATGTTACTGGAGGAAAACGTTCGTTTAGCACAGGGAGGAATTGCAGAAATGCGACGCAGGCATATTCTGTCTCTATTATGGGGGCTGGTCTTCGCCCTCTCATTGCTGGCGGGCGCAGCGGGGCCGAGCCGCGCGCAGGGCGGCGTGACTCTGACGCTCTTCCCCGCCGAAGTGGGCGTGGCGGAGACCGCGGTCGTCGAAGGGCGCATCGCCTGCCCGGCGGGCAGTTGCATGAGCTTCGACATCGTGCTGCGCTTCGACCGCGCGGTGGTGCGCGTGTGGAGCGCCTCCATCGGCCCATACCTGGGGCCGCAGGTCTTCGAGAAGCAGAAGCAGGTGGACAACGCGGCGGGCGAAGTGCGTTTGTCGTTCGAGGCGATGGGTACCCCGCCTGGCACCGACGATCTGCTTTTCTCGCTGGAGGTGGGCGGGCTGATCCCTGGCACGGCGGCTTTCAACGTGGAATCATTGCAAATCGCTGACGCCAACGGCATCCTGCTGGCAGCGACCGGCCAGGGTACCGAAGTGACCGTCTTCGAGACGGGCAAGATCGCCTTCTTCTCCCCGCCGGTCAACGAATGGGAGGTCGCCTTCACCTCCGAGCGCGACGGCAACCCGGAAATCTACGTCATCAACGCCGACGGCACCAACCCGCGCCGCCTGACCGACCAATCGGCGCTCGACGGCGCTCCGGCCTGGTCGCCGGATGGCTCGCGGCTGGCCTTTCATTCCGCCCGCGACGGCAACCTGGAAATCTACCTGATGAACCCGGACGGCAGCGGGGTGCAGCGCCTCACCAACCATCCGGCGTCGGATAGCGAGCCGGCCTGGTCGCCGGACGGGACGCGGCTGGCGTTCGTGTCCGACCGCGACGGCAACCCGGACATCTACGTGATGAACGCCGACGGCAGCAACGTGCAGCGCCTGACCACCGACCCGGCGACTGACACGCAACCGGCCTGGTCGCCAGACGGACGGCAGATCGCCTTCGTCACGGCGCGGGCTGGGGCGGCGGAAGTCTACGTCATGAACGCGGACGGGGGCGATCAGCGCCGTCTGACGCCCGACCTGTTCGGCGCGAACGGCTGGTACCCGGCCTGGGCACCGAACAGCCTGCTGCTCACCTTCACCTCGGAGCGCGACGGGCAGGCGGATATCTACCGCATGACCCGCGAGGCAACGGACATCCGTCGCCTGACGCCCGAAAGCGATCGCCTGACCAGCACCGACTGGTCGCCGGATGGCGGGTGGATCGCCTTCATGTCTGGGCGCAGCGGCTACGCCAACCTGTTCGTGATGGACAGCGAGGCACGCTACCTGTTCCGCCTGACCGACGAGGAGTCCGAGAACTACGATCCGGACTGGCGACCAGTGTTCCAGCCGTTGCCGTCGGTGTGCCTGGTGCGCACCCAGTGGGAACTGTTCGCGCGGGTGCGCGTGGGGCCGGGCGTGAACCGCAGTGCGTTCGCCTTCCTGCCCGCCAACCAGGACTTCACCGTGATCGGTCAGGCGCTCGATGCGGAAGGCAAAATCTGGTGGGAGCTGGACAAGAACCAGATTCCGGGCGGCGAAATGGCGCTGTCGCTGTGGGTGGCGGAGGAAGAGGTCGAAGAGGTGGGCAATTGCGCGGGCGTGCCGCAGTCTGAGGTGCCGCCGATTATCTACGGTGGGCCGACGCCTGGTCAACCCGGCGGTGGGCCGACCCCGCCTCCTGGCTGGGGGCCGTGCGGCTCGTGCACAACCTGCGGTCATCCGGCCAATGAGTGCGTGCTCTCGCCCGACGGGCAGTGCCTGTGGGATCCCAAGACGTGCGCGCCGCCGCCTCCTGGTGGTCAGTGCTTCTATCTCACCACCCAGGTTTTCTCGCCAGCCGGTATGCAGGCCTACATCACGATCGGGAGGAAACCAGGCTGCCCGGATGGCGGGTATTCACCAGGGACGCAGGTGCCGCTCTCTGCCTATCCGCCGTACCGTATGAGCTGGACGGGTACCTGCCCAGGGGCTACCGGGACGAACCCGAACATCGTGGTGACCATGAGTTTCTCGTGCACGGCCATTGCCGTGTGGAACTGAACCCTGCGTGAATAGCAGGGGAAAGCCGCGCGGCTTCCCTCTCTCAGTGTGGGGCGCGCTCCCGCCAAAAGACTTCCGAAGTCTTCCGAGACTTCGGAAGTCTGGTCTCTGGGCACTTGCCCTCTGCTCAGCTTTCGCCGACGGTCACCGTCACGTCGCGCGTCTCGCCGGCGGTGAAAGATCCGAAGTCGCAGGGGATTTTGGAGGTCTGGGTTGGACAAGAGGCGGGATAAATCCAGTATACTTGAGGATAGACCATGCCAGTTTCGATAACACACCGGCTGGCGAGGCCAATTGCCGAACGGTAGCGCATTCATCACTCTGAAATGGCGCAGATATGGCGAAACCCGTTCGCTTTACCCGCCATGCTCAACAGAAGTTCGCCGACCTGGCTCGTGCAGGCTTCACAGTCACAATGGCGCAGGTGTTGGATACTGTCAATGATCCGGAAAGTGTGGATCGCATTGCCAAGCCCCCGGTTGCCAAAAAGCGATCAGCGACCGCCATGTGCTGCGTGTGGTGTTTGTTGAGGATGAGTCCGAAATCCGTATCGTGACCTTCTACCCAGCCAGAAGGAGCCGCTATGAGCCTTGAGATGCGTTATGACCGCGAAGACGACGTGCTGATGATCTGGTTTGCTCCGCAGAAGCAAATTGACCATGCCGAGCAGGTCGGGCAGATCATCCTGCACCTGACTGCTCAGGGAGAGCCAGTGCTACTGGAAATCCTCAATGCCCAGACGTTCGTGCCCGAATTGATTCGGGTCGTCATGACAGCAGAACCGGCGGCAGCCGGTGCGTGAGTGACTGTGCGTACGGGTCTTTCCCCGCTCAGCTTTCGCCGACGGTCACCGTCACGTCGCGCGTCTCGCCGGAGACGTTACTCACCGTCAGCGTGACGGTGTCGCCGGGCAGGGTGTTTTTCTCCAGGTAGAGCGTCAGGTCGTCGCGCGTGTGCACTTCCTGGCCGTTGATGGCCAGGATGATGTCCCCACCAACGAAAACCGTGCTGAAGCCCTGTCGCCGGACTTCGGCGGCCTGCAGACCAGCCTGCCCTGCCGGGCCATTGGGATCGAGCGCCACGATCAGCAGGCCGCGCTGCGGGCCGTTCGCCGCCGGACGCACCTCGTAGCCCAGTTCGCGCACCTGTATCCGCAACGACGGATGACGGTAGCGGCCATAGGCGATCAGGTCGGGCACGACGCGCTGCACCGCGCTGATCGGCACGGCGAAGCCAATCCCCACCGAGCCGCCCGATGGAGACTGAATGGCCGTGTTGACACCGATCACTTCCCCGCGCGAGTTGAGCAGCGGCCCGCCGGAGTTGCCGGGGTTGATCGCCGCGTCGGTCTGAATGGCGTTGCCGATGACCGAGCCGCTCTCGGACTCGATGGTGCGGTCGAGCGCGCTGATCACGCCAGTGGTCAGCGTGCGATCCAGCCCAAAGGGGTTGCCGATGGCCAGCACCAGTTGCCCCACCCGCAGCGAGTCGGCGCTGCCCAGCGGCAACGGCGCAGCGTGCACCTGCGCCGGGTCAACACGCAGCACGGCCAGGTCGTAGTAGGCGTCGGTGCCCACGACTTCGGCGGGCAACACCGTGCCGTCGGCCAGCACGACTTCGATCTCCTGCGCATTCTCGATGACGTGATTGTTGGTGACGATGTGCCCCTGCGCATCGTAGAGGAAGCCGGAGCCGGTGCCTTCCTGCGGCACCACGCCGCGCCAGAAGTCCCATACCTGCGTGCGGCTGGTGATGTGCACCACCGACGGCCCGGCGTTCTCGTAGATGTAGCTGACCACGGTCTCCTGGGCGTCCAGGACGGAGAGGGCGTCGGCGGGCGGTGGAGCCAGGGTCGGTGGGGGCACGGGCGTGACTTCCTGCGACAGGCTGATGCCGTTGGGCAGGCTCAGCCACAAGCCGGCGGCGAAGCCCAACCCCAGCCCGATCAGGGCCATGAGGGCGCTCAGAGGGAACAGACGACGGCGGCGCATGGCAGCGTCCTTTCGCTCTTGGCTGTGTGCTCTGTTCCCAACTCTAACGCGCGGCGGATAGAGTGACAAGAGCGCTGCTTGCGGGGGTGTGTACAAAATGGGTCAGGCAGTTGCCGCGCTCCAGTTTACCTCACCCCCGCTCGGCGCTGGCACGCCTCGCTGCCCTCTCTCTCCAGTCTAGAGGCTGTTATGAACTTTCGCGCTGTATCTGGCCCTCACCCCTCAATCCCCTCTCCCTCGCGACTGCGTCGCGGGACGAGGGGAAGCTGCCCCTTCGCCCGCCGCGCG
>DDBP01000215.1 GCA_002332795.1 Anaerolineales bacterium UBA2029 | reverse complement strand
TGCAGCCCGCGCTGGCCCAGCGCCGCCTCGACGGCGTCCAGAATGCTCATGAATTCCTCGTAGCTGTTGAACCGACCGGTGCGGGCGTGCAGGTGCGCGAAATCTATACAGGGCAACACGCCGGGAATATCGCGGCTCAGTTGCAGCACCTCGTCGAGTGAGCCAAACATGGCGGGTTTGCCCATCGTCTCCGGTCGCAGGGTTACCTCTACACCTTCCGCGTCAAGGATGGCTCGCAGTTCCCGCAACTTTTGGGCGACGCGCTCGTAAACCTGTGCAGGAGGTTGGTCGTGATAGGAGCCAGGGTGAAAGACGATGTCGCGCGCACCGGCCAGATAGCCCTTGCGAGCAGCGGCCAGCAACCGCTCGTCGCTCTTGCGCATGAGTTCGGGCGTCTGACTGTTCAGGTTGATATAGTAGGGGGCGTGAATGCTGAGCGTGAGCCGGTGCTCCTGCGCCGCGGCCTTGATAGCCGCGCAGGTGTCGTCGGAGACGCGCACGCTCTGCACCCAGGCGATTTCCAGATGATCCAGGCCGAGCAGTCGCGAGTAGGCGACGGCGGCGGGCGTGCCCGGCTGAGGTGTCGTCGAGGGGCTGCCGACTGTGCCGAAACGCAGCGCTTCAGGAGTCGTTGAGGAGTCTGGCATCGGGCCTATCCTTTCCATCCCTTGAGGGGACCTTTGAACGAGAGCGGGCGATGAAAGCGAATGTTGCAGCACGCCGCAGACAACGCGATCTGGCGCTGGCACTGGCGGCGTTCATGGTAGCGCTAATCTGCTGGCAGGTCGAGGGTCTTTACTGGCTCATGCTGCCCTTTCGCCTGTTCGTGACGATGATCCACGAACTGGGGCATGGTCTGGCGGCGGAACTGACGGGCGGCGATTTCCTGCGTTTCGAAGTGACGCGAGGCGGTGCGGGGCTGGCCTATACCCGTGGAGGGATGCCCTTTGTGGTCATTCAGGCCGGTTACCTGGGCGCAGCGCTCTTTGGCGCGGGCCTGCTGGTGTTGACACACCGGGTGCAGCAGCCAGGGCGTGTGGCGGTGGGGCTGGGCATCTTCCTGGGGATACTCAGCCTGGGATATGCCGGACTGCGCCCGGCGGACCTGTCGGCACTGCAGCTTGCCCTGGTCGGTGCGGTGGGGCTGCTGGCGGTCTACCTGATCCTCACCCGCGAAACTGACCGCGGGCGGCTGGCCGGGGCTGGCCTGGCAGCGCTGGCCGGAATGATGTTCGCCCGTTTCGCCGGCGACGGCTCGCTGTTGACGCTCCTGGTAGGGCTGGGCAGCGCGCTGGCGCTGGTGGCACTGGGCCTGCGGGCGCGGCGCGACGTAGTGTTGCTCGTGCTGAGCTTCCTGGCTTTCCTGACCGGTCTGCAGGCCATCAGCGATGCCTGGGTGTTGCTGCGCATCGTCACCATGCCCGGCACTCTGCTGCCGCTCAACGATGCCAGTGCGATGGCCGAGCAGGTGGGCGGACCGGCGGCGGGCTGGGCGTTGCTGTGGATGATCGCCGATGCAGCGATCATGGGCGCGGCAGTGCTCTACACCTTCAGGCGTTGACGCTGTACCTCTCATGGCGGGGGAAATGTGTTCCCGTTCTCTGGCGCGTCTTCGCCATCGGGGGGAGGGGGTGGGCCGAACAGGGCGTAGACCAGCACGCCCGATGATGCAAGCAGAATTCCACCGATGAAGACAATTGCCTGCAGCCGGCCCAGGAAAGGGCGCGTTGAGGGGGTGGAAGGATGGCTGCCGAAGCCCAGCACATCGGCCAGACCGGCGGCTCCGGCGATCAGCAGGCCGGTGAGCGTCAGGCGGACGCCGATCTCCTGGGCCAGGGTCGCGGGTTGCCCGTCGTAGAACGCCTTCTTCACGAAGAAAAAGGCGCTGGCAAACAGGATGCTAAAACCCAGCAGGATGACCAGCACCTGCAACACCCCTACGCCTGCTGCAGCTTCCAGGCCCACAATGCCTGGGAACAGGCCGATGAGGGTGATGACAATCCCCAGCGCGCCGACGGTGATGCTGATCTCGCTATAGCGTTGCATGACCCCTCGCCGTCAGGCCGGCAACCCGGCCCGCAGGATGCGCAAGAAATTCCCGCCCAGGATCGCCCCGACATCGGCGGGTGTGTAGCCGCACGCCGCCAGCGCCTGACCGATGGCCCATAGATCGGCGGATGTCTCGAACTCAGCGGGCGTCGAAGCCGCGCCGAAACTGCCGTCGAAGTCACTGCCGATACCCACGTGACGGGCGCTGCCGGTGATCTGACAGACGTGATCGATCGCGGCGATCACGTGATCCATGCTGGCCGCGTCTTTACGCTCGCCGGGACGCCAGTCGGGCAGCAGGAACAGATTGTACGGCATGATCCCGACCGCGCCGTCGCGCTCGGCAATGCGGCGGATCAGGTCGTCGGACAGGTTGCGGTCGGGGCGGTCGGGCCGGAAGCGCAGCGGGTTGGCATGGCTGGCGAAGAGCGGGCCGTCATAGCGATCGAGCGCTTCCAGGCACGCTTCGGGGGCCATATGCGCCAGGTCGAGCACCATATGCAGGTCGGCCATGACTTCCAGCAAGGCGCGGCCCAGGTCAGTCAATGGGCCGGGCGCTTTGGTGCCTCCGCTGTAGCGCGTCTGTGTCCAGGCCGGGCCGACGACGCGCAGCCCTTCGGCGTACCATTCTTCGAGCTGCGCTGGTTCCAGGATGGGATCGGCCCCTTCCATGCCGATGATCAGCCCCAGACGGTGCTCGGTCACGTCATTGCTGTCACGCCAGGTGTCAAGCACAGCATTCAGGTCGGCCTGGGTCAGGATCAGGCACAGGCGCGGGTCTTCTTCGGCCAGGCGGTGATAGTAGGCAAGCTGCTGTTTGCCCCAACGATGAGCTTCTTCGGGAGAGGTGTAGAGGACCTGCTCGTCGGGATACGTCTTGCTCCAGGCAGGGGCTACGAAGATGGAGGCGCAAACCACTGCCACACGCCCCACCAGCAGTTCCGGCAGGCCGACCATGCTGTGTCCGTAGCGCTGCAGGAAGACAGGATCAGTCTCCTGGCGGCGGCGTGCCCAGGCGCTCTGCCGGAAATCGCGGCGGTTGTTGAAGTAATTCCAGGCGATGTCCAGATGCCCGTCCACAATGATAGGTGTCGTCAGGTCGGTCATGGCGCGGTGCTGTCATCTCCTTGTGGCGAAACCAGTGCGTCCAGCTCGCGATAATCCTGAACTTTTTGTCCGTTGATGAAGAAGCTGGGAGTGCCAGTCAATCCGCGGCGCGTGAATTCCTGGCGGGCCTGTTCCAGCACAAGCTGCACACCATCGCTCTTCAGGCAGGCATCGAAAGCGTCCATATCCAGGCCCAGCGCCTGCGCTCCCTTACGAAGGCGGCGCGTGTCGAACGTCGAGGTGAGGAAGCGTCGTTGCCAGTCGAACAGCACATCGGTCATCGTCCAGAACTGCCCCTGTTCGCCGGCGCAGAGTGCCGCCTTCGCGGCGTCGCCGGCCCCCCAGCCAATGTTCGAGATGGGGATGAAGACAAACTGCACTCGCCCGGCGGTGATGGCATCCAGCAGCGTGACGAAGCGCCCTTCGTGGAACTCGCGGCAATGGGGGCAGGCGTAACTGGAGAACTCCTCGATCAGCACCGGCGCGTCGGCGCGACCCAGCCGCGGAAAACCTTGTGCGGTGTAGCCCTGTTCCAGCCCCTGATAATGGCTCCCCGCGCCCGCCGGAATGGGTGCGTCCAGGGGACGCAGCAGGTAGTAGAGCGCCACGGCTCCGATCACCATCAGCAGCAGCCCAGACACGATCAGCCAGCCGCGCAGGCGGACGTTCGTGGCAAGGGGCGACGGGCGCTTGTGCGGGAGTGTGGTCTGTGGCATCAGCGGCTATCCTTCGCGGCGCAGGGCCTCACATCCAGCGGCGCACGAGTTGCGGCAGTTCGGGCAGGGTGCGGACGGTTGCGTCGGGCGTCACCTCCAGACCGTCCGGCAACCAGCGGTGAGGCTGTTCGATCCACACAGCCCGCAACCCTGCGCCCTGCGCGCCCCACACGTCGAAATACAGCGTATCGCCCACATAGACTGCTTCGTCCGGCGTCAGTCCGAGCGCTTCCAGACCCAGCGCGAATATCTGTTCCCCCGGCTTCCAGGCGGACACGTCGGCGGAGAATACCAGATGCTCCAGGTGCGGCAACAGGGCGAAGCGTTCCAGGTCAGCGACGTGATAGCGCCCTGGCCAGTGCGTGTTGGAGATCAGACCAACGCGCAATCCCTGCTCGCGCAGGGCGGCCAGCGTTTCGGCTGCGCCGTCCAGCGGTCGCACGTGAGCCTGAATGGCAGACATATACGCATGGGCAGCGCGCTGAATCAGGGGCGGGGGCAGGTCAGGGACGTTCCACCGGGCGACCATCTGCTCGATCTGCTGCTCGATGCGGAAATTTCGCACCTGTCGGCCCTGCGCCACGATGGCTGCCCATATCTCGCGGGCGTGATGCCATGCCTGAGCCAACGCCTGCTCCTGAGGAGGCAGGTCATAACCGGCTTCCTGCAACAAAGCATAAACGCCCGACGCGCCAATCTTCTCGGTATCTTCCCAGTTGGCTCCGGGAGCGCTGTAGTGAAGCAACGTGCCACCCATGTCGAACAGTACGCCCCGTACTGGCATGTCGTTCTCCTCTCTGTTCCTCAAGAGCGCAGATAGTGGGCCAGCAGGTGAGCACAGTGCAGAATGCTGTCCTGGTGCGTGCGCTCATAGGCGTGCGAAGCATCTACACCCGGCCCGATCAGCGCGACCTGAGCCTGACCGCCGCTGAACCAGTACGCTTCGCCGTCGGAACTGTAGTACGGATACACGTCCACTTTGTGGGGGATGTCCGCCTGACGGGCCAGCGCACATAGCCTTTGCGTCAGACCGACGTGATACGGCCCGCGCGCATCTTTGGCGCAAATGCCCACGCTGAACTCATCGGAATTCTGGCCCTCTCCCACGGCGGCCATGTCTACGGCGACGAGTTCGTGCAGGTCGGTGGGGAATCCGGCAGCGCCGCCGTGCCCGGCCTCTTCATAAGTGGCGATGAGCACAGTGACGGTCTGCGACGGGCGCAACCCGGCCTGACGCAGTCCCAGGAAGGCTCCGTAGATAGCCGCTACGCCCGCCTTGTCGTCCAGGTGACGCGAGCGGATGAAGCCTGTGTCGGTCAGCTCGACGCGCGGGTCAATGGAGACGAAGTCGCCTACTTCGATGCCCAAAGCCCGCGTGTCCGCGGCGCTCTGGACGCGGGCGTCGAGGCGCACTTCCATGGTCTCCTCGGTGCGCTTCTCCTCGCTGCCTTTGCGGCTGATGTGAACGCTGGCATGCAGGGGCACGACGGTGCCGCGGTAGCGTTGTCCGCCCGCCGTGTGAACGGTCACTCCCTCGAACTCCACCGCGTTCCACATGAAGTGCCCGATCTGCGTCAGCTTCAGGCGCCCGTTGGACTTGATCTCTTTGACCATCAGGCCGAGCGTGTCCACGTGAGCGGTCAGGCCACGCGGCGCATCGTGCCGCTCGCCGGGCCAGCGAATGATCAGCGCGCCCTTAAGCGTGTGCTCAAAGGTCAGATCGGGGATGTCCAGGGCGGCGAAGGCTCGCTCGACGCAGGCGATCGCTGCTGCACAGTAACCGGTAGGGCTTGGTGTGTTCAGCAACTCGACGAGAAAATCGAGGACGCGCGATGAGTCGGGACGCAGGTCTGACATAAGGCTCTTCCGCAGGGACGTGACCGGGTAACCGCAGCGAAGTATAACCCGTCGCACGCAAGCTGACGAACGTTTAGCGCACGGCGATGGTCGCCAGC
>DDBP01000136.1 GCA_002332795.1 Anaerolineales bacterium UBA2029 | reverse complement strand
CCGGAAGCTGTATTCGTGGTGCGTTATAGCGGCGAGCAGCAGGTCGTGCGCGAACTGGCGAGCACTATCGCCGAGGAACTGAACGTCAAGACGGTCAGGGTGGCCAATTCGGCGGACGACATGGTGACCTATCGGCTCAATCCGCTGCCGCAGGTCCTGGGGCGCGCCCTCAAGGGCGATTTTCCCAAGGTACAGCGTGCTCTGCGCGAAGGTGATCCGGCGGATGTGACGCGCTGGGCCAGGGCGCTGCTGGCGGGCGAAGCGATTCAGGTGCAGGTGGACGGTCAGAGCTACACGGTGACGCCGGAGCAGTGCGAGGTGATCCGCTCCGCCGCCGAGGGCTATGCGGTGGCCGAGGACTACGGCTATCTGGTGGCCCTGGCGACCACGCTCAACGACGACCTGATCCAGGAGGGGTTGATGCGCGAGTTCGTGCGGCGGGTGCAGATGTTGCGCAAGGAAGCCGACTTTGCGCTGAACGATCGCATTGCCATCAGCTATCGGGCCAGCGAGCGCCTGCGTCAGGCTGTGCAGCGCTTCGCCGAGACGATTCAGCGCGAGACGCTGGCGGATGCGCTGACTGAGGGTGAACCGCCCACAGGGGCTTTCCGGGCAGAATTCAGCTTCGACGGCGAGACGGTGACCGTCGGCGTGCTGAAGCGCTGACCGCTCAAGAGAACGGACGGGAGACGGCTTCCCCGTCTTCCGTCCGTTTGCTCCTGAGGACGGGCGGGGCTAGAATCGAGCGCAAAGCGAACGAGTTCGACGAGTCTTCGAGGCTGCCGTGGTATGACTACCACCAAAGAAGAGTTGTACACCGTGCTGCTCGAACTCCGCGAGGACTATCGGCACAAGGTGGCGCAGTTGGAGAGCGCCAACGTGCTGGACGTGGAGGGCAGCGGCTACAGCAATCATCAGGCCGAGCACGCTTCCGCCTTCTACGAGCAGACGGTGAGCGCCTCTGCGTTGCAGGCAGCGCGCGCCCGTCTACGCCAGGTGGAGGAGGCGCTGGCTCGCTATGACCATGGCACGTATGGAATTTGCGAACAGTGCGGCCAGGAAATAGACATCGCCCGCCTGGAAGCGATTCCCTACACTACGTTGTGCCTGGACTGTGCCGAAACGCGCGACTATCAGGCGAGGTTGTGATGCGGCGGGGGGCTTCCGGGGCGCTGTGGCATTCCGCGCGGCACTGGCTCTTGCTGGTGAGCGTCGTCGGGCTGGTGTTGCTGGCGGATCAGGTCAGCAAAGCCTACGTCGCTGCGCATCTGCCCCTGTATGATTCCTGGGCACCGGTGAAGGCGCTGGAAGATGTCTTCCGCTTCACGCACGTGCGTAACACCGGTGCGGCATTCGGCCTGTTCCCGCAGGGTGGCTTCCTCTTCCTGGGGATCGCTGTCATCGTCTCGGCCATCATCCTCTACTATTATCGCCAGATTCCGGCGGATGCCTGGCTGATTCGGGTGGCGCTGGGGCTGCAACTGGGCGGGGCGCTCGGCAACGCGCTCGACCGGCTGCGCCTGGGGTACGTGGTGGACTTCTTCGACGTGTCGTACTGGCCAGTGTTCAACGTGGCCGATAGCTGCGTGGTGCTGGGCGTGGGAGGGCTGGTGCTGGTGATGTTGCGAGAAGAGCGCCGCGAACGTCAGCGCCAGACCGCTCAAGAGGCCGTCAATGAGAAGCCCGGCGAGCAGGTATCGTGCCGGTGACGGCCTTGCTGGCAGCCGAGATCGGTCAACCAGGGGGCAGGCGGGAGAGTCCGGCCTGCCCCTGTTGATTCATAGCGCGATCACCAGGCGTAGGCTTCGGGGGCTGGCCCGCCTGGCCCTGGCCAGATTTCGTCGAGAGCTTTCAGTTCTTCGGGCGAGAATTTGATTTCCAGCGCGCGCAGACTGCCGTCGAGTTGATCGAGCGTGCGCGGTCCGATGATCGGCGCGGTGACGGCGGGTTGATGGAGCAGCCAGGCCAGGGCGACGTGGGCCGGGTGCTCTCCGCGCCCGGCGCAGAATTGCTCGTAGCGCTCAAGCTGACTGCGCAGCGTCTCGGTGCGCTCCTGTATCCGCTCCTCTGTGCGGCGGCCTTCCTGGGCGTTGCGCAGCGCTCCGGCCAGCAGTCCACCAGCCAGCGGACTCCAGGGAATCAGTCCCAGGCCGTACGCCTGACAGGCCGGAATGACTTCCAGTTCGATAGTACGTGCGGTCAGGTTGTACAGGCTCTGCTCGGAGACCAGCCCCATGAAGTGCCGCGCGGCAGCGGCGCATTGCGCCTGGGCGATGTGCCAGCCGGCGAAATTGCTGCTGCCGACGTAGATCACTTTGCCTTCCTGCACCAGTTGCTCCATCGCCTGCCAGATTTCTTCCCAGGGTGTGTGGCGGTCAATGTGATGCATCTGGTAGAGGTCAATCCAGTCGGTCTGCAGGCGGCGCAGGCTGGCCTCGCAGGCCCGTTTGATGTGCCGCGCCGAAAGCCGCGACTCGTTGGGCCAGTCGCCCATCTTGCCGTAGACCTTGGTCGCCAGCAC
>DDBP01000249.1 GCA_002332795.1 Anaerolineales bacterium UBA2029 | reverse complement strand
TAAGGTCACACGCATCCAGGCAGTTCAAGACTTTCGCCCCAAGACTCGAATGCACCCGCCCTGCATCTGCTACTTGCTTATTGCCGCGATTCTCAGTACCTTCATGAAGGCGTCCTTTTCTCATCCTGCGAGCGTGACCCATGGCCAGCGACGATCTCATCAACCAGGTGCTGGGGCGAGGCCAGTACCAGATTCGCTCAGTGCTGGGGCGCGGCGGTATGGCGACCGTTTATCTGGCCCGCCAGGCTTCAATGGAGCGCGATGTCGCCGTCAAGGTGATGGCCCCCGAACTGGCCGACGACGAGCAATTCGTCGCCCGCTTCGAGCACGAGGCGCAGCTCATCGCCCGGCTGCAACACCCGCACATCCTGCCCGTCATTGACTTCGGGCGCGAGGGCAAGCACATCTACATTGTCATGCAGTTGGTGCGCGGCGGCAGCCTGGACGACCGGCTGTCGCGCGGGCCATTGCCGTTGCCGCTGGCCGCGCGCATGTTGGGGCAGATCGCCAGCGCGCTGACCTTCGCCCACGAACAGGGCATTGTGCACCGCGACCTCAAGCCCAACAACGTGCTGCTCGACGAGCGCGACAACGCCTACCTGACCGATTTCGGCATCGCCAAGATGCTGGCCGGTACGACCAAGCTCACCGCCACTGGTAACGTGCTGGGCACGCCCGCCTACATGGCCCCCGAACAGTGGCGCGGCGATCCAGTGGACGCTCGCACGGATATTTACGCGCTGGGCATCATGCTCTATGAGATGGTGTTGGGGCAACTGCCCTTCCAGGGCGACACGCCCTATACGCTGATGTACAAGCATTTCAACGACGCCCCACCGCCCCCGCGCGAGAAGAACCCGGCCATAGACCCGCGGGTGGAGGCGGTGATCCTGCGCGCGCTGGCCAAGGACCCCGACGACCGCTATCAGTCCGCCGAGGATATGGCCGAAGACTTCGCCAATGCCATCCGTGGCGCGGGCAAGGCCGCTCCACCGCCGGATATGGAAGCGACCGTGCTCGGCGAAGAAGCCGTGCCGCCCACCGCCATGCCCGCCCGTACGCCCCCCAAAGCGCCCCCACCTACGGCAGCCGCCGCGACTCGCGCCGCGCCGGAAGCTGCCCCCTCAGCTTCTCCCAGGGGGGGCGGTCGCAGCCCATGGCTGATCGGGGGAGCGGCACTGGCCGCGCTGGTGGTGATTGGGGTGATCGCGCTGCTGGCGCTAGGCGGCGGAGGCGAAGACGAGAAGGTCGCCGGCCTGCCCACCGCCACCGAGACGGCCACGGTCACGCAGACGCCAACCGAGACACCGACTGTCACGCCTTCGGCCACGCCCACGTCCCCGCCCACCGAGACGCCTTCCCCGACCGCCACGCCGCGCACCACCTTTGCCACCGTGCTGACCGAACGAGCCAACGTGCGGCGCGGACCGGGCTTCGACTATGAGGTCGTGTCCACGCTCAACCGCGAGGAAGAAGTGATCGTGGTCGGCGTGAGCGAGGACGGCGGCTGGTATCAGGTGGTCATCGGCGGCGTGATGGGCACGGGCTGGGTCTCGGCGGAGACGGTGCGCATCTCCGGCAACCTGAATGTGCCGGTGATCGTGCTGCCCACGGCCACCTACACGCCTTCGGCCACGCCGACGGACACGCCGACCGCCACGGCCACCTTCACGGCGACGCCCGCGCCGACCGATACGCCCACTCCGTCGCCCACGGCCACGCCGACGCTCACCGACACGCCCGCGCCCGCCAGCGTAGACCCGGCGATCTTCGTGCCGACGACGTTCCGTCGCCTGAGCCTGGATGCCATCAATCTGACGTGGCAGTATCCGTCTGCCTGGCCCGATCCCGTCAACTTTGGCCTGACCTACCTGGCGTCACCCGTAGAGGCGGGCAGCCCCCTGTCCAGTGCCTACCCGGCGATCACCATCGTGCGCGGCAGCCCGCAGCAACTGTTGAGCGCGGGGACGACCAGCGACGTGTCGTCGCCCGCGAGCGCGGTCGAGCATCCCCTGGGAGCAGACTTCAGCGGGCTGAGCGCCGTCAGCGATGACTTCGTCTATCCTGCCTGGACGCTCGATCTGCGCGAAGGGGGATCGCACCTGTGGTCGTGGTTGGTGGAGATCGCCCCGGACGACTGGCTGCATCTCATCGTGCTGGCCCCCGCCGGCGATCTGGACACTTCCTTCGGCGAGACGGTGCTGTTGCCGATGGTACGCTCCATCGAAGTAGACGGGCAACCGCTGGTTGTCAGCGCGCCCGCCGGTACGCCTGTGCCGCAGAACACGCTGCGCCTGTCCGCCCCGCCGCTGCAAGTCGGCCAGGCGGTGCTGGATGGCTTCGATACCAACGAGAACGACTGGCGTTTCGCCAACATCATTGATGGGCAACTGATCGTGGAAGCGCCGGAACTGGATTTCCTGCGCTGGAGCTTCCCCTACCCGCTGCTGGAAGGCGATCCGGCTTACTACGCGCAGGTGACGGGCACGCTGATCAGCGCCACCAACTACTATCAGATCGGCATGGCCTTCCGCGTGATGGATGGGGAGAACTTCTATTTCTTCGTCGTAGACCACAACCGACAGCTCACCTTGCAGAAGGTGGCAGCGGGCGAATTCACCGACTTGCTCGGCCCGAACATTGATAGCTCGATCCGCGCAGGGCGCGATCAGCCCAACACGCTGGGCGTGCTGGTCATCGGCGACTACATCGAGGTCTACGTCAACGGGCAGCTCAAGGGAGCCGTGGTAGATAGCACGCACCCACAGGGCGGCGCGCGCCCCGCCACGTATACCTTTGTGGACTCCAACCTGCCAGTGATTGCCGCCTTCGACGACTATGTCTACCTGCCCCTGCGCGTGAACGGCGACCCGATCCTGACCGAGCGCCGCACCGCGCTGATCGGCACCGTGCAGCCGGAGATCACCACCATCCTGCAAACCGTTGCCGAGGACGCGCCGGCGCTGGCCCCGCTCATCGCCGGGCAGCCGTTCGTGGCACTGGCGCGCACGCCGGACAACCGCTTCGTCTTCGGCTACGCGCGCGGCGTGACCGGCTGGGTGCTCAGCAGCGCGCTGTCATTCACGCGCGGGGGTGCACCGGCCAGCGTGAACACACTCCCCATGCTCGACGGGACGACTCCCGGCAGCGCGCAGCAGCCCTGGCCGGTCGTCTCGTCTGGCGAGGCACCGCCTACCCCCCTCCCGCCGACGCCCACGCCCGCGCCCTTGCCCTCTAGCACGCCTACCCCGCCGCCCACTCAAGCGGGTCTGGCGCTAATCGCCTATGGGCAGACGGTGAGCGTGCCCATCGCCGCCGGGCAGACCGTCACCTGGGTCTTCAATGGGCTGGCGGGCGAGCGGGTGATGGTGAGGGTGGATGCAGTGGACAATGCCGCGCTCGATACGGCCCTGGAACTGCTCGCGCCGG
>DDBP01000245.1 GCA_002332795.1 Anaerolineales bacterium UBA2029 | reverse complement strand
CGGGCAGGGGCAGGTCGGCGATGACGGCGTCGCGCGAGCCGTCCGGCGCGTCGTCGGCGCGCGCCAGTTCATAGCCGCTCCCGTCGGTTAGGATGAGGAACGGATCGAGTGCGCCGTCTGCGGCAGCCATGCGCAGCGTGATCACGTCCCCCGCGCGCCCCTGGAAGATGTACCAGTCCTCGCTATGGTCGTCGGCCAGCCTGCCGTTGACCGGCTCGTTGTAGGCCAGCCAGCGCAGACCGGGTGGCAACGTCCCTGGTGCAAGCCAGCGCGCACCCCCCTCGGCGCTGGTTCCAGTCATCAGTTGCCGCCCGATCAGTTCCAGGGTGAGCGAGTATGCGCCGACCGAGTAGCCGTTGGCAAAACCGAAGCGCGTGGCGACCAGGGTATACGCGCCATCGGCGGGCAGTTCGTAACCCGCCAGGGTGGGCATGACCGCGTCGCCGGTGTCGTCTACCTCGGCCAGCACCGCGCCGTCCGGCCCGATCAGCAGCAGATAGCCGTCCAGACCGCCTGGCACGTCTGCGCTGCGCGTCATGGTGACGCGGATCACGTCGCCCCGCTGCCCGGTGAACGTCCAGCGGTCTTCGTAGTGTGCGTCGTCGAGCACACCACTGACGGTCTCGCCGTAGCGTAACGGGCGTGCCTCTGATCCCTGGGCACGCAGCAGGTTGTGCCGCGGGCCTGGCAGGACCAGGAGCAGGATTCCGATCACCAGGCTGTAAAACGGCCAGCGCCAACCCTTCATGCGACGCGCTCCGATCTCCGACGGCGGTGCTACAATTGCTCAGTGTAGCATGAGATTGACCAACAGGGATGCAGGCGATCATGATGGCACACTGGAAAGAGCGGGCACGTCAGCTCCGGATGGAGCTGGAGGCGCTGGTGCTGGCCTATCGCGACCCGCGTGTGCCCTGGCACGCTCGCCTGTTCGCAGCCTGTGTGGTCGCGTATGCGTTCAGCCCCATTGACCTGATCCCCGACCCGATCCCGCTGTTGGGCTACCTGGACGATCTGGTGCTCATTCCGCTGGGAGTGTTACTGGCGCTGCGCATGATCCCCGCGCCAGTGATGGCGGAGTGCCGGGCCAGAGCGCGCAACCAGGCTCTTCAGCGTCGGCCCAACTGGTTTGCGGCAGGGGTTATCCTGGTCATCTGGATTGCGCTGGCCGCGCTGGTGATCCGCCTGCTGATCTGAGCAGCAGGCGGGGCATATCCGGTTCAACACCCCGTCGTTCGACACAGAGCGCTGACGCCGTCTCCCCGCCTTGCAGCGCCCGATCCCGCGTGCTACACTACCCCTGCCTGGATGTCGGTTCACGTCATCCCGTTGTGTTCGTCAGGACCCAACTCACCCGGCTGTCCTGTGAGTAGGTTGGAGAAAATGCGATGGCTGTTCGCCCTTTGAGGTGCCTGTTCCTCCTGATCGGTGTGGCCATGGCCCTCAGCCTGAGCGGAACTGCAATGGTCGGAGCGCAAGGCGGGGCCGACGCTACCGTCATCCCCGACCAACTGAACCTGCGCAGCGGTCCCGGCACCGAATACAGTGTCGTCGCCAAACTGGGGCGCGGGACAGCGCTGTCCCTGCTGGGGCGTGACGACGTGCCCGCCAATGGCTTGTGGCTCTACGCCCGCACGGCTGAGGGCGCAGAGGGCTGGGCGCTGTCGGATTACCTGGAAGTGCGGGCGGACTTCGACCTGGAGGCCCTGCCCATCCGCCCGGCGACGGGCGCGCCTGCTGCGGACGCACCATCGCCCCCCGCCGACTCAGCCTCACCGCCGCCCGCCGGGGGCTTTCCGGAAGGCACGGGCATCCCCGCGCAGACCGCAGCCAACGTAAACCTGCGCGTAGGGCCGGGGACGGGTTACCGCGTCATCAGCACACTGTCCGCAGGAGTGCCCGCGCTGGCCAGAGGGCGCGACGGAACGGCGCAATGGGTCTTCGTCACGGTCAACGGGCAGGATGGCTGGGTCTATGCGGGCTATCTGCGCCTGCTATCGGGAGAAGTGAGCGCTCTGCCGCTGGTAGATACCATCGTCACGCAGATGACGACCGAGGCTGCCTCGCCCGCCGGGGCCGCCATGCCCGCGCCCGTCACCAGAGGGCCGGGGCTGAGCAGCTTCGGCTATGGGGGGCATGTGGACAGCTTCGCCTACCCCGATCTGATGCGTTACGCAGGCATGACCTGGGTCAAACGGCAGATTCGCTTCTCGTGGGGATCGCCGGGGGGCATTGCCGCAGGTGCGATCGAGCAGGCGCACGCCAACGGCTTCAAGATTCTGCTGGGCATCGTGGGCAACGCCAATGACGTGCTTCAGCCGGGCTACTTCGAGGAATATGCCCGCTTCGTCGGCGAGGTGGCAGCGCTCGGCCCGGACGCGATCGAGGTGTGGAACGAGCAGAACATTGACCGCGAATGGGCGCATGGGCACATTGATCCGGCCAGCTACACGCAATTGCTGGCCCTGGCCTACAACGCCATCAAGAGCGCCAATCCCAACGTGGCGGTGATCAGCGGCGCGCCCGCACCTACCGGGGCTGAGGGCGCGTTCGGCACGGACGCCGTGTGGAACGACGATCGCTATGTGCGCGGCATGGCCGCCGCCGGAGCCGCTCGCTACATGGACTGCATCGGCGCGCACTACAACGAGGGGATCGTCGCCCCGTCGCAAACGTCGGGCGATCCGCGCGGCAACTACTACACGCGCTACTT
>DDBP01000246.1 GCA_002332795.1 Anaerolineales bacterium UBA2029 | reverse complement strand
AGTGCATAACACGCTCTAGCATGCCGTTCGCTATAATTGTGCGCGCGAGGGGCGCGTCTCTGCGGGGCAGGATTCACCACAGAGGGCACAGAGGAAGTCACAGGGTTTTTGATATCTTTCTCCTCTGCGCTCTCTGCGTCTCAGCAGTTTGATCTCTCTGCGCCGACGGTATGAACATATCGGTGAGGAGCATTCATGGCACTTTCCAGACAGTGGCAGCGCGCGCTGGCGGTGACGCTGTTCTTCGCTCTGCTGGCGGGGGTAGCCATGTTCCCCCTGTCCGCGCACCTCAATTCGCGCGTGCCCGGCGCGCCGCCGGAGTCCGGGCGCGTGCTGGACTACTATCACTTCCACTGGAATCTGTGGTGGCTGCGCTATGCCTTCCTGCGAGGCGAGAACATCTGGTATACCAACAAAGTACTGGCCCCCTTCACCCATAACCTCACCTATCACTCGCTGACCGCCTCCATGCTCCCTTTCTATCTGGTGCTGGAGCCGTTGCTGGGGCATTTGCGCAGCGCCAACGCCATCATCTGGATCAGCCTGGCGCTCACCGGCGCGCTGATGACGGGGTTTCTGCGCTGGCGGGGCATCCGCTGGCCGATGGCCCTGGCGGGAGGGATCGCGCTGGCCTTCTCGCCCTACATGCTCGATCACGCGGGCAGCGGTCACCTCAACCTGTTGACGGCATGGTGGCTGCCCATTGTCCTGTTCGCCTGGGAAAAGACAGTGCGGACGCGCCGCCTCTGCTGGGCGATCCTCACCGGCCTGGTGCTGTGGGGCATGTGGTTCACCGACACGCTGATCGTCTTCTGGGGCGGCCTGTTGCTCGGCCCCTGGGCGCTCTATGCCCTGTGGCGCGCGCCGGACTGGCGGGAGCGCGCCCGGCTGATCGGCCTGGGCGGGCTGGCCCTGGCGTTGACGGTGACGCTGTCGTGGTTCCTGGGGCCGTTGCAGCCGACGCTCGACTTCGACACGAGTCAGTTGCCGCCGGCGCGCTTGCTCACGCTGCGTTACTATTCGCTGGCCTTCGATTCGCTCTACCTGCCGCGCCTGGGCAGCGCCCAGAAGGTCGGCACGGAGCACGACGAGACACTCGGCCTGACGCTGGTCGTGTTGACGGTCATCGGCCTGTTTGTGCGCACCCGCAACCGCGAGCGCTGGTTCTGGCTGCTGGCCGCGCTGCCCGCGCTGATCCTGACCCTGGGGCCGGATGTAGAAGTGCTGGGCGTCCGCGTGCCGTTGCCTTTCCGCCTGATTCACGAGGCCTTCGGCGGGCAGATGCGCACCCCTATTCGCTTTCTCCCTCCAGCGACCGCCGCGCTGGTGATCTACCTGGCGCACACCTGGGACGACTGGTTGCGCGAGCATCCGCGCCTGCCGGGGCGGGCCATTGTCACCGGCGGCATCCTGTTCCTGCTGCTGGATTACGGCGTCTTCGTCCCGTTCCCCACGCTGCCCGCGCTGCAGCCGTATCAGTTTCACTGGATGATGCGCCAGGAACACTACGACGATTACGACTACGTGGTGCTCGACGTGCCGTCGGGGCCGTTCACTGGCTGGCGCGACGTGGGCAGTCACCCGGAAGCGATGGTCTACGGCATCACGCACGAGAAGCGTCAGGTGAGCGGGCTGCTGTCGCGCATTCCCATCAATCAGCACCTGTTCTATGAGCAGAACCCGTTGCTGGGCTGGCTGACCGGCTCGCGCCCGCTCGATGCCAGCGCCGCCGCCAGCGATCTCAACAAATTCGTGCAGACGTGGCCCATCGGCTATATCGTGGTGCACCTGGACTGGCTCGAACCGGCGCGCGCCCAGGAAGTCCTGGCCTTCTTCAACGCGCAGCGCAGCGTCTGCCCGGTGACTGTCGAGCGCGACGCCGTGCTCTACCGCACGATCAGTCACCCCAAGGGCTGCCCGCCGCGCACCCCGCCCGCAACCGCCGCACAGCAGTACACGGTGATGCTGGGCGAGCCGACCCCCGCTGCGCTCATGCCGGACGCGCCCTTTGTGGGCTATGGCTGGTATCCGCCGGAAGACATCGGCGGGGAGCACGCCCGCTGGACAGGCGCGGGCGAAGCGCTGCTCTATGCCGATCTGCCGCCCGGCAGCGCCTACCGCCTCACCCTGCGAGCGGTAGCCTTCGATCAGCCGCGGGCGGTGCGCGTCGTGGTGGGCAACGTGGGCGACGACGGCCAACTGCACAGCGAGCGCCTGGGCACGTTGACCATCGCCCCCGGCGACTGGCGCGAGTACACCCTGACCATCTCGGCGGAACTGGTCAACGCGCTGGGCGGGCGACTGGCGCTCTCGCTGGCGGCAGACGGTGCGCTCTCGGCAGCGCAGGTCGGTCTTTCGGACGACACCCGCCCGCTGGCGGTGGCCTACGACTGGGTGCGCTTCGAGGCAGTGCCGGGCGAATAACGGGGCACAAACCGTTTCCTAACTAGACTTTGCAGAACCTGTCGCCTGGCGTATAGTGGATAGACCACACACAAGGGCCTGAGTCCAGGATAGACAGGCGTTGGGAGCAGACAGAATTGGAGCTGTCCCTCAATTTACCTCACCCCCACTCGGCGCTGGTGCGCCTCGTTGCCCTCTCTCCACGTGTGGAGGGGGCGAGCCGAGCG
>DDBP01000282.1:17173-17294 GCA_002332795.1 Anaerolineales bacterium UBA2029 | reverse complement strand
GGCTCGCCCCCTCTCCACACGTGGTTCATGGGCGGACATGGCTAGAGCAAGCGTTAGGATTGGCTCGCTTCAGTTAACCTCATCTCCAGCTTCGCTTCGCCTGGCTCGCCCCCTCTCCGAC
>DDBP01000282.1:10839-17063 GCA_002332795.1 Anaerolineales bacterium UBA2029 | reverse complement strand
CCCCTCTCCGACGCGGAGAGGGGGCAACGAGGCGCGTTAGCGCTGGGTGGATCACTGAGCCTTCCGCTCTCGCTTTGTCTCAGCGCTCCTTCTGTGCCCTCTGCACCTCTGCGGTTGCGACCCTGTCCCAGCCGGCCCGCCTCCTACTGCCAGAGGAAGTCGCATGAATCGTCGCGCTGAAGGGGCGGCCCTGGCCGTCATCGTGGTGGCGTACCTGCTGCTGGGCATCCTGTACGCGGTCCGTACGCCGGACTGGCAGGCTCCCGACGAACCGGCGCATTATAACTATGTGCGGCAGATCGCCGACGAGGGCCGTCTGCCGGTGATCGCGCCGGGCGACTGGCAACAGGAGTATCAGGAGCAACTGAAGGCGAGTAAGTTTGCCCCGGAGTTGCTGGATCGCCTGGGAACGATTCAGTACGAAGATCATCAGCCGCCGCTTTACTACCTGCTGGCCGCGCCCATCTACGGCCTGACCGGCGGCGATCTGCTGGCGCTGCGGCTGATCTCCGTCGTTTTGGGCGCGGGCGTGGTGATCGCGACCTGGGGGGCGCTGCGAACAGCGTCACCGGCACAGCCGGGTTTGGCCCTGAGCGGGGCGGGCTTCGTCGCCTTCCTGCCGCAACACCTCAGCATCCTGGGCAGCGTCAACAACGACGCCCTGGCCGAACTGATCGCCGCGCTGACGCTGTGGGCCGTGATTGTCTATCTGCGCGGGACGCGGTATGTCTCTCCGGTGATGCTTGGCGTTCTCAGCGGTCTCGCGCTGATCACCAAGACGACCATCTACTTCCTGGCCGGTATCGCGTTGCTGGCCGTCTTGTTGCGCGGGCGACGCGCCCGCTGGCCGCGACGGGTTTTCGCCTCACATCTGGCCGCGGTCATCGTGCCCGCGCTCCTGCTCGGCGGTCTGTGGTGGGGGCGCAACCTGCACGTCTACGGGGGGACGGACTTCACCGGCCTGGATCGTCACGACACGGTCACGGTGGGGCAGATGCGCACTGACGAGTACATCGAGGTGGTGCTTGGCGGTAGCGAACGGCAGTACCTGGAGAACCTGCTCCGCACGACCTTTCACAGTTTCTGGGGGCAGTTCGGCTGGATGAGTGTGCCGCTGCCCGGTCAGGTATACCGCGTCCTGGGGGTGATCACGCTGGGGCTGCTGGCGGGCGCGATCGTTCATGCCTGGCGCGTGCGCTTTCCACTGGCGCTCGACGGGCCAGGGCGCGACGTGCTGATCCTCTTCGCCGCGACGATTGTCCTGGTGACCGCCGCCTTCGCCTTCTACAACCTCAGCTTCGTGCAGTTCCAGGGGCGCTATCTCTACCCGGCGCTGGTGCCGCTGTCGTTCGTCGTCGGGGCCGGGCTGACTGGCTGGGCGGGGTTGCTGGTCGGGCGGCGACCGCTCGCGCACTGGTTGCCGCTGGGGGCCGTCGGAGCGCTGGCGCTGTTCGCGCTGTACGCTCTGGAAACGTATCTGGTACCCAACCTGTGAGAGGGACGAGCAGCTTTCAGCCGTCAGCGGTCACCAAGAGACGACAGTTGAAGGCTGAGAGCTGACCGCTGACGGCTCAATGCTCATCTTCGGTGTGGATTTCAGCAGCGCTCCCCGTCCGCGCAAGCCGATCACCTGCGCGGTGTGCGCCCTCTCCGGCGGCGTGCTACGCCTGCAGCGCATCGAGGCGCTGACCGATTTCGCCGCGTTCGAGGCGTTTCTGGCGCGGCCCGGTCCCTGGGTTGCCGGTTTCGATTTCCCCTTCGGCCAACCAGTCTCGCTGATCCGCGCGTTGCGCTGGGGCGCAAGCTGGGCCGAGATGGTGGCCCGCGTGGGAACGCTGAGCCGCGATGAGTTTCTGGCCGCGCTCCAGGCCTACCGCGACGCCCGCCCTCCCGGCGACAAACACCCGCTGCGCCGCACTGACGCGCTGGCCGGAGCGCGCAGCCCGCTGATGGTGCATCGCGTGCCAGTGGGGCGCATGTTCTGGGCGGGCGCGCCGCGCCTGCTGGCGGCGGGCGTGTCGGTCATTCCCTGCCATCCAACCGGCGACAGACGGATAGCGCTGGAAGCCTATCCCGCGTTGGTGGCGCGTCGGTGGATCGGGAAGCGCCCTTACAAGAGCGATTCTCCAGCCCGGCAGACTCCGGCTCAGCGCGACGCCCGCCGCGATCTGCTGGCCGGGCTGCGGGAACGTTGCGACGATCTCTATGGCGTTGCGCTCGACCTGCCGGGCGACCTGGCCGAAACTCTGCTGAACGACGGCAGCGGCGACCGCCTCGATGCGCTGCTGTGCGCCGTGCAGGCGGCCTGGGCCAGCGGACAGGCCGGGTATGGCGTGCCGCCGGACGCCGATCCGTTGGAAGGATGGATTGTCGATCCGGCGACTGCCGGGGCATAATGCCAGCGTTTGTAGCGGACAGGTACTGATCTGATGAGGTGAGTCTATGAGTGACAGCACCCCTGGGACACTCGCGCCAGGGCTGACCGGCGAGGTGAGCCTGCGCGTGGAGGAGCAGCACACCGCCGCGGCGCTGGGTAGCGGCAATGTGCGGGCCTTTTCCACACCGGCTCTGATCGCCCTGCTGGAGGGGGCAGCCGTCGCAGCGCTGCAGGGGCATCTGCCCGCGGGGCAAACTTCTGTCGGCACGCACCTGGACGTGCGCCATCTGGCCGCGACGCCGGTGGGCATGACCGTGCGGGCAACCGCCCGGCTGGTCGAGGTAGACGGGCGGCGGCTGATCTTCGCCGTAGAAGCACACGACGAGGTGGAACAGATCGGCGCGGGCACGCACGAACGTTTCGTGGTAGATAAGGCCCGTTTCGAGGCGCGCGTCGCGGCCAAAGGCGGCTGAGACGCCGCGCTCGCGGGCCAGGAGTCCGTCTGACATGCCCATCGCTCTGCTCTGGCGCGCCGTGCAGACCGCGCAGACCGCGATCGCCGCTGTGCGACGGCTCTGGCGGCGCGCCCGGCGTATCCTGGGGGCGCTGTGGATCGTGTTGCTGCGGCTGGCGCTGACGGTCGCGCTGATCGTCGCTCTGGGCGATGGAGCCGTGCGCGACACATCGCTGAGCGCGCGCGTCACAGCGCTGGCACGCCCCTATCTGTTCGATTACGCCGCCTGGGAAGTGGAGGCGCTGTGGGGCAAACTGGGGCAGACCGTGCTGGGTGTCGCCCCTTATCTGTCCGACGAGCGCGGGCGGGCACTGGTGCTGAACTACGTGCGGACGCTCAGCGACGTGCAGGCGCTCGAACGGCGCATCGAGCAGCTCTATGCCGACCCCAGCGTCTCCGACCCGCAGAGCGCCGCTGCCGCGCTGCGCGCCGAGCGCGACGCGCTACGCGCTCGCCTGCGCAATGATCAGCCGCTGGTGGAGAGCCTGATCGAAGGCCAGGTGTCGGCGGTGCTGGCCGACGAGGGCTTCGGCGTGCTGGGGCAGGTGTTGCCACCTGTCGCCATGCATTTCACCGAGACACCGATGGCGCTCATCGTCTCCCCGCGCGAGCGTATCACCGTCGCCGCCAATGTGGACGTGAACGCGCTGACCGTCGAAGAGCGCGAGGCGCTCGAAGCGCGCATTGACGCCGCGCTGAACGTGTCCTCGCTGGTGGTGCCGTTGGGCGGGCTGAGCCTGTACCCGGCCATGATCGTCGAGCCGTCGTCCGGCAATCCGACGGCCATGCTCGCGCGCGTCTTCGAGGTTACCGCGCACGAGTGGGCGCATCACTACCTGGTCTTCTATCCGCTCGGCTGGGAATACAACGCGCGGCCCGCAACGCGCATCATCAACGAGACGACGGCGACCTTCTTCGGGCGGGCCGTGGCGCAGCGCGTGGTCGCGCGCTACTACCCGGACGTGCCCATCCCGCAATATCCGTCGTTCCTTGCTCCCCCGCAGGACATGGCCGCGGCGACGCCCGCTCCTGCTCACAACCCCGACGCCCCGCCTCCCTTCGACTTCGCCCGCGAGATGGCCGCTACCCGCGCCCGCGTGGATTTCCTGCTGTGGCAGGGAATGGTCGAGGCGGCGGAAGTCTATATGGCTGCGCAACAGCGCAAGTTCGCCCGGCACGGCTACCCCATTCGCAAGCTGAATCAGGCATACTTCGCCTTCTATGGCGGGTATCAGGGAGAGCCGGGCGCGGGCGGTGCCGATCCCACCGGCCCGGCCATCGAGCGCATTCTCGCCCGCAGCGCCTCGCTGGAGGATTTCCTGCGCACCATGCGCGGCATCACCACGCGCGAGGAGTTGCTGGCGGCGGTGCAATAGGCAGGTCAGGGCAGAGCGCCTTTGTGCCCTGAGCAGCGGTGAGCGTGTTATGCACTTTTTGCCCTCATCCCCCGGCCCTGACCTTGCCCCGTTTCGCCGGACAGTCTTGATTTCGTCGGCACACTGCTGAAAGCAGTCGGGCTGGCAGGGGCGCGCGCGACGCACTACACTTGCGGTCAGGGTTCGATCGTCGGCCTGTCATGAGCGGCGTCTTCTCATGGACGAGCTGCTACACGCCAGCGTCATGCTCACCGTCGTCGGGCGAGCGCCGAAGCTGGCCAAGCCATATCTGGCGCGGGCGATCTGCGCCGCGCTGAACGGCTGCGCGCTGGAGGCACCGGGCCGTCTGTGGGGCTACGTGGTGCTGCCCGATAGTGTCCGGCTGGTGCTCGGCCCCTGCGAAGGAGTGGCATTGCAGCGCTTCGTCGCGCAGGTCAAGGCGGAGACGGCGGCACGAGCGCTGTCCCTCATCCGCCGCTCCGCAGACACAGACGCGCTCGACGCAGTGCTGCGGTTCAACCCGGTGTGGGGCGGGGCGCTGTACCGGCTGTGGCAGGCGGGGTTTCACTGCACATGGCTGCATGACATGGCTCAGGTAGGCCGCGCTCTGCAAGGGCTGGTCGAAGCGCCGTTGCGGGCTGGTCTGGCAGCGCCCGGCAACGAATGGCCTTACTGCCACCTGTTCCTCTGAGCAGTTGCACATAGTGCTAAGAATCCTGGTGATCGTCCGCTGTATCCGTATAAAGATCACAAACCAACGTTTTGACAGGCCCGGCGATCGGATTAGAATAAGGCAGGGTGTTCGCTGGTACTCTGGTCATGCCAGAGCACCAGGAGAGACCGTGGGGTCGCCATGAGTCGGGCATCTGCAACTGCAGGCCGGGCGTTGCAGTGCGCTACCGCCGGCTTGTTGTTGCTGGTAGCGCTGAGCAGTGGCGCGCGCCTGAGCAACGCGGGCGCAGAGCCGACCCCTACGCCCATCCCAGGCGTAGCGAAACCAGCCGTACCCTGGCCTGCGCCGCCCCTCGTCGAGCAGGGGATTGCCATCGGGCCGCGCGAAGGCGCATTGCCGCGCACAGGCCAGGTCGAGGTCGCCGTCGAACTGAGCGATCCTCCGGCAGCCAGAGCCTATGCCCTGGCGCAAACAGTGCTGCGCCTGCCCGATGATGTCGCCCAACGGCTGGCCGCGCAGTATGCGCAACACCTGGACGCTGCCCAACTCGCGCTCCTCGCTGCTCTCACTGCTCCCCCCATCAACGCTACCGTGTTGGGCCGCACGCAATGGACGCTTAACAGCATTCTGATTCGCGTGGACGCGGCGCACCTGGACGCTATCCGTGCCCTGCCCGGCGTGATCGCCGTGCGCCCGCTGCGCATTGGACAGTTGACGGAGAACGCGCCCGTCCCAGGGCCGCTCACTCCGGCCAAACCGCTTCCCGTCGCGCCAGTCGCGCCCGGCAGGCCCGATGGGGCGATGGTCTACTGAACCGGCGGGCGGACGATGACTGGCTTCGGTCAGTCGTTGTCTGCAACGGCAGCATTCTTGCGAGCCAGAAAGGGGGGATAACGGGCCTGATATCCTGCTGAACGGTACTTCTCGCTGCGAGCACTGCCATCCCGGCGTTCGTCAGCGCTTTTGTATGAGCCATTTTTCGTACCAAGGGTGGGTTTCATGAACCAGAAGACGCGCCAGACACTTTTGCAAGGAGCTTTGTTCGTCGGCCTGATCGTGGTGTTGAGCCTGTCCTGGCTGGTGCCGCCTGCGACGGTGCAGGCGCAGGGGCCGGGCGCACCGCGCAAGCTCACCGAGTTTCCTCTTTCTGCCCAACCTGCTTCCCGCACGCTCGATACGCCGCTGCGCGAAGTCGTGCCCGCGGGTACTGATCCGCTGCTTTACAACGTGGCCAAACAGGGGCTGGTCAACGTCATCGTCGAACTGACGACGCCCGCGGCCATC
>DDBP01000282.1:296-10723 GCA_002332795.1 Anaerolineales bacterium UBA2029 | reverse complement strand
AGGCCATCGCGGCGGGCGTGCGCCCCGGCATGAGTCAGGCGCAGGCCGCCGCGGCGATGGAAGCACAGGTCAGCCGCGTGGGGGCGTCGCAGCAGGCCCTGCTGGGGGCGCTGAGCAGCGCTGGCATAGACTATCAGCTTGTGGGTGCCAGCAAGCGCGTGCTCAATGCGGTGATCGTGCGTGCGGACGGGGCGCAACTGGCCGCCATCCGTGCCCTGCCCGGCGTCAAGGCAGCCTATCCAGAGCGCATCGTCGAGCTGGACAACTCGACCAGCGTGCCCTTTATCGGTGCGCCTGCGCTGTGGGCGATGGGCACGGGCTACACAGGCCAGGGCGTGACGATCGGCATCATTGACTCCGGCATTGACTACGATCACGTCAACTTCGGCGGCGATGGCGACGGCATGCCCGAAGCGAGCGAATTCCCCACCGCCAAGATCGCTGGCGGCTACGACTTCGTGGGCGATAGCTGGCACCCCGTCTCGTCCCCGGCGCTCGTCCCCGACGCCGACCCCTACGACCAAAACGGCCATGGCTCGCACGTGGCCGGTACGGCGGCAGGCTATGGCGTGCTGGGTGGGGCCACCTACCCCGGCCCGTGGAACGCGGCAACGCCTTTCACCACGATGGATATCGGCCCCGGCGTTGCGCCAGAGGCGACGCTCTACGCCTACAAGATCGGCTCGGCGTCCAATTACGTCTCTGAGGCCGCGGCGATTCTGGCCCTGGAACGGGCCGTGCTCGACGGCGTGGATGTGGTCAATATGTCCGTCGGCGGAGACTTCGGCGATCCCAATATCGGCTGGGCCGAGGCAGCGGACAATGCCGCACTGGCCGGCGTGGTGGTCGTCTCTTCCGCGGGTAACTCCGGCGATGTCTATTTCATCCAGGGCGACCCGGCGACTGCGGACTGGGCCATCAGCGTGGCTGCCTCGGTAGATGGCAGCCTGGGCATCGAGGTGACCCAATCCTCGAATCCCGCCCTGATCGGTATCTACGAGGCGGCGGCAGCCAGCTTCGGCCCGGCGGTCTACAACGTCACCGCGCCGCTGCAACTGGTCAATGATGGGGTGGGGGCAGCGACCGACGGCTGTCAGGCGCTCGTCGGTTTCACCGCGGGCAACATCGCCCTGATCGATCGCGGCACCTGCACCTTCACCCAGAAGGTGAAGAACGCGCAGAATGCGGGCGCGGTAGGCGTGCTCATCGCCAACTCGGCGACCGGCACCTTCGGCGGCCTGGGTGGTTCCGACCCGACCATTACCATCCCCTCGGTGATGATCCAGTATGCCGACGGGCAGGCATTGCGCAGCGCCAGCGTGACCGTGCACATGGACAACACCATCGTCTACGGCGGCACAGCGGACACGCTGGCGAGCTTCTCGTCGCGCGGGCCGCAGCGCGAGCCGGACAGCGCAAACGTGGGCCTGAAGCCGGACATCACCGCCCCTGGTTTTGGCATCACCTCGACGGCGCTGGGCACGGGCGATGGCAGCGTTTCCTATAGCGGCACCTCGATGGCGTCACCCCATGTGACGGGCGCGGTGGCGCTGCTGCGCCAACTGCATCCCACCTGGAGCGTGGCCGAGATCAAGGCGCTGGTGATGAACACCGCTGCCCATCACCTCTACCAGGGCAACAATCAGACACCGCCCATCTACGGCCCGGCGCGGGCGGGCGTCGGGCGGCTCGACCTGGCGAACGCCTCCTCCAGCAATGTGATCGCCTACAATGCCGCTGCGCCAGAGCAGGTCAGCGTGTCCTTCGGCATCGTTGACGCCAGCGCCCCGGCGGCCCTGGTGCGCAACGTCACGGTGGAGAACAAGGGCAGCGCGGCGATCAGCTTTGATGCCAGCTATATCTCGCTGGCGGACATCAACGGCGTGAGCGTCAGCGTGTCGCCAGGCACGGTGAACGTGCCCGCGGGTGGCACGGCTACCGTGCAGGTGACGCTGAACATCACCGATCACGCGACCTGGAACGCGCCGCACAGCCACGATCCGACCGTCGCCGAGACGCAGAATGGCTTCCCGCGTCACTGGCTGAGCGAGGAGTCCGGCCTGCTGCGCCTGCAGAACGCGGCGCAGGGTGTGGAACTGTGGGTGCCGATCTACGCGGCAGTGCGCCCGGCCTCGACGCTGCAGGCGACGACCGATCCGCTGCCATTGACCGGCATGACCGGCGTAGATGCCATCAGCATGGCGGGCAAGGGGGTGCTCACTGGCGGCGCACCGCCCTATGCCGAGTATTCGCTGGTCTCCGCCTTCGAACTCTATGACGAGAGCGAAGACGATCCGTTCTACGAAGGCGTGTACGACTCCGGCGATTTGCAATACGTGGGCGTTACCAGCGACTACAATGCCGTGCGCAACCTGGGCGGCACGCTCTACGACAACAGTCGCCTGTACTTCGGCATTTCGACCTACGGTAACTGGTCGTCGCTCTCCGAGGAAGTGTGGTTCGAGGTCTACATTGATGCCGATCAGGACGGCAACCCCGACTACCGCATCTGGAACTGGAACCTGGGCACACCTTTCTTCAGCGCTTCGAACGACGTGTTCATCGTCATTGTGGATGACCTGGGCGCGGGCACGTCGTCCTGGTACGGGGACTACGTCAATGATGTCGAAGCAGACCTCTATGACACGGTGCCCTTCCAGAATAACGTGCTGTTCATGGGCACATGGGCGGGCCTGCTGGGCCTGGACGACACCGACGCCACTTTCGACTTCTGGGTGGCAAGCTGGTACCTGGACGGCACGCTGGTAGACGTCAGCAACCTGATGACCTACAACGTGCTGGCCCAGGGTGTGGACTTCTCCACCGACGGCGTGAACGACTACCCCGGCGCGCCGCTCTGGCTGGACATGAACGGCCCTTCCGTCCCTGTGCGCTACGATTGGTCAGTCTACGAGGGGCCGAACCCGCCGTGCGTGTTGCTGCTGCACCATCACAATGTCCCCAGCCTGCGCGCGGAGACGGTCTGCCTGCAGGCCAACGTCACGCACGACGTGGGCGTGACCAAGACTGTGGACAACGCCACGCCCAACGAAGGCGACTTGGTCGTCTACACCCTCACCGCCACCAACAACGATCCGTTGCAACCGGTCGCGGCCACGGTGGACGACCTGCTACCCGATGGCATGGCCTATCTGTCGCATGTCGCCAGCCAGGGCAGCTACAGCGAGATCAGCGGGCAGTGGGTGATCGGCCCTCTGCCGCCGGGCGGCTCGGCCACGCTGCAGATTCGCGCCTATCCGCAGGTCGGCACGGCGGGTAAGACCATCACCAACACGGCCACCATCACCGGTAGCGTGGGCGTAGACAGCAACCCGGCGGACAACACCGCTTCTGCCACGCTCACCGTCAACGGGCCGGGCGGTGCCCCCCTGCTGAGCCTGTTCGACCCCGCGCTGAGCAAGGTCGGTGTGCTGCAACCCGGCGGCCTCGGCCTGCCCGGTGAGCAGATCACCTGGACGATCCTGCTGACCAACACCGGCAGTGGCACAGCCACCAATATCCCGGTGGTGGACACGCTGCCCGACGGCCTGCGCATTGACAGCGCCACTACCTCCAAGGGCACGGTGAGCATCTCCGGCCAGACGGTGACCTTCACCATAGACAGCATCGCCCCCGGCGAGACCGTCGAGATGCAGATCGTCACTACCGTGATCAGCAGTCCGTTGGACGGGCAGTTCGTCAACGAGGCGACCATCCCCGTGCCCGATGGCGCGGGCGGCACGGTCATCCTCGATCGGGCGCAGGCGGTCGTTTCGGCGGTAAGCCTGCTGCCGTCCACCGGCTATCCACCGCAATAGACTGATGTAGCGCGACAGGAAAGCGTGGGGGCGGGTTTGCAGACCCGCCCCCTGTCGTTTGTGCACCATTCCTGTTTGGCGAAGTTACGCCGACGACGTGTGATTGGGCAGCATGATGGTGAAAACTGTCCCCTGGCCCACCTGACTGTCTACCCAGATGCGCCCGTTGTGCCGCTCCACGATGCCTTTGACGATGGACAGACCCAGCCCTGTGCCGTCGTAATGTTCGATCGCTTCGTCGGCGCGGTAGAACTTGTCAAAGATATAGGGCAGGTCTTTGGGGGCGATGCCAATGCCCGTATCCGCCACGCGCACGACCTGGAAGTCGCCTTCCGTCTCCAGCATCACGCGAATCTGCCCGCCATCGGGCGTGTACTTGATGGCATTCTCCAGCAGGTTGTTGGCCACCTGCCGCAGGCGCAGGGGGTTGCCCAGCACGGGGGGGGCGTCGTCGGGCAGGCGCACCTGCACCGTGTGGCGTTTGGCTTCCCATGAAGGACGCAGCGTCTCGATGGCGTCGCGGAAGACCTTCGCCAGACATACCGGCTCGCGGTCCTCGTCGAACCCCGCCTCGATCTTGCCCAGTTCCAGCAGGTCGGAGATGAGCGCCGTGATGGACTGCACGCTGGAGACGATGCGGTCCAGGAACATCTGTTGCTGCGCGTTGAGCGGGCCGGAGCGTCGGACCAGCTCGATATAGCCCAGAATCGAGGTCAGCGGCGAACGCAGGTCGTGCGAGACAGTGGTGACGAACTCGCTCTTGATGCGATCCAGTTCCTTCAGGTGTGTGATGTCCTGCATCACCACCACGCGCCCCACGCCGCGCACGATGGTCAACTGCGCGTGCAGATAGCGCCCGTCGCTCAAGGCGATCTCGGTGCGCCGACTGCGGCCACTGCGCGCCTCTTTGTCGAACAGCTCCACCACCTCGCGGTGATCGATCACCTCAGCCAGCGGTCGCCCCTGCGTGCGCGAGGCGCTGAGGTTGAAGGTGCGGCACGCCGCGGGATTGACGAACAGGACTTTGCCGTCGTTGTCCACCACGATGATCGAGTCTTCCGTGTCGCGCAGGATGGTATTGAGCGTGTCGCGCTCTTTCTCGGTGGCGGCATACAGGCGCGCGTTTTCGATAGCGATGGCGGCGAAGTCGGCCATCAGGCCCAGCAGGCGGATGGTGTGATGCTCGAAGGGGCGGATTTCCTGGCGGGTGGTCACCCCCAGCACACCGATCACACGGTTCTTGAGCAGCAGGGGGACATAAGCCAGCGCCCGAAAGAGATAGCTGGTCTTGATCTTCTGCAGTTCGTCACCGGCCAGCACCAGCGGTTGCTGCGTCTGCACGACGCGGCCCGCCAGGCTATCGGCAATAGGCAGGCGCAGCGACGCGCCGGCGTCCTGCGCTTCGCCGGTCGAGGCCACCTGATACAGTTCGTTGGTGCCCGGTTCGACCAGCATCAGCGAGCCGGACTCCGCGCCGGTCACCTCGACGGCGGCCTGCACCACCTGACTGAGCACCTGTGCCAGATCGAGCTGTCCCGTGACGCGCTTGCCAATGGTCACCAGTGTGTCGAGTTCGCGCAGGCGTTGTTCGAGCTGACGGTTGGCCTGCAGCAACTGCTCCGGCACCTGATCGGTGATGCGGCGCGTCCAGTGACGGCGCAGCGCGTCCTGCAGGGCTTGCAGTAGCTCGCTGTCGTGAAAGGGTTTGATCAGATAGTCGCTGACGCCCATGCGCAGCGCCCGCACGGCCAGCGCCTCGGAGCCTTCGGCGGTCATGAGGATGAATGGCACCTGCATGCCGGTTTCGCGCAGTGCTTCCAGCATGGAGAGTCCGTTGACGCGCGGCATCTCGTAGCCGGAGATGATCGCGTCCGGCTCCAGGTCGCGGGCCAGGGTGAAGCCCTCTGCGCCATCCTGCGCCGTGATCACGTCGTATCCGGCTGGACGCAATACCTCATCGGCCAGATGACTGCGCAGTTCAGGCGTATCTTCCACCAGCAGGATACGTTCTCCAGTCACGGCGCTTCATCCTTTACGAGCGGAGAATAACAGTCATTCGGCCTGGGCAGGCGGCTGCTCCAGCGCACGCAGGTGAGCCAGTGCCTCGCGGATGCGCACCGCTACGTCGGTCAGGTGCAGCGTCAGCACCTCGACGGGCAGATCGGCGGCGTTCTGTTCCAGCCAGACCAGCGCCGACTGCGCTGTCTCCAGCGGCGGGCGCAGGGCGGCGAAGCCTTCGCGGAACCATTCGCGACGTTGCATCTGCCAGGCGTGTAGTTCCTGCTGGGCCTGCGCCAACTGTCGGCTGCGCTGATCGAGCATCACCGACAGCCGCACGCTGACGATGGCCATGGCTGCGTAGCTGGCCAGTATCTTCAACAGGCGGGCGTGTCCCTGATCGAACGCGCGCGCCGACTGATGATTGCCCACTGCCAATACGCCGATCGCTGCCGACTGAACGGTCAGGGGAATGTAGGCGACGGCATAGCGATCGCGCCCCGCTTTGAAGCGACGCAGACCGTCGCCACTGGCGACCAGCGGCTCGCGCGACTGCATCACCAGATCGGCCAGTTCGTCGCGCACCGCCGATCCCAGCCGGTCGAGCATGGCCAGCGGCAGGTTCTGGCCCGCCCGCAAGATCAGCGAGTCGGAGCGATCGTCGCGCAACAGGAGCATGGCGTGATCGGCATGGGTGAGGGCCAGCGCCGCTTCCAGCACGCGGTTGAATACGCTCTCCAGGTCGCGCAGGGCCACTACTGATTCGCCAATGTCGTGCAGCGTGCTCAGCGCGGTCACCTGTGCCGAAAGTTGCTCGTTGGCTGCCTGCAACTCGGCTACCAGCGCGTCGCGCTCGTGCCGCATGCGCACCTGTGCCAGCGCGCGATCGGCAGCCGCGGCTACCTCGGCCTCGCGCAGCGGTTTGGCGACCACGTCCGCTGCGCCCAGCCGGAATGCCTCGACTGCGGCGCTCAGGTCGCGGTCTTCGGTCATGACGATCACGGGTGCCTGCACCCCGTGCGAACCAAAGGCGACCAGCACGTCCATGCCGCTGAGGCCGGGCAACACCAGGTCGAGCAAGATCAGGTCGGGCGCTTCCTGCCCCAGCAAAGTCAGCGCGTCCGGGCCGTCTCTGGCCTCCAGCACACGGTATTCGTCGCCAGCGAAGACTCCTTCGCGCAGCAGGTCGCGCACCTCCGGATCATCGTCCACGATCAGGATCGTCTGGCCCATCGCAGCGCCCCCTCTCTTATACGCAGGGTAGGCCAATTTATGGCTGTTGAAGCGGGAACAGCTCTCCGGCCCCAGGCCCATTATACCCCGTGTCGCGTTACGGGCGCGAAGCGGTTGCAGCCGCCCCTGTTGGAGCATATAATCCAAGCACCTTCGCAGCATTCGGTCGGTTGAAACTGCCAGCCCATGTCTGTCGTTGACGAGGTCAAAGCCCGGCTCGACATCGTGGATGTCGTTTCGGGCTATGTGCATCTCCAAAAGGCGGGGCGCAACTTCAAGGCGCTGTGCCCCTTCCACCACGAGAAGACGCCCTCGTTTGTGGTCTTCCCGGAGACGCAAACCTGGCGGTGTTTCGGCGCATGTGGTGAAGGGGGCGATGTTTTCGGCTTCGTGATGAAGGCCGAGGGCTGGGACTTCGGCGAGGCGTTGCGCAACCTGGCCAAGCGGGCAGGAGTCGAACTGACCCCGCTCACCCCTGCTCAACAACAACAGGTCACCGAACACGAGCGCCTGC
This sequence comes from Anaerolineales bacterium UBA2029, assembly GCA_002332795.1. Taxonomy (GTDB): domain Bacteria; phylum Chloroflexota; class Anaerolineae; order Aggregatilineales; family Aggregatilineaceae; genus UBA2029. Next base: position 3,160 of record DDBP01000282.1, on the reverse strand, counting down.
AAGGGCTGATCGAAGAAGCGGCTCGCTTCTTTCATCAGCAACTCCTGGAAGCGCCCGCGGCTGAGACCGTGCGCGCCTACGTGGCCGGGCGCGGTTTGCGGGCAGAGACGGTCACCGCCTTTCAACTGGGCTATGCGCCGGACGACTGGCATCAGGCCATGCAGCATCTGCAGATGCTGGGCTACACGCAGGACGAGATCGTCGAGGCGGGCATTGCCATTCGCAATGAGCAGGGCAACGTCTACGACCGCTTCCGGCACCGGCTGATGATCCCCATCCGTGACGCGCGCGGGCGCACGGTGGGCTTTGGGGCGCGCGCCCTGGAGAAAGACGCCGTGCCCAAGTACCTCAATTCGCCACAAAGCCCCCTTTTCGACAAAGGGCGGCTGCTCTATGGCTTGGATAGGGCGCGTCGCGCCATCCGCGAGACCGAGACGGCGGTCATCGTCGAGGGTTACATGGATGTGCTGCAGGCGCATCAGGCCGGTTTTGCCAACGTGGTGGCGCAGATGGGCACTGCGCTGACGGAAGATCAGCTCCGGCAGCTCAGCCGCTACGCCCGTCGCCTGATCCTGGCTCTCGACCCGGATGTGGCCGGTACCACGGCCACCATGCGCGGGCTGAACGTCGCCCGCGAGACCCTGCAAACCGACGGCGCGGTGACTTTTGATCCCCGCGGCGTGATGCGCTACACTGGCACTCTGGAGCTGGATATCCGCGTGATCACGCTGCCGGAGGGGCACGATCCCGACGACCTGATCCGCGAGAATCCGCAAGCCTGGAAGGAGCTGCTGGAACGCGCCATTCCGGTGGCAGAATACGTCATTCAGCGGGGCACAGCGCATCTGACGCCGCAGTCATCCTATCAGGAACGCGAACAGGCGGCGCGCGCGTTGTTGCCGCTGCTGACTCTCACCGAAAGCGACATCGAGCGCAGCGGCAACATTCAGGCGCTGGCGCGGCGGGTGCGCATAGACGAGCGCACGCTGTTGCAGTGGACGCAACGCCGGCGGGCCGAGCGAGTGCGCGCCGTGCCCACCGTGCGCGAGCAGCGTCGCCTGGCCGAACGTCCGGCCCCGGCGGTGCGGGCCGGGAGGTCACCAGGACACTCGGCCTTGCGCGAAGGCTTCTGCCTGCGCCTGCTGCTCGAACAGCCGGAGCGTCTGTACGCGGCCAACCGGTTGCTGCGCGAACTGCAAAACGGTGAAGCATGGCTGAGCGAGGTGCTGGCTCCGCTGAAACCAGAAGATTTCACCCGCCCGGATTATCAGGCCATCTTCCGGGTGTTGTTGCAGGCGCTGTATCAGCACGAGATGGAGCCGGTAGACTATTTCTACGCGCATCTTTCCCCAGAACTGCGGCAGGTAGTTGAGGAGTTGCGCGTCGCTCCGGAGGAGGAACTGGAACAGGCGTTGCCCAGACCACTGCGTGCCGAATTGCGCTCGATCCGGCGCGAACAGGCGCGCCTCAATGCCCAACCCGAAGCGGATATCCGTGTGTGGTTGCGGGAAGTGCTGGCTCTGCGGCTGCGCTTCCTGGAGCGTGAATGGAACGAATTCTACTTCTTGCAGCAGGATGCTCAGTTGCTCAGCGGCGATCTGACCGGCGCGGGCTATCACGAGGCGCTGCGGGCCAACATCCGCGCCCGCCTGATCCTCACCAAAGCACTGAGCAGGGTCAAAACGCAATCACCATCCTGGTGACCCGTCGGCGCTGGCAAAACCCATGCTGAGGGAAGATGCCTGGAGATCATGGCTAACGTATCGCACAACAGGCAAGACAACGACAGGCCCCAGACGATCGAACAGTTGATCGAAAAGGGACGCCGCACCAGGCGGCTGAACGAGAGCGAAGTTCTGGCGCTCTTCGACGACCCCGACAGCGACGAAGTCCAGGCGGTCTTCGATCAGTTGGAGGAACTGGGCGTCGAGATTCTGGTGGACGAAGGCGAGGCCCTCGACCTGGACGCCGACGAAGGGGCGGACGTTGACCTGGTCGACCTGGACGAACCCGAGCTGGACGGCATCAGCCATGATGTGGACCTGGCTCGCCTGGAAACGTCCATCCTGGCCGACGATCCCGTGCGCATGTATCTCAAGGAGATCGGGCAGGTGCAACTGCTCGACCCCGACCGCGAGACATGGCTATCGTCGCAAATGGCAGCCTGTACGCTGCTCAACAATGTGCGTCAGCAGCTTCCCCAGGAGGCCGAACCCGCCGACGTGCTGGCGGCGCTCTATGCGCACCTGCTCGAAAACTGGGAGAAGATGGCGGGCATCCTGGCGACGCTGAATATCGAGACGCCCGTCATTGATCTGCTGATCGGCGAAGCGCAGAACCTGCGCGCGAACTGGGACGGCAAGTCGCCGTCCTACGTCCGCGAATACCTGGAACAGGGCGACTGGGGGCGCGACGACACCTGGAACCGCGTCGCTGCGCACCTCTTCGAGGTGTTTCAGGCGCTCTATCTCATCCCCGCTCCTTTCCAGCAACGCCTGGCCGGGCACTACCTGGAACATGGCACCTGGGCCGATCACGCGACGTTCTGCGCCTGGCTCCAGGAAGACCGGGCGCGGACTAACGCGCTGGCCGAGCAGGAGTTTGCCCAGGCTGCCGAGCGCGGCCCGCAGGCATCTGAGGCGCTCACCCGCGCCAACCTGCGCCTGGTGGTCAGCGTGGCCAAGCGCTATATGGGGCGCGGCATCAACTTCCTGGATTTGATCCAGGAAGGCAACATCGGCCTGCTGCGTGCCGTGGAGAAGTTCGATCACACCAAGGGCTTCAAGTTCAGCACCTATGCCACCTGGTGGATTCGCCAGGCCATCAGCCGCGCCATTGCCGATCAGGCGCGCACCATCCGCATC
>DDBP01000282.1:0-195 GCA_002332795.1 Anaerolineales bacterium UBA2029 | reverse complement strand
GCGCACCATCCGCATCCCCGTGCACATGGTGGAGACGATCAATCGCCTGATGCGCATTCAGCGTGACCTGGTGCAGGCGCTTGGCTCCGAACCGACCGCCGAGCAGATCGCCCTGGAGATGGACTTCCTGACGCCGGAAGAAACAGCCGCCATCCGCGCGGCCTGGGACAACGGCGAGCGGCTCGACCCGACGCT
>DDBP01000279.1 GCA_002332795.1 Anaerolineales bacterium UBA2029 | reverse complement strand
AGCGTGCCGATGGCATAGGCCACGCCATGCTGCACCGCCGTGACGTATAGCTCGGCAGCGCTCGGTCCGTCCTCTGGCAGGCGTACCCACAGGTACATCCCCCCGCCCGGCTCGTCCCACTGCGATCCAGGCGGCAGATGACGCCGCGCCGCCGCACAGGCTGCCGCGCAGCGTTCGCGCAATTCGTGCCGCACGCGGTTCAGGTGCCCCACCAGCATCCCGTTGGCCAGGAACACGTGAATCGCCCGCTGATTCAGGCTCGGCGTGCAGATATCGGCGGCCTGCTTGACCCGCGCCAGTTGCTCGCGCAGCGTCCCCCCGGCGATCACATAGCCGATGCGCGTACCGGGCAACAGAATTTTGGAGAAACCCCCTACATGAATCACCAGGTCGTCTTCGTCCAGCGCCTTGAGGGGCGGCGGCGGAGTGCCCCGGTAACCCAGTTCGTGGTAGACGGCATCCTCCAGCACCGGCACGCCATAGCGCGCCGACAGAGTCAGCAATTGCCGCCGCCGGTGCAACGGCATCACCGTGCCGGTGGGGTTGTGATGAGTCGGCGCGGCATAGATCAGGCCGACCCGCTGCTCGCGCAGAACGGTCTCCAGCACTTCCAGGCGCAGCCCATCGGCGTCTAGCGGCACGCCGATGACGCGCACCCGCCGCACATGGGCGATGTCCAGAATGCCCAGGTAGGTCGGGTTGCCTGTCACCAACACGTCGCCTTCGCGCAGCAACGTCTGCACGGCCAGGTCGAGCGCCTGTTGTGCGCCCCCGGTGACCAGCACATCGTCCGGGTGACAGCGAATGCCCAGTGACGATACGTACTCGGTGATGCCCGCGCGCAGCGGTGGATAGCCTTCGGCCTCCTCATAGGCGACGGCTGCCGCGCCATCGCGGTCGAGCACCAGGTTGAGCGCGTGCCGCAGCGCCTCAACCGGCAGGAATTCCTCCGGCGGAGCGCCCCCGTTGAAAGCGATCACGCCGGGCTGTTGCGCCAGGCGCGTCATCTCGCGCATGGGCAGATTGGGCACGCCCGGCAGGCTGCGAGAGGCGCTGTCGTGCGTGCGCGGCAGAAGCCGCCCGCCGGTGACATAGGTCCCCCGCCCGGCATGAGAGGCGATCAGCCCCTCTTCCTGCAACTGAGCGTAGGCATTGACCACGCTGATCCGCCCGATACCGAGTTGCTGTGCCAGATCGCGCGAAGGTGGCAGGCGATCGCCTGGCCCCAGGCGTCCACTTTCGATCTGTTGCCGAAAGTAACGCGCCAGTTGCTGATAGATCGGCTCGACCGAGTCCTTGACCAGCACAATATCGCGGAATTGAGTCTCCATATTTCTGATCCTAACAGAGCCATTAGACAGCGTACAGGGCCAAACAGGACCAATTGAGACAATCAGCGCAGCGCCGCCGGAAGACGACCGCGACGCTCAGCGATGACTTCGGCGTACAGGGCCTCGTACTGATCGGCGACACGTTGCCAGGTGAAGGCTTGCTCGACCAATGCCCGCCCGCCCTGCCGCAGGGTCTGCCGCAGCGTGGCATCGCGAATCAGGTACACGATCCCTTTGGTCAGGTCGGCGTCGGTCTCGCCCAGCCAGACGTGCTCGCCATGGCTTACAGGGATGCCATCGCAGCTCAGCGGCGTGGCAACTACCGGCACGTCCATCGCCATTGCCTCCAGCACCTTGTTCTTGATGCCTGCGCCCAGCCGCAACGGGCTGACGAACAGCAACGCCTGCTCGAAGTAGGGCCGCAGATCGGGCACACGCCCCGTCACCTCGATCTGCGGGCCAGCCAGGGCCTGCAACTCCGGCGGGGGATTGCCCCCTACCAGCAACAGCCGCGCCTCCGGCACTGCCTCGCGGACACGCGGGAAGATGTCGCGGGCCAGGCGTAGCGCGGCGTCCAGGTTGGGCCGGTAGTCGTAGTTGCCGATGAAGAGCAGCGTCGGCTCGTCCGGCTCGTAGCCGGTGGGGGTGTAGAAGTCCAGATCAACACCGTTGGGGATGGTCACCAGGGGTAACTGCGGAGCCAGGGCGTGCAGCGCCGCCGCGTCGCGATCGGTGAGCACCACCACCCGGTCGAAGCCCGCGAACATCCAGCGTTCGAAGCCCTGCGCAAAGCGTCGGCGCAGCCGCGCCAGCAGCGGCGCGACAGGACCGCGCGCCTCGGCCACCTCGCGGCTCAGCCACAGGCTGTAGGACTCGTAGGGCACGATGACATTGGGCAGGGTGCGCACCAGCGAGCGGAATTCGTATACATGAATGCCGCCGAACAGGTGCACCACGTCGCAGCCGTGCGTCGTCACCTGCTCCTCGATCGCCTGCCACATCTCCGGCGACCAGCTTTCTTCGGCCCGACGCGGATAGCGCGCCGCCGGGCGCAGATAGCGCACGGCCAGGCTACCCGGCGACCGGCGCGGCTCGCGGATCAGCCGCACGCTGCGAAAGAGATGTTCGTAACGCGGGATGTCGGCCAGGTCTTCCGGATACTGATAATAGGCCAGCAGATCGATCAGGTGACGACGCGCGCTCAACTGCCGCGCCAGATGGTACACGATCAAGCGGTCGCCAAAATAGAGCGGAAACGGCGGGCAGCGCGAAATGAGCAGGATATCCACAGGGTCTACCTCAAGTCTTCCAGCAGTTGCGCGAAAGCTTCGGCGTAGCCCGCCGCCGTGAAGTGTGCCAGCACGCGCGCACGCCCCGCCGCTCCCATCCGTGCGCGCAGTTCCGGATCGCGCAGCAGGGCGATCACCCGCTGCGCCAGCGCTGCCGGGTCTTCGGGCGGCACCAGGAAGCCCGTCTCACCGTCTACCACGGTTTCGGCGGGACCGCCATTGTTCATACTGACCACGGGACGCGCCATGGCCATGCTCTCCAGATGCACCATGCCCAGCGACTCGAAGCGCGACGGGCAGACTATCACATCGCAGGCGGCGATCACCTGCCGGGCATCTTCCCAGAAGCCCAGATAGGTCAGGCGCTCGCGCAGCAACGAGTCGGACTGCGCGGCGGCGAGAATTTCGCGCTTGTACGCCTCGTCCTTCGCCACGCCGAAGACGTTCTCGCCCGCCACCACAAAGCGTGCCGCGGGCACTTCGGCGGCGACGCGCCGCGCCATCGCCTGGAAGATGTCGTGCCCCTTGACACGCTGAAAACGGGCGATCATGCCCACCAGCGGCACGTCCGCGCCGAGGCCCAGCCGCTCGCGCACCGGCGAGCCGTCCACGCCAGGATGGAAATGGTCGGGGTCCACGCCGGGCACGATCACGCGGATGCGCTCCGGCGGCAGAAAGCCCCCCGACGCGGCCAGCCAGCGGTCGCGTACCGCCTGCGTGATGGCGATGATCTGCGTCACCTGCTGGCGGAAGAAGCGCCGTTGCCAGGGCCGGGCAGGAAACCACCAGCCCATCGCGTTCCACACCACAGGAACGCCCGCCCGTCGCGCAGCGCTCGCCGCGAACGGCAGCGAATGATAGTCACTGTGTACGGCGGCAATACCTTCGCCACGGATCAGGTCGGTCAGCCGTCCGACGACCGGCAGGCGCGTCCAGATCACGGGCACGAAGTATGCTGTCGCCGCGCGATAGGGCAGCAGATGCACCTGCACGCCGAGCGCCCGCGCCGCTGCGGGCAGTTGTCCCTCGCGCGGGCAGACCAGGTGCAGCCGGTAACGTCCCCGATCCAGAGCACGCATCAGGTTGAGCTGCACGCTCTCGCCCCCGCCAAGGCCGGTGTAAGCGGAGATGAACAGTACGTCCCGCGCAGACCCGCCGGGCATATGGCGCACTTCCTCCCTTTCAGGCGACCGCTCAGCGTTCCGGCGCACCATTGTACCGCAGGCGCTCTTCTTCGCGGCAATTTCGCCGCGCCCTGTTATACTTGAGGCGCATCTGACCGTGATCAGCATGGGTGGCCCGCTGGCGGGGGGAGGACAAACCGCAGAGACGCAGAGGACTTAGAGAAGAACACAGAGCGATGATCATTCTCTCTCTCAGTGAACTCAGGCAAGGCACTAGAGGCTGTTATGAACTTTCGCGCTGTATCTGGCCCTCACCCCTCAATCCCCTCTCCCTCGCGACTGCGTCGCGGGGCG
>DDBP01000278.1 GCA_002332795.1 Anaerolineales bacterium UBA2029 | reverse complement strand
GTTGAGGACAGCTTCCTGTTCGAGAGACGCTCAATGGCTGTCCGCCCTTGAACCACACGCGGAGAGGGGCCGGAGGATGAGGTTTTCAAACGGTCTTTGGTCTGGAGTCCGGGCTACCGTTCCAGGCGGCATTGCCCTGCTGCTCCCAAAGACAGGGAAACGCGCCCTGCTCAAGACTCCTGACTCAAAACTCTCGACTCAAGACTCCCAACTCAGTAATTCAACACCACCACTTCGGGGATCGCCCCGCGGCGCGTGCTGGCCGAGTTGATGGCACGGCGGGCGCTCACCGTCTCGATGCGGAAGTCGCGGTAAAGTTCGCGCGTCAGGGGCGTGTCGGAGTTGCTGAGCATCACCCGGCAGCCCTTGCGATGCAGTTCGGCGAAGACCAGCGCCAGCTTGCGGTGCTCGTATTCGCCGAACTCCTCCTGAGTGTAGCTGGTGAAGTTGGCCGTCTCGCTGAGCGGAATGTAGGGCGGGTCGAGGTAGACGAAATCGCCGCGCCCGGCCCGGCGGATCACCTGCTCGAAGTCTTCGACGGCCAGGTGTACTCCCTGCAACGCTCGCGACGCCGCCCGCAGCCGCGCCTCGTTGACGATCTCCGGATTCTTGTAGCGGCCCATGGGCACGTTGAAATGCCCCTGCCGGTTGACGCGCCACAGGCCGTTGTAGCAGGTCTTGTTCAGGTAGATCAGGCGGGCGGCGCGCTCTACCGACGACGCATGAATCCAGGCCGAGTTGCGATCCAGGTTGCGGACCGCGTAGTAGTGGTCGCGGCTGTGCTTCGCTTGATGCTCGCGCAGCAGGGCGATCAGGTCGTCCACGTGATCGCGCACGGCACGATAGCAGTTGAGCAGCTCCTCGTTGGTCTCCGACAGGTAGTAGCTGCTGAACAACCCGCGCCCGCGCAGGTGAAAGAAGACCGCGCCGCTGCCCACGAATGGCTCGAAGTAGCCGCGCATCGGCTCGCGGGGGAAGAAAGGTTCGTATTGGGCGAGCAACTGACTTTTGCCGCCCGCCCATTTGAGGAATGGCCCGGCCTGGGCGTTTGTCTCTGAACCAGCCATGAGTCCCTGCCATCTACGAGATCGAGACTTGCGAAGCCCGGCAGACTTCGCAAGCCCCCTCCGGCCTGTCACTCTCCCCCGCCCAGTTCTTTCTGCTGAATCTTGGCCCAGGTGTCCTTCAGCGTGACGGTGCGGTTGAAGACCAGGTGCCCCGGTGTGCTGTCCGGGTCTACGCAGAAGTAGCCCTGCCGCTCGAACTGGAAGCGCTCGCCCACCTGCGCGTTCGCCAAAGACGGCTCCAGCTTGCAGCCGGTGAGCACCTGCAGCGAGTTCGGGTTGATCAGGTCGGTGAAGTCTTTGCCCGGCGGCACGTCCGACGGATCGGGCACGGTGAACAGATGATCGTAGAGCCGCACTTCGGCGTCAATGGCGTGCGCCGCCGACACCCAGTGCAGGGTTGCCTTGACCTTGCGCCCGTCGGGAGCGTCACCGCCGCGCGTGGCCGGATCGTAGGTGCAGCGCAACTCGACGATCTGCCCCTGCTCGTCTTTGATCACGCCGGTGCAGGTGACGAAATAGGCGTAGCGCAGACGCACTTCGCGCCCCGGAGCCAGGCGATAGAACTTCTTGGGCGGGTCTTCCATGAAATCGTCGCGCTCGATGTAGAGCACTTTGGAGAACGGCACCTTGCGCGTGCCGGCGCTGAGGTCTTCGGGGTTGTTGATCGCCTCCATTTCCTCGACCAGGTCGTCGGGGTAGTTCTCGATGACCACGCGCAGTGGGTTGAGCACAGCCATACGCCGCTCGGCGCGTTTGTTCAGGTCCTGGCGCACGCAATGTTCCAGCAGGCTGATGTCCACCACGCTGTTGGCCTTGGAGACGCCGATGCGCTCGGTGAATTCGCGGATGGCTTCCGGTGTATAGCCGCGCCGCCGCAGGCCGGAGATGGTCGGCATACGCGGGTCGTCCCAGCCGCGCACGTACCCTTCGTTGACCAGGCGCAGCAGACGGCGCTTGCTCATCACTGTGTAGGTCAGGTTCAGGCGGGCGAACTCGATCTGCTGCGGATGATAGATGCCCAGCGCATCCAGGAACCAATCGTAGAGCGGGCGGTGATCCTCGAATTCCAGCGTGCAGATCGAGTGCGTGATGCCCTCGATGGAGTCCGACTGCCCGTGCGCCCAGTCGTACATGGGGTAGATGCACCATTTGTTGCCGGTGCGCGGGTGTTCGGCGTGCAGGATGCGGTACATCACCGGGTCGCGCAGGTTGAGGTTGGGCGAGGCCATGTCAATCTTGGCCCGCAACACGCGCGAACCATCCGGGAATTCGCCGTTCTTCATGCGCTCGAACAGGTCGAGGTTCTCCTCCACCGAACGGTCGCGGTAGGGGCTGTTGCGCCCCGGCTCGGTGAGCGTGCCGCGGTACTCGCGAATCTCCTCGGCGCTCAGGTCATCCACATAGGCCAGGCCCTTCTTGATCAACTCGACGGCCCACTCGTACAACTGATCGAAGTAGTCCGAGGCATAGAACAGCCGGTCTTCCCAGTCGGCCCCCAGCCAGCGCACGTCCTCGATGATGGCGTCTATGTATTCCTGCTCTTCTTTGGTGGGGTTGGTGTCGTCGAAGCGCAGGTTGAACTTGCCGCCGTATTTCACCGCCGTGCCGTAGTTCAGCCAGACGGACTTGGCGTGACCGATGTGCAGGTAGCCGTTCGGCTCCGGTGGAAAGCGCGTGTGCACCCGCCCGCCAAATCTGCCGGTGCGGATGTCTTCTTCGATCATTTCGTGAATGAAATTAGTCGGGGCAGGGGCCTCTTCGGTCTCCGCCTCCGCACGAGCACGCTCGTCAAGCTCTGTTTCACTGCCAGGCATGGTCGTTCTCCAGCGCACGTTCGGGCGATCGCAACACTGAGGAAGTGTACCAAATCGGGCACAGAATGCGTAGTGCACAAAGGACGAATTTGTAGCGCAGAATTCTCAGGCAAAGTCAGAACAGGAGGAGTGCCAGGGGGTGTCAGCGCAGAAGCGCCTGCAACGCGGTCAGTTGCTCGTCCGGGTCGAAGATCGCCCGCACCGGAATCTCAAAGCCCTGCACGACCACGCTCTGAATGCTGCCCGAACGGACTTTCAGAGCCAGCGCGTAGGTATCCCCTTCCAGCAGGTACTGTTCGACCGTTTCCTGGTCGGGATCAACCAGCCAGTATTCGGCGACGCCGTGCAGGGCGTAGTCTTCGAACTTGATGCCCCGATCGATCGCTTCGGTCGACTCCGACAGCACTTCGACGATCATGTCGGGAGCTGGGAAGCGCGTCTGATCGGGCGTGAACGTCTTGGCCTTGGCCGGCCCGAAGAAACAGATATCCGGCTCGTAGTCGTTGCGCGTCAGCGAGATCAGCAGCTTCTCATGTCCCACGTAGCCCAGCGCGTGCTTCTGGACATGGGCCTGCAGCAGGGCGAACAGATGCTCGCTGGCACGGCTATGCCGCCACCTGACGGGTGTCTGCACGATGATTTCCCCGTTGATGAATTCCGCCTTCTGCTCCTCGGTGACCTGCTCATAGAAGCGCTGGCGGGCCTGCTGTTCGGCCTGCAGGATCGCCTGAAGCTGCTGCGTCACCTGGGGCAGGCGCGGCGAACGCTTCAGATGCTCGATGATCTGGTCGGGGGGCATCGAAACTGTTCGACTGACCATGGTGCTTTCCCCCAGCTATTTATCCATGATTGTACCGCAAATGTCCGTTCAATCGGCGCACGCCTTCTGTTATAATCCCCGGCGCTGCACCTGTGACCGCAGCACCTGAGGAGAGATGTCCGTGACCGAGCAGAGTAATGTCCCTGTGCGCGTGCGCTTCGCCCCCAGCCCCACCGGCCCCTTTCACATTGGCGGGGCGCGCACGGCGCTGTTCAACTGGCTGTTCGCCCGCCATCACGGCGGCAAATTCATCCTGCGCATCGAGGACACCGACCGCAAACGCTACGATCCGGATTCGCTGCGGCTGTTGCTGGACGGCCTGCGCTGGCTGGGCCTGGACTGGGACGAAGGGCCAGAAGTCGGCGGCCCTTATGGCCCCTATTTTCAGTCGGAACGTCTGCACCTGTATCAGTACTGGGCCAACTGGCTGGTCGAGCAGGGGCACGCCTATCGCTGTTATTGCAGCGAAGAGCGGCTGGAGGCCCTGCGTCAGCAGCAACTGGCCGCCAAACAAGACCCCGGCTACGACCGTCACTGCCGCACCCTGACGCCCGAAGAGCGCGAACGTCTGCATCAGGAGACCGGCGGGCAGTTCGTCATTCGCTTCAAGATGCCGCTGGAGGGAGAGACGACCGTACACGACCTGTTGCGCGGCGACATCACCTTCGACAACCGGCAATTGCAGGACCTGGTACTGCTCAAGTCCGACGGCTATCCGACCTACCATCTGGCGAACGTGGTGGACGATCACCTGATGGAGATCAGCCATATCCTGCGGGCCGAGGAGTGGATTTCTACCGCGCCCATTCACAAGAATCTGTACGACGCCTTCGGCTGGACGATGCCGCAGATCGCCCATCTGCCGGTGATTCTCAACCCCAGCGGCAAGGGCAAGCTCTCCAAGCGCAGCGTGGCCTTTTCCGAAGGCGGGCGCAAGATACCCGTGCTGGTGCACGAATTCATCGAGGGCGGCTACCTGCCGGAAGCGGTGGTCAACTTCCTGACCAACATTGGCTGGAGCTTCGGCGACGACCGCGAAGTCTTCACCGTGCAGGAGACGATCGAGCGCTTCGACCTGTCGCGGGTCAACCCGGCGGGCGGAGCCTTCCCCATCGAAAAGCTGGACTGGCTCAATGGCGTCTATATCCGCGAGATGGCCGACGATGAACTGGCGCGGCGGCTGCTGCCGGTCTTCGAGAAGGCGGGTTATCCGGTGGACCTGGAGCGGATGCGCCGCGTCGTGCCGCTGATCAAGGTGCGCATCAAGACGCTCAACGACGCGCTGGATATGGCGGGCTTCATCTTCACGCCGTCGTTCACGCCGCCCCCCGCCGAACAGATCGTGCAGAAGGGCATGGACGCGGCGAGCACCAAGGCGGCATTGCGGGCCGCCGCCGATCGGCTGGCTGCTCTGCCCGACTTCAGCGCAGCGACGCAGGAACAGGCGTTGCGCGCCCTGGCCGACGAACTGGGCCTGAAGACAGGGCAACTCTTCGGGGCGCTGCGGGCCGCGACGACGGGTCAGCAGGTCTCACCGCCGCTCTTCGAGACGATGGAAGTGCTGGGGCGCGAAGAGTCGCTGAAACGCATCCGCCAGGCCATTGCTCAGCTTTAGAGGCTTAACCGCAGACATACCTTAACGTTTGTTTTAAGTTATCAGTTTTCAGTTCTCAGTCTCCGGTTGTCAGTTCTCTGTGATCAAGGTGTGTCCCCCAGAAGTCACTGGCCTGCGGCAGGCTACTGACCACTGATCACTGAAAACTCAAAACTCAAAACTCAAAACTGACAACTGACAACTGACAACTGACAACTGACAACTGATAACTGACAACTGATAACTGACCACTTA
>DDBP01000157.1 GCA_002332795.1 Anaerolineales bacterium UBA2029 | reverse complement strand
CATCACCGTGCTGCGCGATGGTCATCTGGTGGGCACGCGCGCTATCCACGAAGTGACGCTCGATGAGATCATCCGCATGATGGTGGGGCGCTCGATGAGCGAACTGTTTCGGCGTTCCACTACCTATGCTACGGACGAGGTGGCGCTGCGCGTGCGCAACCTGAGCCGCAGCGGCAATGCGCGCGACCCCAATGCCATTGTGTTGCACAACATCAATTTCGAAGTGCGGCGCGGCGAAATTCTGGGTATCGCCGGGCTGGTCGGTGCGGGACGTACAGAACTGGCGCGCGCCATCTTCGGCGTAGACCGCTTCTCGTCGGGCGAGATCGAGGTGGACGGGCGTCCGGTCAAAATTCGCTCCCCGCGCGATGCCATCCGCTACGGTCTGGGGCTGGTGCCGGAAGACCGCAAGCAACAGGCGTTGTTTCTGCGGCTGGCGGTGCGTACCAACATGAGCCTGGCGGCGCTTGGCCGGCTGGTGCGTTTTGTGGACTTCGTCAGCGCGCGAGCCGAAAACGAGTTGATCGAGAGCTATCGTCAGGCGCTCAATATTCATATGACTGGCCCTGAGCAGCGCGTGGCCAACCTGAGCGGCGGCAATCAGCAGAAGATCGTCATTGCCCGCTGGCTGGCGCTGAAACCCAAGGTGCTGATCGTGGACGAGCCAACGCGCGGCATTGACGTGGCCGCCAAGGCGGAAGTCCATCAATTGCTCGACGAGCTGGCCCGGCAGGGCATTGCCATTGTCATGATCTCGTCCGAGCTTCCTGAGATTCTGAGCATGAGCGACCGCATCATCACCCTGCGCGAAGGACGTCAGACGGGCGAATTCCGCCGCGAAGAGGCGACTGAGGAGAAGCTCATGCACGCGATGGCGCTGGAGCAAGCCCCTGTATCTGTTGCCTGAGGAACATCATGAACCAAGCTCTGCGGACACCCACTTCTACTTTGTTGCGCATTACCCGTCGTCTCAACCTTGTCGAGATCGTAGGCCGGTTTGCGCCGCTCCTGTTCCTGATCACCCTGGTTGTCGTCTTTGGCTCGCTGGAGCCGCGTTTCCTCACCAAGCTGAACCTGCTCAACGTGCTACGGCAGGTCTCTATCACCGGCCTGATTGCCATTGGCATGACCTATGTCATCCTGACTTCCGGGATTGACCTGTCAGTAGGGTCGTTGCTGGCGTTCGCCGGCGTGGTTTCGGCAGCCGTCGCCAAGGGGGGCACGGGAACCTGGCTGCGCAGCACGACGGGTGAACAGGGGTACGGCGTGACGCTGGCCGTGCTCGCTGCCATCGGCGTCGGGATCGCGGGGGGCTTGATCCAGGGTATCGCCATCACGCGGTTGGGCGTACCGCCCTTCGTGGTGACCCTGGGTGGCATGTCTGCCTTCCGTGGAGCAACGCTGCTGTTCTCTAATGGCGGGCCGATCAGTGGTTTTTCCAAAGATTTCCGTTATTGGGGCCAGGGTAAGGTTTTTGGCGATATCCCCATCCTGGCGCTCATTTTCCTGGGCTTTGCGCTTATCGCTCATATCATCTTACGCTACACGCGCTACGGGCGACACATCTACGCTGTGGGGGCAAACCCAGAAGCAGCGCGGCTGTCCGGCCTGAACGTCAGGCTGCTGATCACCAGTGTTTACGTCATCGTGGGTTTCTTCTGCGGACTGTCGGGCTATCTGCTGGCTTCGCGGCTGAATTCGGCAGAGGCGGTGGCCGGTGTCGGCTACGAACTCACAGTGATCGCGTCCGTGGTGATCGGCGGCACCAGCCTGTTCGGCGGCGAGGGCGGCATCCCCGGCACAGTGGTCGGGGCGTTGCTCATTGGCGTGCTCACCAACGGCCTGGTGCTGATGAACGTGTCTACCTACATTCAGCAGATCATCATCGGGGCCATCATCGTGCTGGCCGTTTCCTTCGACCGCTTCATCAAGTCCAAGCGGCGAGTATGAATCGTGAGAGGAGGTGTACCGGCTGCTAACATGTTTCGTCTTACGCATAATGTTTAGCCTGTCAAGAGTTCTGACTTCAAGGAGGAAAGACCATGAAACCCCGGATTTGGCTTTACACGTTGGTGTTGCTGGCGATGGTCCTCTCACCGCTGACTGCCGTCGCTCAGGAAGACAAGCCGCTGGTGATTGCGAGTTCGATGCCGGACATGGCGTTTCCGTTTTTTGTGCACATGCAGGCGCAGATACGGGCGGAGGCGGCGGCGCAGGGCAACATTGAGTTGCTGGAGCTGGACGGGCAAGACAAGGTAGAGAAGCAGACGGCGGATGTAGAGGCGGCGATTGCGAAGGGGGTAGATGCGCTGATCATCAGCCCGAAGCAGGTAGACGCGATGGCGCCGGCGGTGCAGGAAGCGGTAGATGCGGGGGTGGTGGTGGTGACCATAGACCGCCGCATCGAAGGAGTGGAGGGCATCCTGGCGCATGTAGGTGCGGACAATGTGCGCGGTGGTGAGATCCAGGCCGAATGGGTGGTGGAGAACTACCCAGACGGAGCGCGGGTGTTCGTGTTGTTGGGGACGCCTGGGGCCGGCCCGGCCATTGACCGTGCGGCGGGGGTGCACAACGTGCTGGACCCGCTGAAGGACAAGTATCCGATCGTGTTCGAGCAGACGGCGAACTTCCGTCGAGACGATGGGCTGAAGGTGACGGAGGCGGGACTGGCGGGGTTGGACGAGCCGCCGGATGTGATCATTGCGGCGAACGACGATATGGCGCTGGGGGCGCTGGAGGCGGTCAAGGCGCTGGGGTTGGAAGACCAGATAGCGGTGATCGGCTTCGATGCGCTGCCGGAGGCGATTGCGTCGGTGCGCGATGGTGGGTTGGCGGGCACGATCGAGCAGCACCCTGGTGGGCAGAGCCGCACGGCGGTGCAGATTGTGGTCAACTATCTGCGCAAGGG
>DDBP01000096.1 GCA_002332795.1 Anaerolineales bacterium UBA2029 | reverse complement strand
GCATAACACGCTCTAGCGCCGCAGCGAGCCTTCCGGCTGGGCAAAGTACATGCGCCCGGCATTGGTCACGATATAGCGCGTGATCAAGACCGGGATGGTGCGATCCATGTAGCGTTTGCCATCTTCCACCACGATCATCGTGCCGTCTTCCAGGTAGCCGACGCCCTGATCGGGTTCGCGCCCCTCCATGACGATATGGATGTCAATCACTTCGCCTGGCAGGAAGATGGCTTTGACCGCGTTCGCCAGCTCGTTGATGTTGAGCACCGTGACTCCCTGCAACTCGGCCACGCGATTGAGGTTGTAGTCGTTGGTCATCACCGGGATATTGCGTCGCTTGGCAAGCAGCACCAGTTTTTCATCCACGGCGCTGATCCCTTCGAAATCGTCGTCAATGAACCGCACCGGCGTCCGGCTGCGCTGCTGCAATTCGCTGAGCACTTCCAGGCCGCGCTTGCCACGGTTGCGCCGTAGCATATCCGGTGAATCGGCCACATGCTGCAGCTCGTTGAGCACGAAGCGCGGGATCAGCAATGCTCCCTGGATGAACCCTGTCTGGCTGATGTCTACGATGCGCCCGTCAATGATCACGCTGGTGTCGAGCAGAATCTCGCCGGTCGCACCGCCCGGCAACATGCGCAGGCTGGCCGGGCTGGCGCGGAGCATCCCCCCGAACAGCGCCAGTACATCCTGCGCACGCAGAGAGAACACGATCACGAACACATAGCTGCCCACAACGGCGACGACCGTCGGCAGGAATTGCCCCACCGGATCGGGCAGGAGCGACAGAGGCCAGGCGAACAGCGCCGACACGAACATCCCGACGATCAGCCCCATGATGGCTCCCACCAGCGCCTCCGGCGACATCTTCAGGATGGCTCGCCGGGCCGCGCGCGCCGGATAGGTAGTCATCCAGGGCGTGAGGATCAGTCCGGCCAGGGCGCCCATCAGGGCAAACGTCAGGCCGCTGGCTTCAGGGGGGAGATTGAGGGCATCGGCCAGATCAATGCCGAGGAGAGCGCCCAGCAGGGTGAAGATCATCATCCCCACCAGGCGGAGGAATAATTCCAGTGTCATGAAGATTTCTCCCTGGCGGTTTGCCCGTCTGCTGTACCGGATGAAATGACAGGCACAAGACAGGACGCCTCACCCCGTGAAAGGGACGCGGCCAAGGCGCTCGACAGGCAAACGCCAACTGATAATGACAGAATGATACGCAATAATATCACTAATTTCTCACTGTATCACGGAAGACGCCCCCGCGCCAGGGCTTTCCCGTTCCTGCGCCAGAAACGACAGGAGCGCCAATGATGGCGCTCGCTGAGCATGATAGGGCAGGTGAGATTCGAACTCACACGAGGTTCCCCTCAGCGGATTTTAAGTCCGCGGCGTCTACCGTTCCGCCACTGCCCCAACCGTTGCGTTTTGAAGTGTAGCACGACCGTCCCCGACGGTCAACGGCTGTGCAGCGCCTGTGCACTTTCGGCACTTGCAGAGCCAGCGCAGGCGGACTATAAATGTGTCTGGGATTTGTCAAGAGCGCCTGGCACTGGCCATCGGTCTGCTCCGGGAGAGCGTATACCATGACCCGCGAAGACAATGAACCGACGCTGGAAGACCTGATGCAACTGGGCATTCAGGCCGCGCGACAGGGCAACTATACCAATGCGCGCCTGTTGTTCCAGCAAGTTCTCGACGCTGACAAATACAACGAGCGCGCGTGGTTGTGGATGGCCCAGGTAGCTGGCACCTACGAAGAGCGTTTGCGCTTCCTCCAGACCGTGCTCCAGATCAACCCCAACAATACCGTCGCCCGCAAACAACTGGAGCGCATCCGCCGCAGACACGAGACGACCAATTCGCTGGTCCTGCGCTACGGTCTGATCAGCCTGGCCATCTTCGCCGTGCTGATCGCTTGCGTACTGCTGCTCCTGTTGATCCGCTAGAGACCCCTTGTGCCTTCTCGGAGAAGCAGGGCCGCCCCCATCTCCCGCCATACTCTCGCCGCCTGATGGCAGAGCACGTCCTGTTGCGGGGCACACCCCGTTCCGCGCGTTTGGCCTTGTCCGAGAGACCGGTATAAGATTACAGGCGCAGGCGCATATTGGCATGTGTGTACCTGCCAGGGCTGCACAGTGCTTTCGGCACGAGATGCGCCGCCTATCACGGTTACAGGGGAGAAAACGGTGCCCAGCGAAGACCTGCAAGCTCTTCTGCGCACGGCCATCGAAGCCGCGCGCAGCGGCGACCGGGCCAAGGCCCGCGAGATCCTCCGTCGCCTGGGTTCGCGCGATCCTGACAACGAACTGGCCTGGCTATGGCTGGCCTCGGTTGCCACGTCCGAGGACGAGCGTCGCCAGTGCCTCAGACGGGTGCTGGTCATCAACCCGCACAACGAGCGCGCGCGTCAGGCTCTGGCGCAACTCGACCGGGCCACTCAGGAACCTGCGGTTGCTGTGCCGGTGTCAGGAGCGTCACAGCCCGCCCTGCGACGGCCTACCGCCCGTCGCCGACGGATGCCGTCGTGGCTCTTCTGGACGCTGACCTTGACCGCCTTCGGCCTGGTGTTGGCTGCGCTACTGCTATGGTGGCAGGATCGCCGCTCCGCCCAGGAGTCTACGCCAACACCGGCGGCGGCCATCCCCGCCGTCCCGTCGGCCACACGGGTTGCCGGGCAAGTCACAGCGACCCCCATCGGAGGCGTCTTGCGCACACTGCCCCCGCGCGACACCATGCCGCCAACCTGGACACCGACTGCGACGCGCACTCCCACCGTCACCCCCACGCCTACGATCACGCCGCCGCCGCTGGAATCGTATGTACTGCTGGCGTCCGGTCAACCCGGTCAGGGCGGATGGACGCTGTTCTCCGTGCAAGGCGATGGGTCGCAGCCGCAGGCCTTGTCGCTCGCCCCAGCGGCTGACGATCTGTCGGAAGGCGTGCTGCCTGTCTTTGCGGGAGTGTACGACGCGGCCCTGTCGCCCGACGGTGCACAGATCGCTTTCACCGGACGGCTGGCCCGCACGCACCTGGAAGGTGACACGGTCGTCACAGAAGAGTTCGAAGACCTGTTCGTCGCGCCTCTCAGTGGGGGGACAGCGCACCGCCTGACCCACCTGGAAGCCGAGCGCACGGGAGAAGCCACCTGGTCACCCGACGGGCAGACCATTGCCTTCGCTGCGGACAGAGAGGGCAACTTCGACCTGTACGTGGTTTCCGTGGCATCTGGTGAACTGCGCACCCTGGTCCCCGGTCCCGCCAACGACCGCGAACCGGCCTGGTCGCCCGACGGGCAGTGGATTGCTTTCACCTCGGATCGCAGCGGACCGGGTGCCACCGAAATCTGGCGGGTAGGGGCAGACGGTGGCTCGTACAAACAACTCACCGACAACGTCAACAGCAGTTTTTCGCCAGCCTGGTCGCCGGATGGCCAATGGATCGTCTTCCTTTCCGATCGCCGCGGGACAACCGATCCCTACGTGATGACGGCCAACGGTGACGGCGAACGTGCCCTGCTGGTGCGCGATATCCGCGCCGAAGAACGCGATCCCGCCTGGTCGCTGGACGGGCGCTGGATCGTCTTCAGCGCCAACCGCGATCGCCCCATCTTCGATCTGTACGTCATCCGACCGGATGGCAGCGGCTTACAACGCATTTTCGGCGGAGACAGCGACACTCGCTATCCGGTATGGTTGCCATAAGCAACCGCCGACATTGACTCGCAGGGGGAACTATGAGCCAGGGTGAACCCACATCGCAGGTGAACGAACTCTTGCGCCAGGGGATCGAAGCCGCGCGAGCCGGACAGCGGGCAGTCGCCCGCGCCCTGCTCGAACAGGTGGTGCAGCAGGACGAACGCAACGAGAAAGGCTGGTTCTGGCTCGCTGCGGTCACCGACGATCCGCACGAGAAGCAGATCTGCCTGGGCAATGTGCTGGTCATCAATCCGGACAACGAGCGGGCGCGTCGTTTGCTGCAGCAACTCGAGGAGGCGGCGGGGCTGGTCCTCCCTACCGAAGAAGAGAGCAAGAGCCAAGGCCCTGGCCGCACCAGTGTCTACCTGGCCATTGGCACCGGCATTGCGGCTGTCGCCCTGCTCATTGTCGTGCTCGCCATCGTGCTGAGCAGCAAGGGAAATGACGGAGGGGATGTCTCTTCCGGTGAACGTCCGCAATCGCCCCCTGTTGCCGCGATCACCCCGACCAGCGAGACGTCCGCAGCGCTGCTCGCTACGGCCACAAAACCGCCCGTGCCAGCTTCTCCCACTGCCCCACCGCCCACCTGGACGCCCGCACCCAGCAAGACGCCTACGTCTGCCGTCCCGCCGACGCTTTTCCCGCCACCCCCCGCGACTCTGACCGGACAGATCATCATGCGCTCTGGGAACGTGCCCGCGGACCCGGCCAATCAACCGATTGTGCTCGTCCGGCCCGACGGTAGCGCGGCGCGCACCATCACCCCGCCCAACACGCGCGGGCACGCTCCCGCCCTGTCGCCGAACGGCAACGAGTACGCCTATGTCATGTACGCCGTCGGGACGCGCGAGTACATCCTGCAACTGGACAATCTGCAGGGCACTGACCCCCGCCCGGCCAGCGTCTACTGGACGGGCAAACCGACCCTCATCGAGCAGGATATGCCCACCTGGTCGCCGGATGGACGCGCGTTGGCCTTCGTGGCCCGCAGCCTGGACTCCGCTACACCCGATCTGTACTATCTGCAGGTGATCGATCGTCAGGGCGATCCGGCTCAGTTGCAGCGCCTGACGAACGACGACACGATCGAAAGCTGGCCCGTCTTCTCGCCCGACGGCTCGCGCATCGTCTACGTCGCCGACCTGAGCCGCATGGCTCCGGCCAATCCGGTTGACCTGCGCGCCCTGGACCTGAACTCGCGCCAGATGTTCCCCATCACCACCAACGGCGCAGCGCTGATCGAGGCCGCCCCCGACTGGTCACCAGACGGGCAGACGATTGTTTTCCAGGGCAAAGCCAGCGGCAGCCAGCATTTCGACATCTATCAGGTACCGGCCACCGGCGGCACGCCCGAATTGCTCATCGCCTCGGACGCCGATGACATTCAGCCGCGTTTCTCGCCGGATGGCAACTATCTGGTCTTTTCATCCAACCGGTCGGGCAACTGGGATGTGTTCATCTTCGAGTTTGCCACGCAGACTATCTACCAGGTGACCAGCGGCGCGCAGACCGACGTTGCCAATGACTGGGGGCCGTAGGCTTCCCGCACAGTGGCCGTCACACCGGGCCGGTCACATGGTAAAATAGCTAATGAGTGAGGATGAGGGGCCGGTCATCAGGGGGGGCTATGGGCATTTCTTCCGATCTGCTGAACGCGCCGAAAGAGTTCCTGCAACTGTTCAAACAGGGCAAAGAAGCGGCCAAACGCGGAGACAGAGCCAGAGCGCATGAGTTGTTTCGCCAGGCGATCGAGATCGATCCCTATCACGAGCAGGTGTGGCTGTGGCTGGCCAGCGTGGTGGAGAGCGACGAAGACCGGCGGGTGTGTTTCGAAAACGTGCTGGAACTGAATCCACTGCACCCCACCGCCCGCCAGCAACTGCAGCGACTCGAACAGAAACAGCTTCAGGAAGTCATGGCGGCTGCCAGTCAGCGTCAGCGGGGCCTGTCCACGCGCCGGAAACTGTTCAGGGTGTTGCTGATCTTGCTGATTGCGGCAGGGATCGCGGTAGCGCTGATCGCCTGGGGGATCGTCTGACCCACACGCAAGAGCCGGGGCAGTCCAGCCTAGAGATCGTTGAAGCGGTATCCTACCCCGCGCGAGGTCAGGATATAGGTAGGGTGCTGCGGATCAGGCTCGATTTTCTGGCGCAGATAGTGGATGTAGAGCTTGAGGCTTTCCACGGCGTCGCCATACTCCGGCCCCCAGGCTTCTTTGACCAGCTCCGATCGGCTCATCACCCGCCCGGCATTGCGCGCCAGCACGCTCAACAGATTGAACTCCTTGGGCGTCAGGTGCACCTGTTTGCCCTGCACCCATACTTCACGGCTGATGAAGTTGATGCGCAAGTTGCCGCCGTCGAACACCAGCTCTTCGGCCACGGCGGGCTTGGGCGCGCGCCGCAGATGCGCCCGGATGCGTGCCACCAGCTCATCGTTGTCATAGGGCTTGATGATGTAATCGTCAGCGCCCATCTCCAGGCCACGCACCCGGTCGCGTGTGTCGTCTTTGGCGGTGAGGAACAGGATAGGCACATCCGACAACTCGCGCAGGCGGCGGCAGACCTCCCAACCATCCATATCCGGCATCATGATGTCGAGCAGAATCAGATCGGGGTGTGTGCGGTACGCCGCCCGCAGACCCTCCTCGGCCCCATACGCCTTAATCACCTCGAAACCGCGCCGTTCCAGCACGATGCTGATCAGATCAACGGTCATCGGCTCGTCGTCAATCACCAGTATCTTCTCGGCCATGCCTGGGAATCCTCTGGTCGGGGCACAGACTGGGCGGCTTGCTCGGTCTCCCTACCGCACCTGAGCATTTTCCTTTGCACTGTACCACGCGCCGGATTCACGCGCAAGTGAGGGGAAAGCTGCAGACAGACAGCGCTCACACTCAGACACCCGCCGACCAGCTTAAGGCTCCCATGCCAGACGCAACCGCTGTTCCAGCTCACTGAGGATGATGGCAGTAGCACCCCACACCTTGTGTCCCGCGATGTCGTACCATGGCACCCGCATGGAAGCATCGCCAACCGGCCATTCTTCGACCTTCTTCCGAGCATCGTCGAATAACCATGCCAGCGGGCATTCGATGACTTCCACCACCTCCGCCGCGTCTGGTTGCCAGGCGGGATGCTGCGCCACATAACCGACGATCGGCGTCACTTCGAAGTCGCTGGGCGGGATGTAGACCTGCGCCAACTGTCCCAGCACGTCCACCGGTTCGCGCAACCCCAGTTCTTCGCGCGCTTCCCGCAATGCCGCCTCCAGCGCTGTTTCACCCGGTTCGCGCGCCCCGCCCGGCAGACCGATCTGCCCGCTGTGCACGTCGTGCGGATGGGCCGCCCGGCGCACCAACACCACGGCCAGTTCGCCGTCCAGGGGATACAGCAACACCAGCACACTGGCCTGCCGCGGAGAACCGACGCGCGCCTGACTGCGGCGCATGGCCCGCGGGCGCGGAGCCATCAGGCGCTGCGCGGCCTCACTATCGAAGCCGGGCAGCGCCAGCGCCGCGCGTATCCGCTCCAACGTCAGGAAGGTCATAGAGATAGAGGGCGATACCAGGCGCGCCGCTTACGCAGTGAGATTCCGGCGTCAGTCTCGTCGCGCAAGGTCGTGCGCACACGCCCACGAGGGTCAATGTGAATCTGGCCTGCCTGCTGCAGGCGCACGAACTCCTCCGGCGTGATGTCGGGCGCAGGCTCACCGCCCAGCCGCTCCAGCCGCGGCCCCATGTCATCGTCTGCCGGAGTGTCCTCAGGAGGAATATCGTCTACTGGAGGCACATAGTCGTTGCGATCAGTCATACTCCTACCCTTCGTCGTTGAACATCCTGTCGTCCATTGCCGAAGCCGCCTGTCCCAGGCGCAACAGATCATCGAGCGAGAGCGCCGCTTCCTGACGCTCACTGCGCTGCCGCTGACTGGCGCAGACCAGGCATTGCGGGTTGGCTGGCACGGTGACCCATTCCGCCGTGTGCGGCAGGGCCACCCGCCCTTCGAAAATCTCCAGCGCCGTGTTGGCCTGGATGATGGTATTGCCCGGCCAGGTGCGGTGCGCGGGTGTACCACGTAGCAGATGGTTGAGCGCCATGTCCGCCTGAATCGCCGCCACGCGCACTACATGCAGCCACAGACCAGGTTCTGCAGCCAGAGTCCCATCCGGGCCGATCAGCCCGTAGTCAAGCTGCGCTTGCGGACCGCGATCGTCCAGGCCTTCGCGCAGGTGTTCCGCCCAACAGGCATAGCATGGCCCCTGTTGCGGATCAATCAGGCACACATCGCCGCCCTCACCGCGCTCGTATACGCCGGCGTAGATCGCCGTCAGCCCGTATTTGAGACACGCTTCGTTGATGGCATACTTGGGCGGCTCCTGATCCACGCCGACCACGACTACGTCGGCCCCTTGCAGCGCTTCCAGGTGATCCTCGATGCGCCCGATGACTGTCTCCACCTGCGCCGCTGCATTGCGCTGACGAATCAGGTCTGCCACGGCTTCGGCCTTGGGACGCCCCACCTCGCGCAGGTCGGCAGCATGGCGCACGACGTTCGCCGCTTCCAGCACATCGTCGTCTACCAGCACGAACCGCCCCACCCCGCTCATCGCCAGACTCACGGCAACAAAACTGCCGCCTGATCCCAGCCCGACGATGGCCGCCGTGCGCGAAGGCAACAGCGCCATCACGTCGTCGCCGAACAGTCGTGTCACACGATCCCACTGCGTCATGATGCGCCATCCACTTTCAGGGCCGGAGCGGTTTTCTCCACGTGCCACACCAGCTCGATAAGCGTCCGCCGCGAGTCCCAGGGCCAGTCCGGCAGTTGCGTAGTCAGCAGCGGCTGTGACGCGGCATAGAGCGCCTCGAACATATCCTGATCTCCCTCTACCTGCACCAGCGGAGCGACCCGTACCGCTGGCATGGTGTTGGGATAATCCATGCCGGTCACCAGCAACACGACCTGGCTCGCCCCCTCCTTGAATACAGCGAAGCAGATTTCATAGGGAGGGCGGCCATCCGCGTCCCAGCGCACGACATCCACCGTGTAGCCCGCCTCGTGTAGCAGGCCGTACTCCTGCTCGAAGCGCCGCGGATGGGCCAGGTGCCAGGCCAGCGGCGGCAACGCAGGCAGGCGATCGTCCGGCCAGACGACCGGCGCTACGGCCACGAAGCGTGGCGCGCGCCGACTCATGTACCAGAAGTCAATCCGCACCAGCCAGCCTTCTTCCTCGCAGCGGCGCACAATGGACTGCGGTCCCAGCGGGGGCATGCCCTGCGCGTTGACCTCTTCCCCCCCCGCCTCGTCAGTCGAGACTTCCCCCAGCGGGTACATGGTGACGATGGGCGCGACCACCAGTTCCACTGGCGTTTCCCGGTCTTCGATCATGCCGCGGGCTGTGCGCGCATCTCCACTGGAAGGAGCGATCATGTCACCCGGTTGCTTGTGCCAGTCGCCCACATGGGCCAGCGGCACGTCCCACTTGGCCGCCAGGGCCTTACCATAGGACGGGCGGCGCAACTCGCGGAACGCTTCCCAGTTCACGTGCCACCAGTGAAAGACATCCCCCTGCCAGTCGTCGCCCTGCTCGAACCGGCCCCACTCGCGCACGGCGTCCGGCCCCGGACTGATGGTCTCCAACACATAGACATCTGGCTCCAAGCGCCCCGACTGCGGGACGATCAGGCCGACCATGGCCTCACCGGTCTCAGGCTCCGGGTAACGCAGCGCGCCCTGCACGATCTTGTCCAGCACACGTTCGGCGAGTACCAACCGGGGCAGATCGCGCGGCAGTTCGGGCAGCATTTCAGGACTCATGGTGTTCTCCTCTGGAAGCCAGGCCCCTTGGTGCGGTGCACCCTTTCCTCAACTCCCGGCCAGATGCCGGTCGCGCGCCAGGTGTAATAGGCATACAGCCATTGAATGGCCCAGCCTGCTACCGTCACCGCCGTAGACGTGCTCGGATTCCAGCCATAGGCCACGCCATCATACGGGTTGAACAAGCATAGCTGACCGTCTACGAACTGATGCTTCTCACTGTAGACGCGCGGTTTGACGACGTAGGCTTCGGCAGGTCGGTTGGGGTACCCCTCGGCATAGACGATTTTGAGCGTATGCATCCGCTCCGGAATGCCCCGCATATTGATCTCGACCTCGCCGATCCAGTACAACTCGCCTTCAGGAGGTACCACCAGCCGGAACGTGTCGTCAAACGCGGCGCGCATCATCTCCACTTCCAGCCGCAGCCGCGCCGATACCCGTTCCGGCGTCCCCCACCAGGCTGTCTTGCCCATTGCGCTTCAATCCTCCACTACCTTTGGTCGGGTGCTCCCCTGCTCAAGAGCGTCATTCTTCCTGGCTCGCCAGCAGTTCGGACAGGCTCACCGGTTGCGCCGCCTGCGCACGCAGTGCGGCTTCCAACTTGGGCGAGATCTCGCCATCGTTGGCCAGATAGGGTCGTAATGCCTTGCCCGCTGGTTGCCACACGAACCGATGTACCGCCAGGGTCATCTCGCCAGCCAGCAGGCGATACTCCCATGTCTCCAAAGCCACCTGCTCGTCGCGCAGCGGGAGCCACGTGCCCGGCAACAGGGTGTTGTAACCGTGTTCCAGGTCGTAACGTGCCTCGTCTGCGTAGCGCAGCCGCCCCTTCTTGTCCCGAATCTCGAAGCGCACCGTACCGCGCGCCCGATACGGCAACCACAGTTCGGCGAACGGGCGCAGGTAGCCGGCATCCGCAGGGACAGGACCCTGCCGTACCAGGCGGAGCTGATCGCGATCCTGGTAGACCAGCAGCCCCAGGTCCGTCACGTTGACATACTCAGGGCCGCCAGGGTACCTGGCCTGCCGCGTCGCCTTCAGCGCTACAGGCGATTGCTCGATATGAGGCACGTTCTTCCTGCGCCGGAACGTGCCAGACTCTCCCGTCGCCTGCTCAGACGACTTCGGCGCGGGGCCGCGGATCATCCACCACAAGAAGGCCACGATGAGCACGAGCAGAACGAGTTGCCCGATAATGTGCATGGCTTCGGTCACCTTCTCCTAGCGCATCCGAAGCTGACGGCTCTGCTGGCGTAGCAACTCCTCCAGGCTGAGTGGGAGCGATTCGTCGTCCGGATCGCCGCGCCAGATACGATCGCGCAGCATCTCGCCATCCGTCCCCGCGCGCCGTCGCCAATCGGCCAGCGACTCCGCCAGGTTGAAATGATGGACGCCCAGCACACCGCCGTCAATGCTCACATGGGCCGACCAGCCGCCCGCTTCCAGTTCTGCCGCCCGTTTGCGAACAGGCAGGCGATAGTCTGGCACCAGTACGTTTTCCCCTGGCTGCAACCACCTTTCCGCCTCGTAGGCGTATTGCTTACGCCCGGACCCGTCGAAAAGTTCGAAGCGCACCAGCGCCAGCCCTCCTCCCAGAGAAGGTGGCACGTCCACGATGGCAAAGGGGCGAATCCCGTCGTCATCCAGCGAGATGAACCGTCCGCGTCGCAGAGCCAGGCCATCCGGGCGCTGCTCGTCTACGATCAGGCCAATGTCCAGCAGCCGGTAGAGCGACTCATAGTTAGGCAGGCTGCGCGCCCGTGCTGCCGCTTCACGGGCCACGTCCGATGGCGCGGCCTGAGGAGGTTCACGGTGCAGCGCCTGCCGCAGCATGGCCAGCACGTCTCGCTGACTCACCACCGCGAGCAGCACGCCCAGGTACATGGCCAGCAGAGCCGCCGCCACTGCCGTGGGAGCGCGCCCCGAAAGCAGCATCACCGCCAGGGCCAGGCCGACGATGACCAGCCATACCATCGTGCCACGATTACTCTGTCGGAACATGGGCTTCTCTTTCGCTCCCCCCGATCATACCATGTCAGCCGCCGCGCCCAAGACCTAATCGTGTGGGTATCGCTCTGCTACACCTGTACGCGAAAACCGTCTGCTGAGTTGCGAGCTGCGCCGGGCTTTCAGGAAGCCGCCGCGCGGGACTTACGATGAGTCTTTCATTGCCGGACACCCCTGCGGCACGGTATAATTGCACCTGTTCAGCAGCGACCAGAATTGTGCTATAATTTCAGTATACGAACATTCGTTCTCAAACACAAACGCAGCCTCTGGGCTGTGCACACCAGTCAAGCAGTTGTCTATGTCCTGTGCGCCTTCTTAATCATAGGCCTGTTTTTCGCGTGACGACAGAGTACTGGTACCTAGAGGCTGTTATGAGTTTTCGCGCCGTATCTGGCCC
>DDBP01000407.1 GCA_002332795.1 Anaerolineales bacterium UBA2029 | reverse complement strand
AAGCGAGCCAACCTTAACGCCTGCTCTCGCTCTGTCCGCCCCTGAACCATGCATGGAAAGGAAGCCAGAGGGTGAGGTTTTCAAACGGTCTCTTACGAGGCATCCCCCGTACTTTTGGCTGACTTGCCCTGCGCTGCACATGCCTGTAAGCTAAAAAACAGAGACGCCATAAGCACTCTGGCGCAGTAGTATGTTGTCTTCGCCCTATAGCGCTCGCGTATTTGGTGAGGAACAGACCATGAAGACAAGACTTCTCGTGTTACTGCTCGTCGTGACGCTGCTGGCGGCGGGTCAGACGGTCAGCGCGTCCACCACCCGCCCGACCATCGTCACCTTCGATTCGTCGCTGAAGACGATCACCCTGGCCGAAGCCGAAGCCGGCGAAGCCACCACTACCCTCACCTGGCACACAGTCGGGCTGACGGAGGAATATCGCCTGGCCCTGCATACCTACGTGCTGGATGACTGGGAACTGGTCTTCCCGGACGACACCACCCCGCTGGAAGCCAGCGGCGCGCGCGTGGTGACCATCCGCCATCCGCTCAACTTTGGCCCGCCGACCTTCCTGCTTTCCATCGTCCGCTCGGATTCCAATCAGATCGTGGATCAGCGCATCGTCGTTATCCCCTACGACACGGCAGCCCTGACCGAGCCGCCCGCCGTGGCGGACTTCAGCACCGAAGTCGAGGAGATTGACGCGGCGGCGCTGATCAGCGGCGAAGCGCGGGTGATGGTGGCCTGGGAAGTGCTCAACCGCGTGCCCACGGCGAACCTGGTCTTCGATCAGGTCTTCTCCGACGGCACGAGCACCTCCGTCGAACTGCCGCGCCTGTACCTGTGGATTCCGTCGAAGGGCGAGGGGCCGGTCGCGCCCGTCTACCGCGCTGGTGAGGAAAGCGTGGTGCTGCGCCTGCGCGTGGTGGACGTGGTAGCGGGCACAGTCTACGCCGAGGAGACGCTCGAACTGCCCATCAGTGGGGCGCTGCCCGCCGCCGAGACCGAAGCCGCAGCGCCGGAGAAAGCCGAGCCTGCCCCGCAACCTCAGCCGGAACCGGCCCAACCTACTGGCGGGGTGGTGAGCTTCACCGCCACCCCCCAGGTAGTTGATCCGGGGGGCGCGGTGACGCTGGCCTGGGATGTCAGCGGGGCGCGGGGCGTGCGTATCGAAGCTGCCGTGCCGCAGATGACCGCCGTGCAGACCGTGGTAGACGCACAGGCTCCGCAGGGATCGGCAGTGGTGACCGTGCCATCCTACGCCGCCTATAGCGTCACCTACACGCTGCGCACGCTCGACGGGGCAGCGGCGGCCACCGCTGTCGTGCAGGTGCGCTGCCCGTTCACCTTCTTCTTCGGCCAGGGCGACGGTTGCCCCACCGGCCCGGCAGTCAATGTGGGCGCGTCCTATCAGGCGTTCGAGCGCGGGCACATGATCTGGCGCTCCGACACCAACGAAATCTACGTGCACTTCAGCGATGGTTCGGCGTCCATCTTCCTGGAGCAGGACTACGCTAACCTGCCGGAAGCGGTGCTGAGCGAAGCGCCCCCCCTCGACCGCCAGGCCCCGGATAGCGGTTTCGGCAAGGTGTGGGCCAATGCGCCGGGCGTGCGCGAAAAGCTGGGCTGGGCACTGGACGATGAGCAGGGCTACACCGCCCGCGTACAGCGTGTCGCGCCGACGCGCGTGCCGCGCCCGCAGTTCGCCCTGTATATCACCCTGCCAGGGGGTGAAGTGGTCGGCTCCGGCTATGGCTCGTGGCGGATTGTCGGCTAGCGCCCGCTCCGGGCACCGCCTAGCGGGGAGCCTGGGCGGGTGCTCCACCCAGGGAAGGGGGTAGCTGCACCACCCGGTCGAGCGCCTCTTCGATGGCCTCGATGGTGGGCGGCTTGACAATGTAGGCGTTCGCCCCTGCGCGCAACGCCGCGTGGATCATTTCCTGAGAATCATTGGCCGAGACGACGATCACCGGCACGTTGGCGGTGATGGGATCGCGCCGCAAGAAGCGCAGCACCTCCAGACCGTTGAGACCGGGCATGTTGATGTCCATGAGGATCACGTCGGGGATGACCTGGTTGAGTTGCTGCAGGGCCATGCGCGGGCCATAGGCGATCGCTACGGTATGTCCCAGCACGCCGATCTGCGCCGCCAGACTTTGTGCCATCTGACGATCATCCTCGACAATCAACACGTTGTACAGCATGTCCCATCCTTCTCAGGTGTCACCGGAGTTTCACGCTGCTGCCTACCCCCGCCCTTTCATTGTAGAACTACCCTCCCTTCCGCGCAAAGGGTGCAGGCGGCGCATTCCTGAATAAAGAGTGAATTTTTTTCCGGGGCGCAGGGACTATCCGTGCGGTGCGCCACCAACGCCTCATCCGCCTGGCTCAGTCTGGCGCGATGGTCAGCAGGTACAGATCGTAGTCCGTCGGGTCGAGGTAGAGGATGCGCGCCCCGTCCGGCGAGACGCTCCACTCGCCGTTGGCGACGCGCAGGGGCAACTGTGCCGGGTCGGTCAGCCAGCGGTGCGCGCCGGTGAGCGCGTCCGCCACGCCCAGCGCGTGTACGTCCTTCGTCCCGTCGAAACTGAGGGTATAGAGCGTGCGTTCGTCGCGCCAGCGGTACGCGCCGAAGAAAGGCAATTGCCGCGGCGTCGAACCAGCGCGGGTGCGCTGCACATAGATGCCGCTGCGGGCCGGCTCCGCCTGGAACAGCAGGGCAAAAGCCAGGTACGCGCCGCCAGGCGCTACCTGCAGGTCGCGCAGATTCTGGTAACTGCCCAGCAGTTGCGCCTCGCTGGGGGGATCGTTCACGTTCAGGAGGTGCAGTTGCGTTTCTGCGGTATAGGCGATGCGCCGCACGATCAACAGGCGTTCGTCGTCCAGCCACTGCACAGACCCACCGGACATGGTGTAGACCAGGCGGGGATTGCCCCCGTCGAGATCGCTCACCCACACGCGCACCGGTGGCCCTGGCTGTCCCGGCTCGATCTCGCCATAGAACACTTCCCATAGCAGGCGCGTCCCGCCCGGAGAGACGGTCGGCACCGCGCCCTGCGTGTTGACTTCCCACTGCGTTCCGTCGCTGCGGCGTGTCAGGCGCACGGTGCCATCGGGCAGGCGCTCGATCTCGATCGTCCCGTCCGGTGACTCATAAGGCGGCGGAGCCGGGCGCACATACTCGCGCGGCGACCCGTCGAGCGGTTGCCGGAAGACCGCCGCGGACGGGCCTGGCGCAGCATCAATCACGTAGACCGCATTCAGATCGCCCCTCGACCACCATGCGCCCACATTCCAGCGGTCGCGGGATACCAGGCTGAGCGTCACCCGCGCGCCCTCATCGAGCGAATCCAGGCGACGCGCCGGCAGGGTGACGGGCGGCGGGCGCTGCTCCACACGCGGCGGCCAGAAGCGCAGGTAGTGGTTGAGCCAGTTGCCGCTGAAGGAAATTGACGGTTGTGTTTCGAGCGTCATCCAACGGCGGGGTGCTTGCAGGTTCTGCTGAAAACCAGCTTCCATGGAGACGAAGCTGCTGAGCATGTGCCAGGGCACGTCGAAAAAGGGCAGCGGGTTGTAGGCGGTCAGGTAGTCCTGGCTGCGGATTTCCAGATGCAGGTGCGGACGCGAACGGCACGACAGATCGGGATCGCCGCTGAGGCCGATCACCTGCCCGCGGCGCACCGTATCGCCGCGCACGAAGGGCGGTTGCCGCAACAGGTGCCCGTAGAGCGAAGCGTAGCCGGTGCCGGGATGGATCAGCACCAGGCTGTGCGGAAACGCGCCGAAGCCCTCCGCATCCACGTAGGTGACGACCCCGTCGGCGATGGCGTGCACCGGTGTGCCACAGGGCGCTTCCAGGTCAATGCCGAAGTGTAACCCCTGCCCATACTGATACCATTCCTCGCCGAAGTTGAACGCCTGCGTCGTGTTGCCGTAGTGCTGTTCCAGCAACCAGGTGTTCGGGCCGGGCGGCTCTATAAATGGCCATGAGAAGGGCAATCCGTCGGGCGACGGCGGGGCGTCCTGGGCCGTCAGGGGGCGCGGCAGAGCCGTCAAGCCCATCAGCAGCCCCAGGGTAATCAACACAAGTGCGCAGCGCATGGTGTTGGGGGGTTCGGAGTCTGGAGTCTTGAGTGTAGAGACTTCTCAGACGGCGGGTACTGAACGGACATACACCCGACCTCCGCTACTCCAGACTCATCACTCCAGACTCCTGACTCACGACTCATCACTCCCCACTCACGACTCACCGGCGCATGGTCGAGGGCGCGCCGCGCGGCTTCTGCGCCGAGCCGTTCCCGTTTTCGTCGGGCGAGTCCACGAAGTAGCTCTCGCAGGCCGCGTCAATGGCTTCGCGCGTCATGCGCGGGGGCACGCCCTCGTATTCGGCCATGGCGACGATGATCTTCAGAATGTCGCGCGGATGCACGGCCTGCATGGGCCGGTTGCACTCGCGATACCACTTCTGCAGCAGGTAGAGGAAGCCGTCTTTGTCCAGCGGGACGCCCAACCGTTGCGCATAGATGGCGAAGATTTGCGAGAAGGCGCGTTCGTCCGGCCCGCCGACGCGCACCTTCATCTGAATACGGCGCAGAAAGGCTTCGTCCACCAGCGAGCGCGGCTCGATGTTGGTGCTGAAGACGATCAGTTGGCGGAAGGGCACGGCCAGCGTCTGCCCTGTTTGCAGGCGCAGGTAGTCCACGCCGCTTTCCAGTGGCACCACCCAGCGGTTGAGCAACTCAGTCGGCGAGATCATCTGCCGCCCGAAGTCATCGATGAGAAACATGCCGCCGTTGGCCTTCAGTTGCAGCGGCGCTTCGTAAAACTTGGCGACCGGGTCGAAGCGCAAGTCCAGCGCCTCCATGGTCAGCTCGCCGCCGACAATGACCGCCGGACGGCGGAAATACCCGAAGCGCCGGTCAACCTGACTGTCGGCATCCGCCTTGAAGACGCGCAGTTGCTCTTTGCTCAGCGGCACTTCGCGGAACACCAGCGGATCATAGAGGCTGACGATGTGCCCGCCGATGGTGAGCGCAAAGGGCACCCAGATGGGGTCGGTGCCGCTGATCAGGCGGGCGATGGACTGCGCGATATCGGTCTTGCCATTGCCGGGCGGTCCATAGAGGAAGATCGAGGTATTGGCGTTGAGCGCCGGCCCAATGCGCCGGTGAAAGCCATCCGGCAGCACCAGGTGTGCCAGGGCCTGCTGTACGCGCTGCGGCGAAATTTGCAGACGCCGTTGGGTTTGCAGGGTGATGATCTGCGCGTACTTCTCCACGGGCACCGGAGCCGGGCCGATGTATTGCGAGCGCGAAAAGGCGTCGCGGGCGCGTTTGGTGCCCTCCTCGGACAGGCTGTAGCTATAACCCAGGCGGCCCACCCCGCTGGCGCTGACTACTTCGACAATGTGATCTTCCTGCAGGCGCAGCAACAGATGATCCAGCAGCTTGAGTTCGAGCCGCGTCACGTCCCCGAAGCGGCGCAACGACACCTCGCCTTCGTTGAACATCATCCTCAGCATGATGTCCACAATCAACCCTGGCGAGATATCGAGTTCCGCAGGGTGGAGCGGTGCGCGCAGCAGTTCGCGCAGAGCCTCGTCAACTCCCTGGATTTCCGCCCCAGCGTATGCTTCGGTGTGATGGTTGTCTGCCCATTCGTCCTCAAGCGGGATGTTGATCGGTTCGCTCATCACCAGACCCCTTCTGCGCCCGGCACGGACAGGCCATGCAACGGCTCTGTTCTGCCCCCGACCAGGGAGAGATATCCACCCGCCTGTCCATGCGCTCCTGGCATGATTATAGCTGCGATGTCCATAGTATGCTGATGCCGGACTCCTCCATAATTAGAAAGGATGGATACGAAATCTGTCAGGTTACTTTCGTACCTGGTGCAAGTCGCAGCCCGTCAACCCGCGCTGTACGCCGCCCAAAAACACCATTGCCAGACGGGCTGCCCTGCGCTATAGTGAGCGCGTTGTCCGCACAGCCATGAGATCGTCAGCACCGTTGAGCACACCGACCATCTACGAACCGCTGGATCCCACCGCCGAAATCTTCACGCAGGTGCCGCAGCCCCGGCTGAGCACCCGCCGTTCGGTGCTGCGCGAAGTGATCGAGACGGCCTTGCTGGTCGCTGCCATCTACGCCTTCGTCAATCTGGCGACGGCGCGTTTCGTGGTAGACGGGCACAGCATGTTGCCCAACTTCGACACCGATCAGTTCATCATCGTTAGCCGCCTGTCGTACATCATCGGCGAGCCGCGGCGTGGAGATGTGGTCGTCTTCCACTATCCCCTGCAGTCCGACCGCGACTTCATCAAGCGCGTGATTGGGCTGCCGGGCGAGACAGTGACCATCCTGGAAGGGCGCGTTTACATCAACGGCAAGCTGCTCGACGAGCCGTATATCCAGAACTTCTGCCGGGGCAAGTCCTGCGATGGCGAATGGACTGTTGGCCCCGACCAGGTTTTTGTGCTGGGCGACAACCGCAATGCCAGCAAAGATTCGCAAGACTTCGGGCCGGTGGATCGCAAGTACATCGTGGGGCGCGCCTTCTTCCGCTACTGGCCGCCCGAAGACTGGGGCCTGATCCAGCACTGGACGTACGACGACAACGGCGCTCCCATGCCCACCTACACGCCCACCAGCCCGCCCACGCCCACACCAGAGGGGACGCTCACACCGACCCCCTGGGGGCCATTCTAGGACGATACCCTGCCGCTTCAGGCAGTCAGAGGAGTACCCATGACCGAAGAAACCTGCCCGGCCTGCCAGGTTGGCCGGCTCAAAGCCACTACCGCCACTTATGTGGAAGTCTATCAGGGCACGCTGATCCAGGCTCCCAACACCGCAGCCTGGCGCTGCGACACCTGCGGCCAAATCTATTTCGACGAAACCGCCATTCAGCGCCTCAACGCGCTGATCGGCACCGGCGGTCTGCCGCCCAATCACCCGGCCCCGTCGGCCTGGGAGAGCAGCGTCACGAACGACGGGCCATCGCCGCTCACCCGCCCGCGCTCTGGATAGCCTGGGAGAGGTCTATGGCGATCAATCTGTGGCACAGACTGCCTCCGGGGCCGGAAATTCCGCAGCGAGTCTACTGCGTGGTGGAGATTCCCAAGGGCAGCCGCAACAAGTACGAATACAGCAAGGTCGCCGGAGTGATCAAGCTGGATCGCGTGCTGTACAGCCCCATGCACTACCCCAGCGACTACGGCCTGATCCCGCAGACCTACGCCGAAGATGGCGATCCGCTGGACATTCTGGTGATGGTCAACGAGCCGACGTTCGCCGGATGCGTGATCGAAGCGCGCCCTATCGCCATCTTCCACATGATCGATCGCGGCGATCCGGACGACAAGATTCTGGCCGTGCCCGCCACGGATCCGCTCTTCGACGACTATCACGACATCGGCGACGTGCCGCGACACTTCCTCAACGAGGTGGCACACTTCTTCCAGACCTACAAGCAATTGCAGGGCATCGAGGTCACGCCCGTCGGCTGGGAGAATGCCGCCAAAGCCCGCGAGGTGATCCTGAGCGCCGTCGAGCGCTATAAGCACAAGTTCCCGCCGGAGATGGTCTGAGCCGCTGTCCGACTTAAGAGGCTGTTATGAACTTTCGTGCAGCATCTGCCCCTCACCCCTGAATTCCCTCTCCCTGGCGACTTCAGGGGCGGACAGGGCTTAAGTGGTCAGTTGTCAGTTTTCAGTGATCAGTGGTCAGTTTTGAGTT
>DDBP01000408.1 GCA_002332795.1 Anaerolineales bacterium UBA2029 | reverse complement strand
CTGGCCCTCGTCACGGATTTCTTCCAGGCTTCCCGCCGAGTAGGGGGCAATGCCGGAAATGCGCAGCGCTTCGAGGTACACCTCTTGCCCCAGGGTTTCGAGCGCTTCTTCCAGCACATATTCGCGCCCGAAGAGATTGAGCACTATCTCATAGGGAGCTTTGCCCGGACGGAAACCAGGGATACGGCTCTTCTGGCTGATGCGCCGGGCGGCCTGCCGCATAGCCTTTTCCAGCCGTTCCGGCTCGATGTTGACGGTCAGGCGGGCGGTATGATTTTCCAGGTGTTCAGTTTGGACGTTTACCATGGTGATCCTTCGCTGTCTCGCACGTGGCGATTATACCATCTTGAGTGATCAGCGCCCATACTCGGCGGGGCTTCTTACAGAGGTCTTACACAAAAACAGGGCGCGCCGCAGTGCGCCCCACGATGGGGAAGGTGGGACTCGAACCCACACGGAATCGCTCCACATGATCCTAAGTCATGCGCGTCTGCCACTTCCGCCACTTCCCCGCTGGCGTGTCCTCATTATAGTGGCAGAAAGACCGCCGGGGAAGGGTAAATCATCACAACGGCGTCGGAGGTTCTGCCAGGTCGGCCACAGGTAACCGGAACGAGAAGATGCTGCCCTGCCCAGGGGTGCTCTCCACTTCGAGAGTGGTCTGCAGACTGGCCGCCAGCAAGTTCGCCAGGGCCAGGCCCAGACCCGCGCCGCGTTGATGAGGGCTGATACTGTCGTCCACTTTGTAAAAGGGCATGGTGATATGCGCCACTTCCTCTGGGGGGATGCCCTGCCCGAAATCCTCTACGCTCACCAGCACCGTGGTGGACTCCACCAGATCAGCTTCTATGATCACGGGTCGGTCGGGTGGGCTGTAGCGCAGCGCATTGTCCAGCAGAATCTGCAGCAGATGCGCCAGCGCGAACTTGTCGCTGAGCACAGGCGGTAACTGCGGCGCCAGGCGCTTGACAACGCGCTCGACCGCCTTCTGCAACTGCCAGTTGCGCTTGAGCTGACGGATGGCATAGTCCGCCGACTCTTCGAAGTTCACCAGCTCGAAGGTGATATGATGCGAATGAGACAACTGACGGATGTTCTGGATCAGGTTCTCCAGCCGGGCCACAGCCTGCGTGGCCATCGCGGCGACTTCCCGGCTGTTTTCCTCGCCATGTTCGTGAATGTCGTCGGCCAGCAGGGCCACCGCGGTTTTCACCTGCAGCATGGGCGTGCTCAATTCATGCGCCAGGCGCTGCAGAATGGTGCTCTTGATATGCTCGAAACGCGCTGTGGCCAGGTTGAGCTGTGCGTAGCGTTGATCCACCTGCGCCTTCAGGCGCACCAGCATGTGCAGGCTGCGTTGCAGGTCGCCGGCCTCCGGCCAGTCTTCCCACAGCACGTCGGGTCCCAGAGAGGCGTCCTCAGTACCCGTGGTCGGGAGCATCCCGATCAGGATCACCGGCACGAATAACGTGGCGTCGGACTTGATCAACGTGCAACACCGCCAGCTTTCCTCTGGCGGCAGGCCAGCAATGACCGCCACGCTCGGCAGAAGGCGGTGCAGCGCCTGACCAGCCAGCGTCTCGGCAGTGGCATCGAGAACCGAGTAGCCCCCCGCCATCAGTTGCTGGCGCAGGACAGACGCCTCCGGCCCGGCAGCGATCAGCAGCACGGTGGCCTCCGTCACTCCGGGCGGCAGCGCGAGCGAAGCCAGGCGAGGCTGCAGATAGGACACGGGCGTCCCTTCGTCGGCGCGGCAGCGAACCAAACAACCACACACCAATTCTATAGCAAGCCGCGGGGCCGCGAAAGCGCGCCCGGTGCGAGATTGGTTTGAGAACGATTCGAGTTGCGCTTCAGTTTGCAGGCTGCACGCCGGCGGGTTGCAGCCGCTCAGGGCAACCAGGCCACCTGGCGCAGCAGATAGTTCTCGATGAAATCGGCCATATCCTGCGCGTCGGCCCGTGCAAAACGCAGGAGCGTCACCGTCCGCCCGCTGGCAAGCTCGGTGACGTTGAGCAGGGTCTCGCCCTGCTCCACCCCTCCCCCAATCCAGGCGACATAGGCATCGTCTGGCGAGGGGCTATAGAGATGGGTCACCTGCCTGCCAAACTGCTGCACGCGGTCGTTGGGGTCGTCGGCGTTGCCCAGCGGCCCGGCGACAGCACGCGGCGTACCGCCCGCCAGTTCCAGCGCCATGACCTGCCGTGACAGACCGGTCGCGCTCACCTGACCGCAGGTGCCCACCCCCAGTTTGACAAACAGCAGCGTGTCGTCGTCCAGCCATTGCGGCGACGACGCCACCAGCCCCGGCTCTGTCCAGATCGTCTCGCTGGACATCTGCATCCCCTGCGCCGTCGCAAAGGGCACGTCGAGCAGGCCCACATACGAATCGAAGCACGTCTCCGGCTCCGACGGGCCGCTGGCGACGGGCACGATCACAGCC
Organism: Anaerolineales bacterium UBA2029; assembly: GCA_002332795.1. Taxonomy (GTDB): domain Bacteria; phylum Chloroflexota; class Anaerolineae; order Aggregatilineales; family Aggregatilineaceae; genus UBA2029. The sequence continues at coordinate 6,558 of DDBP01000408.1, read as the reverse complement.
CGCCTGCCGTCGGGAGAAAGCGCCGCTTCGGGTGGCGCGGCGATCTCCGCGGAGACCTCGCTGAGCGGGACAGACTGCCCCGTGACCGGATCGAAGACCTGCGGTGCGGGCGTCACGGCATCGCTCCACCACCAGGCCAGTCGGCTATCGGTCGTCCACGCCCAGGCGATCGGATGCTGACTCGAACTGGCGACGTTGTAGAGCGTGCCATCGCTCGTCGAAATCAGGCGCAGCCCCACGGTGATGGTGCCGGTGAGCGTCGCCAGCCAGTTGCCGTCGGGCGAGAGCGTCAGCCCAGTTGGCATCGAGCCTGGATTGTGCACGACGCGGGTTTCGCCACTGGCCACATCGAACACGGCGAAATCGGGAAACGTCACGAACGCACCCAGCCGGGCGTCGGCGCTGAGCGCGGCAGGGCTATAGGCGCGGGGAGTCGGCAGGGTGGTGATCGTGTCAGTTGCCAGATCGTAGAGCAAGAACTGCCCGCCTTTCAGCACCAGCAACCGACCGCTCAACGCGAAGCGCGGCGCAGCCGTACCCGCCGCAGCGGGCGTGGGAGACGGCATTGCCGGCGTCTCGGTGACGGCGACGGTTGGGGTCACAGCCGGGTATTGTCCTGCTGGTTGGAGGGCCACCCCCGCCTGTTCATCACTGCCACAGGCGAACAGTCCCAACATGACCAGGATGAGTAGGACGACCAGACGATAGTTCATGGTATCCAGGCGCGGCATGGTCCGCGCGCGCCCGCTCCTTTCGCCGCTCGCGCCAGGGAAGTCACCCGCCGATTATACCCGCCCGGCCACGTCATCGGCCAGGAATTGCCCCCTTTGCCGCGCACAGCACTATAATCGAACAGGCACCTGCCCGCCGCTGACGGGCCTATACCCTATCACATGAAAGGCACTCTTAGAGATGACCGTTCTGCCCGCCTACGATCTCGCTGCTGTGCGCCAGGCTTTTCCCATCGCCCAGCGCCTGATCTACGTCAATCACGCCAGCATCTCGCCCATGCCTCTGCCTGCCGTTCAGGCCATGCAGGCCGCCGTCGCGCGGCTGGGCGACGATCCCATGTCCTTCTACACGCCTGCTTCCGGCTACGGCGATCTCTTTCTCACCTTCGCCCAGGAGATGGCGGCGCTGATCAACGCGGAGTCTCCCGACGAAATCGTGGGCATCACCGCCACCTCCAACGGGCTGAACGCGGTCGCACAGGCCATTGACTGGCAGCCGGGCGACAACATTGTGCTGGCCGATGTGGAATTCCCATCCAATGTGTATCCCTGGATGGCGTTGGGCGCGCGCGGCGTCGAAACGCGGCTTGTCCATACCCCCGACGGCGGCGGGTCGGTCGAGGCGTTCGCGGCGCACGTAGACGCCCGCACCCGCCTGATCGCCGTCAGCGCCGTGCAATTCTTCACCGGTCACCGCGCCGACCTGACCGCCCTGGGTGCCTTCTGCCACGAACGCGGCATCCTCTTCGCCGTTGATGCCATTCAGGCCGCCGGACACCTGCCCATAGACGTGCAGGCCATGCACATTGACATCCTGGCCAGCGGCGGGCAGAAGTCACTGATGGGGCCGCCCGGCCAGGGCTTCCTGTATGTGCGCCGGGCAGTCGCCGAGCGCCTGCACCCTGCCGAGATTGGGCCAGTCTCGGTAGAAGACTGGCAGCACTGGCTGAGGTACGACCTGACCCCGCGCCCAGGGGCGTTACGCTTTGCCATGGGCACCACCAATCTGCCCGGCATGATCGCCCTCATCGAAAGCGTACGCTTCCTGCGCGGCATTGGGCTGGCGCACATTGACGCCTGGACGCGCCATCTGTCGCAGATCGCGGTCACCGAACTGCAGGCGCGCGGTTACACGGTCATCACGCCTTCCGATCCGGCGCACCTGGGGCCGATCGTCACCTTCCGCGTGGGCAATTCCGCCGATCCCGCCACTGCCGAAGCGCACGCCAGAGGGTTGCTGGCTCACCTGGCGGCGCACGGGGTGCGCGTCACCAAACACTGGGACGCGCAGGGCCTGCCACACTTGCGCATCTCGACCCATTGCTATAATACGGAAGACGAAGTGCGCCGGGTTTGCGCCCTTGTGGAGGACTACGATGAGCAGTCGCGTTCCCCAGCCACCGGTCACCGGACAACTGCGCCGCACTGAGTGGGCACCGCCGCCCATTCGTTCCATCCAGGACACCGGCCTGAACATCGGCATTCTGTCCGACCTGGCCATCAAAATCCTGTATTTCGGCGGCTACCTGACCGGCAATCAGATCGCCGACATGATGCACCTGCCCTTCACCAACGTAGTGCAGATCGTCATGGAAGGGCTGAAGCGGGAGAAGTTCGTCGAGGTGCGCGGCGGCAGCGGCCTGGGCGCTGGCTCGTTCGAATATGTGATCACGCTCAAAGGGATCGAGAAAGCGCACGAGGCGCTGGCCCGCACGCAATACGCCGGCCCCTGCCCCGTCACGCTGGAGCAATACGTCGCCGCCATGCGCGCGCAGGCGACCGCCCGCCTGGAGGTGCACCGCGAGCACCTGGTCGAAGCGCTGAAGGGCCTCACCATCAGCGAGGAGATGCTGGGGCGCATCGGCCCCGCCGTCAACTCCGGCAAGGCCATCTTCATGTACGGCCCGCCCGGCAACGGCAAGACCACCATCGCGCAGCGCGTGGGCCGCATGATCCTGGGCAAACCCATCTGGATACCCTACGCGGTAGACGTGGACGGGCAGGTCATCCGCGTCTTCGACAACATCAACCACGAAGTGATACCGGACAACGAAGAAGACGAGCGCCGCGCCACCGCCACCGGCGAGCGCCGCGACGCCCGTTGGGTGCGCATCCGCCGTCCGGTGATCATGGTCGGCGGCGAACTGACGCTGGAGACGCTCGACCTGGTCTATGACCCGATCAACAAATACTACGAAGCGCCCTATCAGATGAAAGCCAACGGCGGCATGTTCCTCATTGACGACTTCGGTCGTCAGCAGGTACGCCCGCGCGATCTGCTGAACCGCTGGATCGTCCCGCTGGAAAGCCGCGTGGACTTCCTGACCCTCTCCACCGGGCGCAAGATCGAGATTCCCTTCAACGTGCTGATCGTCTTCAGCACCAACATGCCGCCCGCCGATCTGGTAGACGAAGCGTTCCTGCGCCGCATCCCGCACAAGATCGAGGTCGGCGACCCCACCTTCGAGCAATTCCGTGAAATCTTCAAGCGGGTCTGCGAGGCGCGCCGCGTCCCCTACGACGAGAAGGGACTGGCCTACCTGCTGCAGGAATGGTACATCAAGCAGAATCGCAAGCTGCGCGCCGTGCACCCGCGCGACATCATCGAGCAAATCATAGACATCTCGCGCTACCAGAACACGCCGCCCATGCTCACCAAGGAGCTGCTCGATCGCGCCGCTTCTGCCTACTTCGTAGACCTGAGCGCTGAGTACTGACGGGCGAATCCGTGTCAGCCTGACCTGACGGACTTGCGCCAGCCATTGCATCGTGTTTCGAGGACACCATGCCTAAAATCGTCACTACTGAACAAATGCGCGCCATCGAGCGCGCCGCCGACGCCAGAGGACACACCTACGCCGCCATGATGGAACACGCCGGACGGGCCGTCGCCGAGCGGGTGAAACAACTGCTCGCGGGCATCGAACAGCCGCGCGTGGCCGTGCTGGTTGGGCCGGGCAACAACGGCGGCGATGGTCTGGTGGTTGCCCGGCTCGCCCATCAACACGGCTATCACGTCGATTGCCTGATCGCGGCCCGTCGGGACGAGCTGTCTCCTGACTGCGCCGCCCGGCTGGCCGAGGCCGAGTCCGCCGGCGTCGAACCGCTGTTCGTCGGAGACGAACAGTACCACGAGAAGCTGGAGTGCGTCGGCTGCCGCGACCTGATCGTGGACGCCCTGCTGGGAACCGGCGCACGGGGCGAGGTCCAGGGACCGATCCGCGAGGCCATCGAGGCCATCAACGCGAGCGGCGCCCCGGTGGTGGCCGTGGACCTGCCGAGCGGCATCCACTGCGACACAGGCGAGGAGCTGGGGGAGAGCGTGTGGGCGTGCCGGACCGTCACCTTCGGCCTGCCCAAGCCGTTCCTGTTCCAGGGGATCGGGATGGAGCATGCGGGGAAGTGGTCCGTCGACCCGATCGGCTTCCCTCGCCCCCTGTTGGAGCAGCACACGGACGCCTTCCTGCTGGACGACGCGTGGGTGGGCTCCCAGCTGCCAGACCGGATGCGCTCGAGCCACAAGGGCGACAGCGGGCGGCTGCTGATCGTGGCGGGAAGCTCGCGCTACCCCGGCGCCGCCGTGCTCGCCGCTCGGGGCGCGCTGCGGGCGGGGGCCGGTTTGGTCACGGTCGCGTCCGTGCCCTCCGTGTGCGCGGCGGTCTCGGCTCAGCTGCCCGAGGCCTGCGTTCTCCCGTTGCCGGAGGACGACGGCGCGATCGCCGAGGAGGCCGCCGAGAGGATCGCGTCGCACGGGCACTTCGACGCGGCGGTGTTCGGTCCCGGCCTGACGCCCTCGCCGTCCGTCGCCCGGATGCTCGCCAAGCTCTGGATGCTTTGGCAGGGGCCGGCTGTTCTGGATGCGGACGCGCTGAACCTCGTCGCGCGGGGGGAGGTCGCGGTTCCTTCGGGTCCCTGCGTGCTGACACCACACCCCGGCGAGATGGCTCGGCTGATGGGAGCCAGCACCGCCGAGGTCCAGAACGGTCGCTTCCAGTTCGCCCGAGAGGCCGCCAAGCGGTTCGGCAAGGCGATCGTCCTGAAAGGAGCCTTCACGGTGGCCGCTGAGGAAGGCGAGCCGCTGCTGGTGAACCCGACCGGCAATCCCGGCATGGCCTGCGCAGGCATGGGCGACGTGCTCAGCGGCGTGATCGGCGCGATGCTGGCGCAGCAGATGCCCGAGCTGTCGGCGGCCGCGTGCGGCGCCTACTGGCATGGCCTGGCCGGCGACCTCCTCCTGGAGCGACTCGGGTCGTTCGGGTTCCTCGCGTCGGAATTGGCCGATGCCTTGCCTCTGGCGCGGGCTACAATCCTTTCAAGGTGCGGTTTGGATCCCTCATCCTAGCGGCCGTGCTCCTGCCGGCGGGCGCGCTGGCCCAGGAGACGCTCGACGTCGCGCTCCCGGACGATCAGCCGAAGGTGGTGTGGCTCTGCGAGGGTGTTCCCAACACCCTGCCCGACAAGCCCGACCCGGCCGCGCCCAAGCCCGGGGCTCCGGTCTGGGCGACCTCCCGGTACAAGCTCCAACTGCCGGACAAGGGCGCAGACTCGCTGGCCGTTTGGGACCCGGCCAAGGGCGTCGTGGCCGTCGTGCCGCTGGCCGCGCTCAAGGCCTCGCCCAAGGTCCTGGAGGAGGACTTCCTGTTCTACGAGGGCGTCACGGTGCGGCTGTTGGGCCGCAACGGCCCTCCGGCCTCGGGCCTGGTGCGCCTCAAAGACCGCCAGCGTCAGCAGGAGGCTCTGCTCTCCCCTGCGGGCAACGGCGAGGTCCGGTTCGCCCTGGTGCGCAAGGGAGAGGTGACCGTCTCAGGCATGGTCAGCTCGAACGGCAAGAGCTACGAGTTCGCGCCGAAGAAGTTCGTGCTCGACGCCGCGGCCCCCGCTCAGACCGAGGGCGCCAGCCTGTTGGCCGTGGCCCTGCCCGTGGACGTGGACCTCGCGGCCTCGCCAACCCAAGAAAGAGCCAAGGAGGACTCGCGGTCGGACCCAACGCCGAGCCGGCCGAGGAACGAGCCGGGGGCAACGAAGTCCGCTCCACCCGAGACTCCTGCGGAGCGGCCCGGAGGCAGCCTGTGGGGCGCGCTGGTGGGCCTGATCGTCGCGGCAGCCCTGGTAGGACTGGGGATCCGGTACCTCTCGCAGCGGCGGGACTGGGTGCGCGAGAGGCTCGAGCAGATGGGCGTTCAGGTGCCCGAGGCGCCGTCGGGCCAGCAGGCGCCCCCCAAGCCGCCCCAGCCGCAGGCGACCGAACAGCCGCAGACGATCCGTCTGGAGGGGGCGCAGCCCGCGGCTGCGGCCGTCGCGGTGGACAGGCCCCGGCTGGTTTCGGCGCAGGGCGCGGCGTTCGACCTCCCGGAGGGCGTCACCGAGGTGGGTCGGGAGGTTGCCGGCCTCGCCATCCCGGACGAGCCGACGGTCTCGAGGAGGCACGCCCAGATCGAGCGCAGCGGCCCGCGCGTCGTGGTGCGCGATCTGGGCAGCACGAACGGAACGACTGTGAACGGCGTCAAGATCACAGGGGACGTCGAGCTGAGGCCGGGCGACACCGTCCAGTTCGGTGCCGCCCGCTACCGATTCGAAGGTTGACATGGGCTTCGTGCTGTTCACCGCGCTGGCCGGGGCTGTCGCCGGACTCACGGCGTTCGCGCTGATGGAGCCCTTCGCCCCCACGATGTTCTTCGACCTCCAGTGGGGATCGTGGGAAGAGAGGTTCATAGCGCTGCTCGGCGCGCTGGTCGGCGCCACGCTGGGGGCGATGCAGGGCCGGGCCCAGGGCAGCCCAGCGCACGTCTGGCGCGGGTTGGGTGCGGGGCTGCTGCTCGGCGCGGTC
>DDBP01000233.1 GCA_002332795.1 Anaerolineales bacterium UBA2029 | reverse complement strand
ATTCATACCTTCCTGGCCACGTCCGATATTCACATGCAATACAAGCTGCGCATGACGCGCGAGCAGGTGGTGCAGCGCGTGCGCGAGATGGTCGCCTATGCCCGCTCGCTGTGCCCGGACGTGGAGTTCTCGCCGGAAGACGCCTGCCGCTCCGACCCCGACTTCCTGGTCGAGGTGCTCAGCGTGGCCGTCGAGGCGGGCGCAACCACGCTCAACATCCCCGACACCGTCGGCTACATCATGCCTGGCGAGTACTACGCGCTGATGCAGAAGCTGATCCGCGAGACGACGGGCGGCGACCGTGTCATCTGGTCGGTGCACTGTCACGACGACCTGGGCCTGGCCACGGCCAATACCCTGGCGGGCCTGCTGGCGGGCGCGCGCCAGGCGGAAGTGACCATCAACGGCATCGGTGAGCGGGCGGGCAACACCGCGCTGGAAGAGGTGGTGATGGCGTTGCACACGCGCCCGCAGTACTACCATCTGACGACGGGCATTGACACCACACAGATCGCCCGCACCAGCCGCATGGTCAGCAACTACACCGGCCTGCCCGTGCAGCCCAACAAGGCCATCGTGGGCGCGAACGCTTTCAGTCACGAAGCGGGCATTCACCAGGACGGCGTGCTCAAGCATCAGGCCACTTACGAGATCATGACGCCGGAGACCGTGGGCCTGTCGCAGAGCAATCTGGTGCTGGGCAAGCACAGTGGTCGTCACGCCTTCCGCGTGCGCCTGCAGGAGCTGGGCTACGACCTGGAGGGCGAACAACTCGATCAGGCCTTCCAGCGCTTCAAGGAACTGGCCGACAAGAAGAAGACGGTCACCGACGCCGACATCGAGGCGCTCATCGCCGACGAACTCTACGGCCCGGCGGAAGTCTTCACCCTGGAAGGCATTCAGGTAGCCTGCGGGCAGCCGGGCATGCCCACCGCCACTATCAAACTGCGCGGGCCGGACGGTCAGGTGAAGATCGCCGCCGCCATCGGCACTGGCCCGGTAGATGCCACCTATCAGGCCATAGACCGCATCGTCGCGGTGCCCGCCACGCTGGTGGAATATCGCGTCGCGGCGATCACCGAGGGCATTGACGCCATGGGCGAAGTGACGGTGCGCATCCGGCGCGACGCCAACGGTCAGCGCACCTTTGGCGGCCATGGCGCAGATACCGACATCATCGTCGCCAGCGCGAAAGCCTATCTGGCAGCGATCAACAAGATGCTGGCCTATACCGGCTACGGCGACCGCGCCCCCGAAGGCGAGTCCGCGACCGTGCGCGTAGCCGCGCAGGCCAGGTAAGGTGCTCGCTGGGGAACTGCGAGCCGCACCCTGCTGTGAGGGAGGAGGAAGACCATGGCCAAACAAACGACTTCGCGCCCCGCACCACAGCTCGCGCCGCGCCCGGTGGAATCGCTATGGGGCGCAGCCTTTCCGGAGCCGCGAGGCTGGGCGCTGCAGTGGGACTGGCACGCCCTGCAGACCAACAACAGCCGTCCCTCTTCGGCGCGCCCAGACCCCAATCATGGGCCGGCGCGGTGAAGCGTGCTGACCTGGCAACTGGCGAGACTGTACCTGTTCCGGCGCTCGGCCCGATCCGGCTGACTGTCGCCGGGCGCTGATCGCATCATGCTGAGGAGACATTATGGGAAAGACACTGGCCGAGAAGATCATCGCCGCCCACGCTGAAGATACTGACGAGGTCTCGGCAGGCGATCTGGTAACCGTCAAAGTAGACGTGGTGATGGCCAACGACATCACCGCGCCCATCGCCATTGAGTCCTTCCAGGCGATGGGCGTCAGCGAAGTGTTCAACCCAGACCGGGTGATGCTGGTGCCCAGTCACTTCGCGCCCAATAAAGACATCAAGAGCGCCGAACAGACGCGCACGCTGTCCCTCTTCGCCGAGGAGCAGGCGCTCACGCACCGTTTTCAGGTAGGGCGGGCGGGCATCGAACACGTCGTGTTGCCCGAACGGGGATTGGTGTTGCCCGGCGATCTGGTCGTCGGCGGCGACAGCCATACCTGCACCTACGGGGCACTGGGCGCGTTCGCTACCGGCATGGGGTCAACCGATATCGCCTTCGCCATGGCGACCGGCACCACCTGGCTGAAAGTGCCGGAGACGATGAAGTTCGTCTACTACGGCGAGCGGCGGCCCTGGGTCTATGGCAAAGACCTCATCCTGCGCACCATCGGCGAGATCAGCGTAGACGGAGCGCTCTACCGGGCCATGGAGTTCACCGGCCCGGCCATTCACGCCCTGCCTATGTCCGACCGACTGACCATGACCAACATGGTCATCGAGGCGGGCGGCAAGTGCGGTTTCATGCCCTACGACGAGGTCACCGAGGCATACGTGAAACCGCGTGCCACGCGCCCCTATACGCCCTTCTTCGCCGACGACGACGCGGTCTATCACTCCGTCTATGAATTCGATCTGTCGGAGATGGAGCCGCAGGTGGCCTGTCCCTATTCGCCGGACAACGTGCACCCCATCAGTCAGATCAAGCCGGAGAAGGTGGATCAGGTCTTCATTGGCAGTTGCACCAACGGGCGCTTCGAAGACCTGGCCATCGTCGCCGACATCCTGCAGAAGACCGGTCGCGAGTTCCACCCCGACGTGCGCGTGATGATCATCCCCGGCTCGCAGGCGGTGTATCTGGACGCGCTGCGTCAGGGCTGGATCGAACTGTTCACGCTGGCGGGGGCCGCGGTCAGCGTCAGCACGTGCGGGCCGTGCCTGGGCGGTCACATGGGCGTGCTGGCCGCCGACGAAGTCTGCGTGAGCACCTCCAACCGCAATTTCCGCGGGCGCATGGGTCACCGCGATGCTCGCGTCTACCTGGCCAACCCGGCCATCGCCACCGCCAGCGCCATCCTGGGCCGCCTGGCGCATCCTGACGAACTCTGACAAGGGGGCAGATCATGAAGCTTCAGGGCCGCGTGTGGAAATACGGCGACAACATTGACACCGACGTCATCATCCCGGCGCGCTATCTGGTCACCACCGACCCCAAAGCGCTGGCCGCGCACTGCATGGAAGACCTGGATCAGAGCTTCGCCAAAGAAGTGCAGCCCGGCGACATCATTGTCGGCGGCAGCAACTTCGGCTGCGGTTCCAGCCGCGAACACGCCCCCATCAGCATCAAGGGGGCGGGGGTGTCGTGCGTGATCGCCGAATCCTTTGCGCGCATCTTCTTCCGCAATGCCATCAATATCGGCCTGCCTATTCTGGAGTGTCCTCCGGCGGCTCGCGACGCACAAAAGGGCGATGTGCTCAGCGTCGACCTGGCCGCCGGCACAATTACCAACCATCGCACGGGCCAGACTTACCAGGCCAGCCCCTACCCGCCGGTGGTGCTCGCCATCATCAACGCGGGGGGACTGGTACCCTATGCCCGCAATGTGCTGGGCGTTCGGATGAAGGGATAGTCGGACGAGCGCATCAGTGAACAGTTGAAAGTCGAAGCCGTCCCCGCTGATCACTGACAACTGATCACTGATCACTCTCAGGAGGCCATCGTGATGGACACGGTAGTTGTGTACGATACGACCCTGCGCGACGGGACGCAGGGCGAGAACGTGGCGTTATCCGTAGACGACAAACTACGCATCACGCAACTGCTCGACGAGCTGGGCGTCGCCTACATCGAAGGCGGCTGGCCCGGCTCCAACCCCAAAGATGCAGAATACTTCCGCCGTGTGCGCGACGTGTCGCTGCAACACGCCCGCGTGGCCGCCTTCGGCATGACCTGCCGCGTGGGCAGCGAGCCAGCCCAGGACAGCAACATCCTGGCGCTGCTGGAGGCAGAGACGCCGACAGTCACCGTCGTCGGCAAGACCTCGCTGCTGCATGTGCGCGAGGTGCTGCGCACCACGCCAGAAGAAAACCTGCGCATCATCCGCGAGAGCCTGGCTTTCCTCAAGCAACACGGGCGCGAAGTGATCTACGACGCCGAGCACTTCTTCGACGGCTACAAGCTCGACGCGGACTACGCCCTGCAAACGTTGCAGGCCGCGCTCGACGGCGGCGCGGAAGTGCTGGTGCTGTGCGACACCAACGGCGGCTCGACGCCCTGGGAGATCGAGGAGATGACCGGCGTGGTGGTCGAACGCTTCCCCGGCGTGACGCTGGGCATTCACTGCCACAACGACGGCGAACTGGCTGTTGCCAATACGCTGGCAGCCGTGCGGCGCGGGGTCAGCCATGTGCAGGGCACGATCAACGGTTACGGCGAGCGCTGCGGCAACGCCAACCTGTGCTCGGTGATCCCCGACCTGGAACTGAAGCTGGGCAAGCGCTGCCTGCCCCCCGGCAACCTGGTTCACCTGACACACGTGGCGCGCACCGTCGCCGAGATCGCCAACATGGCCCCCAACCATCAGGCTCCCTATGTGGGCAAGAGCGCCTTCGCGCACAAGGGCGGGATGCACGTAGCCGCCATCCGCCGCAACATAGATAGCTATCAGCACATTGATCCGGCCCTGGTGGGCAACAAGACGCGCGTGCTCGTGTCTGACCTGAGCGGGCGCGGCAACATGCTCAGCAAGGCCGAGGAATATGGGCTGAAGCTGACGCCAGAGGAAGCGCAGAAGCTCGTCGCCCGCATCAAGGAACTGGAACACCGCGGCTTCGTCTTCGAAGGAGCCGACGCCTCGATCATGATGCTCATCCGCCGCCAGCGACCGGACTACGTGCCGCCGTTCGAGTTGATTGACTTCATGGCCGTGGTAGAGCATCGCGCGGGGCGTGGCATCTTCGCCGAGGCCACCATCAAACTACGTGTGGGCGGCGAGGAGATTCACACCGTCGCCAGCGGCAACGGGCCGGTGGACGCGCTCGACCGGGCCATGCGCAAGGCGCTGACGCCCGTCTATCCGCCCCTGGCCGAATTCAAGCTGGCCGACTATAAGGTGCGCATCCTGGATGGGCAGAACGGCACGGCAGCCATGACCCGCGTGCTCATTGATACTCAGAATGGTCATCAGCGCTGGAGCACCGTGGGAGCCAGCACCAACATCATCGAGGCAAGCTGGCTGGCCCTGGCCGACAGCGTCGAATATGGCCTGACCCAGGTGATGGGCATTTGACGAGCGGGGAGCAGGGAGTCAGGGAATAAGGAGTTGAGAGTCTTGAGTTCGGAGCAATGGCCCGCCGAGAGGGTTTCGCCCCCACCTTTCAGAGGCTGTTATGAACTTTCGTGCAGC
>DDBP01000238.1 GCA_002332795.1 Anaerolineales bacterium UBA2029 | reverse complement strand
AGTCGCGAGGGAGAGGGGATTGAGGGGTGAGGGCCAGATACAGCGCGAAAGTTCATAACAGCCTCTAGGCAGTTCAAGACTTTCGCCCCAAGACTCGAATACACCCGTCCCTGCGACGCGGTTCGCATTGTACCGTGCCGGGGCGTAAAATCGCTACACGCGCCGACGCAGGTTTTCTGGCGGAGGAGTTCGCTCTATGAGACGATGGCTGTTCTGGTTGGGGCTGTTGGTGGGGCTGAGCGGTTGTGCGCTGTCCGGCTCCGGGAAAGGATCGGGGGCCAATGTGCACGCTGCGCTATCCGCGCGACTGGAGGAAATTCGCGCCGCGCAGAACACCGCGCTGACCCTGTGGGACCGGGTGATCGCTGGCGAGACGGTGTCGTGCCAGGAGACGATCCCCGTCCCGGCGACGGTGACGCTCTCCGAGCGCGAGCGCACGGCCTATCCGCCCGGCGTCGCTGTCGCCGAGGCGCTCAATGAGGCTATCGGCGCGATTCGCAACGCCGCTGACCTGTGGGCCATCGAGTGCGCGGATGTGCGCCCGCTAGTGCCGCTGGACATGGCCCGTGCCGGACGTAACGCAGCCCTGGGGGCGACTGCTCCGCTCGACCGGGCGACAATCCTGCTGGCAGCCGGTACCCCCTGACCCCCGACAACGCACCTCAGCGCAGTCACGTTGAGACAGCGTCTTGAACCGCCGAGACGCAGGGAGCGCGGAGTTTCCCTCTCCGCTGTGCTCTGCGTCTCGGCGTCTTTGCGCTTCGCTGTGTGTCCCTCTTCAACAGCGCCAGGGTGATTGACAGGCGCTCATTTCCGTGCTATGCTGAGATTGAGTTAGTAAGGAATGATTACTAACTATGCTCAAGAGTGACTCTTTGTCGGGATACGCTCCCGCACTTCCCCCTGTAGCATTCCGCAGTCCTGCGCTCCGCGCAGAGGAGGGCCGATTCGCGCGTAAACCACCATCTCCTTTCCCTCGTCCATCGCCCGACTAGATGTCTTTGAAGGAGTGAGACCCCATGAAACGCTTTCTTTTCCTGTTGCTCGTCGCTCTGATCGCTTTGCCTGCAGCGCTGCCCGCGGGCACTTCGCCCGCCCAGGCCCGCCAGGAACAGGTGCTGGAAATCTACATCACCGGCCTCACCGAAGACACCATGAACTGGTTCCGCGAAGTCGCCTTCCCCGCCTTCGAAGCGGCACATCCCGGCGTGAAGTGCGAGATTCTCACCGGCGGCTGGGGCGACTTCGACGTGACGGTCTCCGGCTGGATCACCACGGGTGATGGCCCGGACATCGTCTATCTCGGTTCGGAGTACGCGGCCACCTATGGCGATCTGCTGTACAACCTCGATCCCTACTTCGCCGACTGGGAAGACTGGGCGCAATACCTGCCCGCCGCCATTGACACCGTCACCTACGACGGGCACATCCGCGGCCTGCCGCTGCTGATGAGTCCCCGCCCCATCTTCTACCGCACCGATCTGATGAAGGGCGAAATCCCGCTCACCTTCGAGGATGCGCTGGAGTTCTACCGCGCCAACACCATCCTGGAAGGCGGCGCGGCCAAGCAGTGGGCGTTCATGGACATTGGCAACGATCTCTTCGACGCCCAGGAGTTCATCGCCTACATCTGGACGGCGGGCGGCGAGCTGTACTACGAGGACGGCACCAGCGCCTTCGATAGCGAGCCGGTAGCCGAGGCCATGCAGTACATGTACGACCGTCGCCGCATCATGCGTCCCACCGAGGACACCGCCGGTCTGCCGCCCTTCGAAGGCACCGCGCTGGCGTCGGGGCTGGTGATCAGCGGCATCTTCCCCATGTGGGCCGTCCCGCCGACGAGCGACCCGATCTGGAACAACGTGGAGATGGCCCCCTACCCGGCGGGCAAGAACGGCAGCCCGCTGATCCAGGTCTTCATTGACTGGCTCTCGGTGCCTGCCTATGTGAAGAATCCGGAGCTAGCTGTCGAGTTCCTCAAGTTCATCGGCAGCAAGGACAACGCCATCGCCCTCAAGCAGGTGGCCGGTTTCACCCCCACCCGCCAGGATGCCTGGGAAGAGATCAAGGCCACCGATCCTGTGTGGGCGAAGCTGCTCGACCTGACGGTTGAGTATGGCCGCGCCTTCGCCGACATCCGCGCCAGCGCCGAGCTGCGCCCCCTCATCTTCGAGCAGATGACGCTCTTCCTGACCGACCAGCAGAGCCTGGAAGACACCCAACAGGCGCTCAAGGAAGAGTACGATATCATTCTCGAAGAGGCAGGTTACCTGGACTAGCGACGTTCACCATCACGGGGGGAGCCGCGGTGCTCCCCCCGCTGTGCATCTGCCCGTGAACGGCTGATCCTCGAGGTGGGCGAAGATGGCTTCGGAGATGCGGCTGCACAACCTCAAATGGGCCTTGCTGACGGTGATCTTCATCATCGTCTCCAGCGTGGCGCTGGGCCTGCTGGCCCGCCTGATCGCCCGACTGCGCGGCCTGTCGGAGACGGAACAGCGCAAGATATTCTGGGGCTTCACCTTCGCTGGCCCGTGGATCGTGGGCTTTTTCATCTTCGTGCTGGGGCCGGCGCTGGCTTCGCTGTACTACAGCTTCACCAACTACGAGCTGGGCCAGAAGATCGAGTGGATCGGGCTGGACAACTACCGCAAGATGCTGCTGGTCTACGGGCGGCAGGGGCGGCAGTTCAACAAAGCCATGCTCAACTCGTTCTACTACGCGCTGATCGGCGTGCCGCTGCAAATCCTGGCCGCGCTGATCATGGCCCTGCTGCTCAACAACGAGGTGCGCGGCATCCGCTTCTTCCGCATGGTCTTCTATATGCCGGTGATCCTGGCGGGCGGCCCGGCGATCCTGCTGGCCTGGCGCTACATGCTGACCACCAACGGCGGCTTCGTCAACGAGGCCATGCGCAAGATCGCCAGCACCTTCTTCGTCTTCGATTATCTCTATCGCGGCTTCATCTATGGCATGGAAGCCTTCAACGGCTTCTACGCGGGCATCGCTCAGGGCGACCCGATCGGCCCGCTCAAATACACCGCGCCGACCTTGCTGGGCGCGCTGATCCTGTGGTTGCTGGCCCGCGGCGAATGGTCGGAGGGCAAGCGGCTGCTGGCCTGGCGAGCCGCGCAGATCGTCGGGCTGGTCATGGTCTTCCGCCTGGCGTCGAAAGGGTTGATGGCGCAGCCGGTTGACCCGGCGTGGCTCTATGCGGCGGGCCTCGCTGCTCTGGGGGGAATCGCCTGGCTGGCCCGGCTGCGCCACCCCCGCCTGCGCCGGACGCAGGGTGCATTGCTGGCAGCGACGATCGCGTTGGGCATCGTTGTGCTGGCGCGCGGAGACTTCGCCCTGGGCGACGCCGAGACGCAGCGCTACCTGCTCCCCCTGGCGCTGACGGCGCTGGCGTTGATCGGCGCATGGATCGGCCACTGGACGGCGCGCACCTACCGTTTGCTGGCGCTGTTTGGGGCGCTGCTGAGCATCCTGTTGCTGGTGCGGCTGGCGCCGGGCCAACTCGACGGCGGGCGGCTGGAAGTGCTGCCGCGCTACCTGACCTTCGGCAGCACGCTCGACACGACCGACGACCTGGACTATCTGAACAAGGTCTACCCGGCGCAGACGATGTCGTCGCTGTGGTTCTATGGGCTGGCGATTGCCGCCTGGCTGGGCGTGGCCTGGCTGGGCGAGGCCCGCCCGCGCGCCCGTCGTGCGCTGGCCTGGGGTGGCGCGATCGTCTTTGCGCTGCTGGCGCTCGGTTCGTTCCTGGACGGGCGGACGTATTTCCAGGCATTCGAGCGCATCGCGCAGGCCAGCGGCAAACCGAACTATCATTTCTCGCTGTTCCGCCAGGCCATCGCGCAGTTCCCCAGCAGCGACCGTGTGCCGCTGTGGATGAACAGCGAGTTGTGGTCGAAGCCCGCCCTGATCCTGATCACCATGTGGAGTTCGGGCACGGGAATGCTCATCTTCCTGGCGGCGCTCAAGAACGTGCCGCAGTCGCTCTACGAGGCCGCCGAAGTGGACGGGGCGAACGTCTGGCAGCGCTTCTTCAAGATCACCCTGCCCATGATCTCCCCAGCCATGTTCTACAACATCGTCATCGGCATGATCGCCGCGCTGCAGACCTTCGAGACGATCTACATCCTGCAGACGCCCCTGACGCTCGACAGCCTGCAATCGGCGGCGTACCTGCTCTATGCCCGCACTTTCTCTGAACTGCACATCGGCGAAGGGGCGGCCATGTCGTGGATTCTGGTGGTGATCATCCTCACGCTGACCGTGTTGCAGTTCCGCTTCAGCCGCAGTTGGGTTCATTACGAGGCGTAGACGATGGCGACCCAGAGCACATCTCAGGCATTGCTGCGGGCCGGTGGCCTGCGATCGCACCGCTGGCACTATCGGCTGCGCCATGTGCGGCGGGCGTTGCTCTACGCCGCGCTGATTGGCGGGGCGCTCTTCTTCCTGTTCCCCCTGGCGTGGATGGTGGGCACCTCGCTGAAGACGATCGAGGAAGTGGGCCGTTCACAGCTCACGCTGATGCCCAAGACCCCGCAGTGGCAGAACTACGAGAAGCTGCTCAACGACAGCACCTTCTACCGCTCCTACCTCAACAGCGTCTTCATCGTCACGCTGGTGCTGCTGGGCACGGTGACCTCGGTGTCGTTCGTGGCCTTTTCCTTCAGCCGGCTGGAGTGGAAGGGGCGCGGCATAGTCTTCGCCCTGATGATGAGCACGCTCATGCTGCCCTATCAGGCCACCCTGGTGCCGCAATACGTCATGTTCCACAAACTGCACTGGATTCGCACCTTCAACCCGATCACCATCCCTGGTTTCTTCGCGGGCGGGGCGGCGCTGGTCTTCCTGCTGCGGCAGTTCATGCTGACCATCCCCAAAGAACTGGACGAAGCGGCCATGATTGACGGGGCCAATCCCCTGCAAATCTGGTGGTATGTGATCATGCCGCTGTCGCGCCCGGCGGTGGCGACCATCACCGTCTTTCTCTTCGTCGGGCAATGGAACAACCTGTTGATGCCGCTGATCTATCTGCAAAAACCGGCGCTCTACACCATGCCCATCTATGTGGCGCAGAAACTCAACCTGCAGGAATCGCCGTTGCCCTGGCAAGACGTGATGGCCGCCAGCGTCCTGTTCGTCATTCCGGTGCTGGTCGTGTTCCTGTTCACGCAGCGCTATTTCATCGAAGGCATCTCCACCACCGGCGGTAAAGGATAATACCGTGGAGCAGATCATGTTCAGCTTTGAGGGCACGACCCCACCCGCCGCCATCCTGGATGGCGTGCGGCGCGGCGCGATCAGCGCCTTTTGCCTGTTCGGTCACTGGAACGTCGAGAGTCCGGCGCAACTGCGCGCCCTCAACGAGGCCCTGCTGGCCGCCGCCCGCGACGGAGGACAGCCGCCGCCCATCATCGGCATAGACCAGGAAGGCGGTCAACTGATCGCGGTGACCGGCGGCGCGACCGAGTTGCCCGGCAACATGGCCCTGGGCGCGACGCGCTCGCCGGAACTGGCCGAGCAGGCCGGGCGCGTATTGGGGCGCGAACTGCGCGCCATGGGGCTGAACATGAACTTCGCCCCCTCGCTGGACGTGAACACCAACCCCAACAACCTGGCCGTGGGCACGCGCTCCTTCGGCGCAGACCCGGCGCTGGTGGCGGAACTGGGCGCGGCGCTGATCCGCGGGATGCAGGCCGAAGGGGTGATGGCGTCCGCCAAGCACTTCCCCGGTCATGGCGATACCTCCAGCGACTCGCACTACGCCGCGCCGGTGGTGGCGCACTCGCTGGAACACATGGAAGCGGTCGAACTGCGCCCCTTCCGCGCGGCCATTGCGGCGGGCGTGGCGGCGATCATGCCCGCGCACATCATGTTCCCCGCCCTCGACGCCGAGCGACCGGCCACCCTGTCACCGCGCATCCTGCGCGATTTCCTGCGCGGGCAGATGGGCTTCGGCGGCCTGATTGTCTCCGACGCGATGGACATGTATTCGGTGGCCCGCTTTGGGCCAGAGCCGAGCGTGCGCATGGCGCTGGACGCGGGGATAGACCTGGTGTTGCTGGCGCACCTGCCCGACCAACTGGCGCTGGCCGATTCCATGCAGGCCATGACTTCGCCGGAATCTGTTGCGCGCATCCGGCGGGCACGGGCGCAAATCCCGACGACCCTACCCGACCTGGACGTGGTGGGCTGTGCCGACCATCAGCGCATCGCACAGACCATCGCCGAGCGAGCGATCACCCTGGTGCGCAATGGGGGGCAGTTGCCGCTGCGTCCCGCCGCGGACGCGACGATCGCCGTGATCACGGCGCAACCGCGCAACCTGACGCCCGCCGACACGTCCGTGCATGTGCGCTTGCGGCTGGCCGACGCCATCCGCCGCCGTCATCCGCGCGTGATCGCCTGCGAACTGCCGCACCCGGCCTCGCCCGACGACATCGCCGCAGCGCTGCATGCCGTCGCCGCAGCCGATATCGTGGTGGTGGGGACGATCAGCGCCGACCAGGACGCGGCGCAGGCCGCCCTGGTGCGCGAACTGCATGGGCGCGGCAAACGTCCGATCGTGGTGGCGCTGCGCACGCCCTATGATCTGAGCGTCTTCCCCATGATCGAAACCTATCTGTGCGCCTACAGCATCCGACCGGTGGCGGTCGAAGCGGTTGCCCGCGCCTTGTTCGGCGAAATCGTGCCGCAGGGGATGTTGCCATGCCCCATTCCCGATCTGCCCGCTTCGTGAACCGCCCCGGCAGCCTGCCGCCCGCGCTGCTGTGCCGCCTGCTATCTCTCAGCGCCGCGCTGACGTTGCTGGGCGGCCCGGTGCTGAGCGCGCGGGCACAGGAAACGCCCGCGCCCTCGTGGTGCGTGTCGGTGTGGTATCCGTCGTCGGAGCATCCGGGCGGCTACGACTCCCTCCTCACGCACCTGGACATCATAGACGAGGTCAACCCCTTCTGGTACGCCGCCAACGCCGACGGGACGCTGTTGCGACACGCCGGCGCGGAGGACGCCGAGAAACTGAGCGCCTGGCGCGCCGCCGGACTGCGCATCCTGCCGACCATCGCCAACGCTTCGCCGCTGGCCATCAGCGATCCGCAGACGCGCGCACAGCATATCGAGCACATCGTCGCCCTGGTGACGGGCCTGGACTACGACGGCATAGACATTGATTATGAAGAATTCCCGCTGAGCACCCGCGACGACTTCTCGCTCTTCGTCGAGACGCTGGCCGCCCGCCTGCACGCCGAAGGACGTCTGCTGTCCATCGCCGTGCACGCCAAGACCGAGGACTTCCCCGCCTGGGAAGGGGCAGCCGCCCAGGACTGGGCGCGGCTATCCGCGGCGGTAGACATCTTCCGCATCATGACCTACGACTATCACAGTCGCGTCAGCCGCGACCCCGGCCCCATCGGCCCGCCGGACTGGGCCGCCGACGTGCTGGCCTATGCGGCGACGGTCACCGACCTGGCGAAAGTGCGTCTGGGCCTGCACTTCTACGGCTACCGCTGGCAGCGCGGCGGAGTCAGCCCCGTCACCTGGGAGAGTGTGCAGCGCGCCGTCACCGCTTACGGACTGACCGTACAGCGCGATCCGGACAGCCAGGAAGCGTGGGTGACCATCGCCCAACGCGGCCTGCCCAAACAGACGATCTACGTCGCGGATGCGGTGGCGCTCGACTTCAAGCTGGGGCGCTTGCTGGCGCAGTACCCGACCCTGGGCGGCGTGGCGATCTGGGGGCTGGGTGGCGAAGACCCGGCAAACTGGGATATTCTCAGGCGCTATGAACGCGGCCCGTGTCTCCGCTGAGGGAGGCCACACCAGGGGGATCACCATACCGCATGAACGCGCGCTCTGCTCGCAACAAGGCCACGCATCGTCAGCTTCGCCAGCACAATCAGCAACTGGTCTTGCGGGCGATCTATGACGGCGTGGCCAACAGTCGCGCGGCCCTGGCCCAGGAAACCGGCCTGGCCAAGCCGACCGTCTCCGAATTGATCGGCGAATTGATCGAAGCCGGGCTGCTGGTCGAAGAGGGGCGGGGCCATTCGACGCGCGGCGGCGGCAAACGCCCGCGCCTGCTCAAATTCGTGCCGCAGGCCCGCCATGTGATCGGGCTATCTATCAACGACGATCACGTCATCGGCGGGTTGAGCGATCTCAACGGCCAGGTGGTGGCCTGGCACTGCGTGCCGCTGGACGGAGCGCACGGGGACGCCGTGATCGAGGTGCTCAGCGCGGCGATCAACGGGCTGCTGGCGCAACTCGACGCGCCGCTGCTGTGCATGGGCGTAGGCGTGCCGGGCGTGGTGGATGCCGAAGCGGGCGTCGTGCAGTATGCGCCGCACATTGGCTGGCGCGACGTGCCCCTGGCGCGAGTGTTGCGACAGCGCTACCGCGTGCCCGTCTACCTGGCCAACAGCACCGCGCTAATGGCCATGGCCGAATATGTCTACGGCCCCGCCGACCAGGTGTCTTGCTTTGCGGCGGTGCGCGTCGGCGCGAGCGTGGGCGTGGGCCTGGTGATCAACGGGGCGATCTATCACGGCGGTGGCGAGATCGGGCATCTGCGCCTGGAAGCGCATAGCCCGGTTGAGGCCGGCCCCGACATGGCCGGGCGGCTGATCACTTTCCTGGGCTGGCCCTACGTGCAGCAGCGCGCGCTGACCCTGCGCCGGGCCTATCCGCACAGTCTGTTGCCCGCCGACGCTGCTTCGCTGAGCTACCTGCATATCCATTACGCGGCCATCAACGGCGATCCGGCGGCGCTGGCCCTGCGCGACGAATTGAGTCAGTCGCTGGCACAGGTCTTCGCCTGGATCATCGGGCTGCTGCGACCTGATCATGTGTCGCTGGCCGGTCCCATCGCCGACCTGGGCGAACCCTTCCTGGATCAGACAATCGCACACGCACGCGCCCTGCTGTTGCCGGAACTGGTGGAGCGCGTGGCGTTCTCGCTGAGCACGTCGCCGAACCTGGTGGCCCTGGGCGCCATCGCGCAGTCGCTGCATCTGGAGCTTGGTCTGGTATGAGCACCCGCTACCTGGGCGTGATCACCAACAATCAGCACAGCGTCTTCCAGCGCAATGTGATCGCCGGTGCGCGGCAGGTGGCCGAAGCGCGGGGATATGAGCTGGTCATTGATTCCTACGCCGAAGACGAAGCGCACCCCAGGCCGATCACGCTCGATTACCGGCGC
The DNA here is from genome assembly GCA_002332795.1 of Anaerolineales bacterium UBA2029. Lineage (GTDB taxonomy): Bacteria > Chloroflexota > Anaerolineae > Aggregatilineales > Aggregatilineaceae > UBA2029. The sequence continues at coordinate 1,776 of DDBP01000238.1, read as the reverse complement.
ATGGCGGGCGTGCTGGTCATCGCCAACGCCGCCCCGCCCGACCTGCTGCGCGCCATGTACCGGGCGGGCGTGCCCCTGTCGCTGGTCAGCCATGCCGATCCTGACCTGCCGGTGCCCGCTGTGTTCGCTGACAACGCGCAGGGCATCGGTCAACTGGTGGAGCACTTGGTCGAGGTCTGCGGGCGGCGCGATCTGGTGTTCATCCGCGGCCTGTCCGGTCAACGCGACAGCGACGAGCGCCAGGCCGCCTTCGCCCGCGAGGTGATGCGCTACAACCTGCGCGTGCCGTCGGAGCATCTGCTGAATGGGGAGTTTTCGGCGGAGATCGCGGCGGAAGCATTGCGACGCCTGCTGGCGAGCGGCGCGCGCTTCGACGGCGTGGTCGCTTCCGACTATCTGATGGGCATCGCTGCCGTGGAAACGCTGCGAGCCGCCGGGTGGAATGTGCCCTACGAAGTCTCCGTGGTGGGCTTTGGCGATGGGCCGGAAGCCGAAGCGGCGGGTCTGACGACGGTCGCCGCCGATGTGGTCGAACAGGGCCGGCGTGCCGCGCGGCAATTGATCAGTCAGATTGAGGGCCTCACCATCCGGGGGATCACGCTGCTGAGCGTGCGCCTAGTCGTGCGGGCCAGTTCAGTCCCCTGCGCTCAGCAGACCGGGCGCTCTGGAACTCAGGACGGATACGGGTGAGGGCGCATCCTGTCCCAGCAGAGTCTGGATCGCCTGAATCAGGGTAGTGGGTAGCTCCGACTTGGACAGGAACAGATCGGCTCCCGCTGCCAGCGCCTCGCGCTGGGCGCGCGCGGTGCTCAGCGCAGAGAAGACAATCACCGGCGTGTGCGCTGTGTGAGGGTTGGCGCGCAACTGACGGCATAGCTCGAACCCGTTGACGCCGGGCATCCACACGTCGAGCAGGAACAAATCGGGCTTGAGCGACTGCACCAGATGCAGGGCGCTTTCGGCATCTTGCGCCTTCAGCACGGCCAGGCCATGCCGTTTGAGCAGAAAGGCCAGATACTCCAGCACGTCGGCATCATCGTCAACGATCATGACCGCTTTGTTGTACATGGTGTGCCTCTGTTCGTGTTGCCCGCGCCAGGTTCGCTCACAAAAGGCCCGGCGGGCCTGGTCTGGGACCAGGCCCTCAATGCCGCAGACCTCATCTGCCCGTGGGAGCTATAATTATAGCCCCGCGTATGCCTCTTCGCGCGTATGACGGACAATCGCCTGCGCCAGTTCGGCCAGCGTGGTCGCCTGAATTTCGCGCAGCCAGCTCTGGGTCTCGCTGGACAGGCCGAAGGCCGTCAACAGGGACGCATCGCGCTCCTTGACCAGGCGATGGCGCACGCTCTCATCGAGCAGAGCCACGCCCATCAGGTTGTCCAGGCGCTTCATCTCGTCCGAACGAGCCAGGTCGTCCCACCACATGCGGGCACCCTCGAAGCCGCGCCCTTCGGGCCACGGGGAAACATCCATAATGGGGGTCTGATCCATCATAGCCATCGTGTCGCACTCCTTTGCGTTGATTCAGACCTTCTCTGTGTCAAGCGGGCTAGCTGCCCGACGTGATCTCGACCGCCTGGGCCACGTCGCCCGGCAACACCGCCAGCGTCACCGCCAGCACCGTCAGCGCCACCAGCGCCACCACCATCAGCCGCCGGGGGTCGCCCAGCAACCAGTTCGTCGTCGCCAAGAATGCGCGTTTCATCGCCCTGCCTCCTGTCCCCGCGCTACGGGCGCGGGCCGCTCCCCGATGTGATCTCGACCGCCTGGGCC
>DDBP01000237.1 GCA_002332795.1 Anaerolineales bacterium UBA2029 | reverse complement strand
GCGCTATGGTGTATAGCTTCAGACCACCTGCAAGGAACCCGTCACGCGCCGTGACAGGTTGACAGGTTCGTCAACCTGTCACGGCCCCTCGATCCCGACCAGCCGGTAACACTCCGCTTTCGGGCCGTGCTGGCCGCTGCGCGCGTAGTGCTGTTCGACCTGTCCATCCTGCTCCAGCGCCTTGAGGGCTTCCATCACCGGCTTGCGAGGCGAGCGCAGCGCGCGGTAGATGTCGCGGACCGACAAGCCGTTTGCGTTGGATGACAGCAGCTTGAGGATGCGCATTTCCAGGCGGGCTTCTTCGCTCTCACCCAGGTCATGCAAGAGGCGGTGCGCGGATGCCCGCCACGTCTCGACAATCTGTTGGGCGCGGTACCAGTGTGCCGCGCGCACCACCGGCCTGCCCTGCCGCCGCTCCCCCAGAGAAATCCAATCCAAGGCCGCCAAGATGATGGCGACCTTCAGCGCCTGGACATGCAGCCGCCCGTAGACGGTGCGCAACCGGTCATCCAGCGATGAGTTGGGAGCGGTCATGTCACGCAACACGCGCTCGTAGGCGTGCAGGGGTTCCCAGACTTCAGTAGCAGTCAGCGACCAGGGTTCGATGGCGGGCTGCTCGTCGCCGATGGTCTGTGGTTCCGGCGGTGCGGGCAGCGTCTCGTGCAACTGACGCAGCAGGCGCACCAAGTCCTGGGGCATGGTCGTGTCACGCGCGGCAATGCGCTCGGCATAATCCGGCTCCGGCGTGAGCAGCACAAAACGTGCCAGCGTCCCGTTGTGCCAATCATTGTGGCTGAGCGAGACTGACAGTTCCGCCGGGGTGGCGGCCCCCAGAATGGACAGCGCCGCATCCCGGATGACCACCAGGCCGCGATGGTTGGTGTTGGAGTCGAGGTAGTCCGGGCAGTCGTAGAGCTGCATCAGCAGTTCTTTCATGCCCGACATGTAATCCCGGCCAAACGACTTGAACAGCGCCGACAGCTCATCGCGCAGGATGCCGCGCTGCGCCGCGTAACGGTTGCCCTTGACCAGCCGCTCGCGGTCGCGGACCGGGATTTCATCAAAGTTGGGCGGCAGGACACCTCCCAGCATACTCATGAAGGCTTCCGGCGATCCCGGCTGGGGTAAGATCATGTGCGGCATGGCGGCGCGCGCCATGTCGTGCGCCAGGTTCAGCCCGGCGGACTTGCGGTAGTAGGTCGAGACCGCCACCGACATGATGTAGAGATTGGGGAAAACCCGCTGCCGCCAGGGCGTGTGCACATACAGGCGGCGGCCAATCGCCAGCGCCCCCAACCACAAGCCCGCGCCTTTGTGAACTCATGGCAGCCCTCCGTATCCTGCGCGGTGAGCCGCTCGTGGAACCGACGAATGGCCGGATGAGGATTGCCGTAACCCACGATTTCGCCGAGACCCATGCCCAGCCCCTCGATCCCTTTACTGAACTCCTCGACCAGGTAGTCTGCGTCGGGGTCTTCGCGTAAGATGATCTCGGCGGAGCGGATGATCTGGGTGCAGGCCAGCAGCCAGTAGTACGCAGCCGTGCCGCGCCATCCCGGCAATAGGGCGGCGTGGTCCAGCGTGCGGACCAGCGCACGACGCGCCGATTCGGCCAGCGCCAGCGTCGCCATTGAGGCGATCTGCTCATGCACTTCCCAGGGGCGTTTGCCGGTCACGAAGTGGTTGAGATGCCCGACTGCAAGCCTGACCAGCCAGGGGGTGTGATCGTCCAGTTCGCCGAGCGCCTCGCCGAGCCGCTGACCGGCTCCGGCGTGATATTCCGAGCCGACCAGCTCAAAGGATGCGTCGATGAGCAGGTTCATGATGCGGTTGTGGCGCCCGTCATACGTCTCCAACTGCGTCACCCGTTCGTCCAGACCCAGCGTCGCAGCCAGCGCTGCGCTGAACGCGCGATAGGTCTGGTTGTTGTAGTGGGCGTTGTACGTATCCAGCACCGGCTGGGGAATAGTCATCGTTTGGGACATACGAACCTCCGAGAAAACTCAGGATTTTCACGAGAGGCAAGTCCTGCTGTCGGGGAATGAGCAGAACCTGCCCGGCTCCTCTATCGCTCCCGGTTGCGGCCTGGACGTGGCAGACCGGCGGTGTGTGACCGGCACACCGTAGCCCCCGATCCACATTCAGTTTGCCCTTCCGGCGCAACTTGCGTTGCAGTCCACGACCATCGGGAACGCCCGCCGCACGGCGGGGTGCCGTGCGGCTTCGGAGGAGGTTTCATCTCGGAGCCGGACGCCTGCTCGATAGGGTTTCTGCTGCGTATAATCCGCAGCGCCGTGAAGCTGTTGCAGTCCACCCGTAGCAGGACCGGTTCGGTCGATGGGTTGTTAATGTGCGGTGTTCGCTGCTCTTGCGCGCGGCGCAGCAGGGGCCATGTCGGCTTGTCCCTGCACGAGTTTCTGGTGAGGGGCGATTGGCTTCATCAATCGCCCCGGCGCAAGCCCGGAAGAAACTCGTCGCAGCAGCCCGTAGGGCTGGACATGGCCCCGCGCCGCGCGATACTGGCGAACATCTACCGCACATTACCCATCGACCGAGGCCGATACTACTGGATTAGCTGTTGGCCGAACCTGCGTGCTTCTACGCCTGGCATGGGTGAGAAGAACAACCACAAGCACCCTCCGTGTCGTGACAACTACAGATACACTGGGATATGGGAGATAGACAACACCCCAGCCATGTCCACCAATCTGCGCCAGCATTGATCGCCATTGGCGTCCGGCCATAACCACCTAGTGCCAATTCACAGAACAGATCTTGACTTTTGGGGCGAGGAGGCTATGGTATGGAGCTTATGACTATCAAAGTGCGAACCCTCACCCCTGACGAAGTGGAGATATTGGATCATTGGCAACGAGCCGATGATGCCGTGAGCTGCCGGCGAGCGCGCATCTTGCGTCTGTCAACAGCAGGTTGGTCGTGCAGCGCGATTGCCAAGGCGCCGGGTATCCATGTTGAGACCGTGCGCAGCACCATCAAGGCGTTCAACGAAGGAGGGATAATAGCCATTGCCCCCCGGCCTCGTTTGAGGGGTCGCTGAAGTCCCTCGGAGCAGAGACAGGAAGTGGTGGAAGTGGCCCGCACGCTGATCCGGCAGAGGCCGCCTGCAGAAGCGGGGCGCGCCAGCTGGACCTTGCGACAACTGGCCGAAGCGCTGGTGCCGCGGGTGCGGATTTTCGAGGGTCTGCTGCCGCGCTGACGACCTTCACACCGCAGGTTAAAGCAGAAGAGGTGCTGGAATTGCGCGCCGATGGATGGCGACGACGAGCGACGGTCTGCCTGCTGCCCACACAATTGGGCGAGGCGACTCAGCGAGACTCTTTCCACACTACCAGCAGATTGTCTAGAAAATCCGCTACCGGTCCCCGCTTCAGGAGTGAGTGATAGGTCTGATTGTTATAGTCGCGCAGGCAGTGATAACAGCTTGTCTCCGGGCCACAGTCCTGGCAGCGCACCACACGGCTTGCTTCCCGCAGCACAAGGTAGAAGTTGTTGCGTATTTGCCGGACATGTCCCGCTCCACCTGGCACAGCATCATAGAGAACTATGCTCTGCCCCCATCCCCAGCCTTCTGAGCGAGGATAGAGCACTCCATCAATATCACGGCGCTCGATTTGCAGGGCATGGCTCGCGCCCTGAATAAGTGCGTACATCAGGGACAGCCAGAAAGAGAAGTCGTTGGGGTGCGGTACGTTCAGAGAAGATGATCCCATGAATCGCAGGTGCAGGGTGTCCGTCCTTTGGATGTGGCCGAGGGAAGCACGCACCCGGCGTGCATCGGTTACGTTTTCGGCCAGTCCACCCACCAAAGGAATTTCAAACCCGCGACCAAAAACGCCCTCGTTGACATACAACAGTTCTCCATCCCGCTCATACGCATAATAGACGTGAGGGCCCAGTACTTCCTCTGTAAGTGCACGCCCTGGAATTAGAGCTGAGCGCATCAGGTTTGGCTCAACACGTACGTATTGCTTGGCTGGTTTGCCGCTCTTCTGAGGATCCGCTCGGAAACCATCTGGGATCACGAATCTCAGCGTCTCGCGCCTGCGATTCGAGGGGGTGCTGTGACATACAGGGCATTCATGGGTCTGGTCGGTCGTCAGGGGGATGCCGGCCTCTGGGCTGATTTGCAGGTGATTGCACACCTCACAGATACGATATTCGCGATCGCGCACCGTGTCGCGGAAGAAAACCACGCTCTCGCTACGCCAGATGCGTTTGTCTGCCACTACCTCAGACCCCGGCGCGTATTCACGAATTGCATCGCTCAGATCGCGTTGCAGACGCAGGTGTTCGGTGTCACTGTCGGGGGGGAGCATCAGCTCCACTGTGTGCAACGGGAACGAGTAACTGGGTAGTACGCCCCGGTTGCTCAGGTAGTCGATCAATGATTCGTTCTGCAGGCGCTCCAGTAACTTTTCGTACCGTCTTTCGCGGTTGCGTGCTTTCTCGCGCGACGTGCGATCCCTCTGCGCACTCTCGATCTGCTGCCTGTAGTACTCCGCTGCGATCCGATAGTGCCCCTCGTAAACCGTCTCCATGTCTGTCGAATATGCCTCGATCCATTCTTCAACCGCTGTAGCACGGGTGCCCTTGAGCGTGTCGGCAAACTTCGCCAGTTGTGTGCGAATCTCGGTGTTGCGCAGGTCTAGCCATCTAGCCATGGCCCGGAAATGGGTATGGCCTTCCGACAGGTAGTCGTCGAAAAACGCCCCCGTCTTATCCAGGTTTTCATGACCAGCCGACATCTGGTAGCGCAGGAACATGCTGAGCAGGATCGCGTTAATATGCCTTCGTTGGATGACGGGATTGTCCAGGGCAATATATGGAACCCGCACTTTCCCGCGGATGATTTCTCCCGGCGCGTTAAAGTACGCCTGGTCGTGTGGGCGGTCGCCAGCCCAGGTCAGGATGAAGGCTGTGCCGCTGGTACGCCGTCCGGCACGTCCGGATCGCTGGCGATAGTTCGCCACCGTCGGTGGCACGTTGCTCATCACCACTGCTTGCAGATCGCCCAGGTCGATGCCCATTTCGAAGGTGGTGGAACAGCTCAGGATATTGATGTCTCCGTCACGGAACTTGTCCTGGTATTCTCGGCCTTTCTCCGCATCAAGTTGGGCGGTGTGTTCTTCTACTCGCATAGGAACGAGCGGCCGATCGAACGTCCAGAAGAAGAAATTATCGCGCAAGGTAGCTCGCTCAGCGACAGGACGCAGTGTGCCACCGCAGTTGGGATGTGGGCAAGGCAGAGAATCACCACGGTAGTACAGACGCTGGCATCGTTCGCAGCGATACCACTCGCAGTCAGTGCGGAAAAACAACCGGTCATTGCGTAACTGATAGCCGTCGCTTGGACACCCTTCCAGGAGATCGTTCTTCTGAAGCCATTCCCAAACCGCATTCAGGCTGTCTCTAACAGCCTCCTCGTCCGCGGGTAGACCATTAGTCTGCAACACCAACTGAACGTACTGGCGACGGCGCTGGCGCGGCGTCGCCCCAATCCAGGGCTGCTCGTGGGGACCTGGCTTTCCTTCGCGAATCAGACGTGGACTGAACCGATTGCGTCCAAAGGCCGGATCATCGTATTGAACCCCTTTGGGTAGAACGATCAGCTTTTTGCCGCGCACATCATCCAGTAGATACCCAACCAGCGTCTGGGTTTGCTCGATGGAGAGGCCGATCTGACCAGCAAGCGCGGCGAAATCCGGCTCGCGCCCTGCTTCAAAATAGGAGATGCCCACCAGCCCCAGCGCCTCAAGAGACTGGCGATCGGTGCGCCGTGTGGTGAACTCGGCGACAATCTGGGTCTGGACTTTCTGCTTCAGCCGGGCTTGTTGGCTACGACTCAAATACCGCTGGGTCGTTCGCCATTCTTCCGTATCAGGGTCGTTGTGAAAGATCTGATATTCCCAGGCCAAGTCGGTGCTGCGCCGGCTGACCTCTTCCAGATCAGGCCACCAGCCATTTTCCTCAGTCAGTTGGGAAATCGCCAAAGGAATGATGTGACGATAATTCTGCTGATTGACCACATCCTGTAGAAACGCGGCAAACCGCGCTGCGCCCTGGCGGCTGTCGTAAAAAGTCAGCAGTTTGCGTCCTTCGCCAGGCTTCCGCCTGATTTCATCCTTTGAAGCAGGGGGTAGAGCGCGATACAGCTCGTAGGCCAGGATAGACAGTGGCGTCAAGCCGCTCACAGTGATAGCCGTCGCAATCTCAGTCTCGGCAACCGCTTTTGAGCGGCAACGTGGACATTCGTTGAGCTGACTCAGCGGTTCGGTTCTCGTGCCACGCCTGTCCTCTCTTTTCACACTGACCTCGTAGAGTGGAAAAGACACGGGGGTTAAGCAAGAACAGGAGCTGATGCTGCCACAACGAAGGCATATATCTTTGTGCACAGACTCATAGTCCGAGGGACGACTCTCTTGTGGAGGCTGCTCTCCCTCGTCCTCCTCGCCGCTGGATAGCGCAATGTTTTCGACAATTGGCCTCCAGGTGAAGTAGTGCACGGCAGAATCCCCGAATAGATTCTCCGCCTCTGGCACAAGGTGTCTGTTCTCGTCTTCTTGCATGTGGAGATATGCCTGCCCGCACTCGCGACAGACATAGAGAGGGTAGACCAGGCAGCCACACCTGTCGCACCGTTCCCGGCGTTCGGTGAACAGCCGTGACCACTTTGCCTCTCCTGAGGATTCTTTGCCAGGGCAATGGGGGTTGAGGCAGACCCAGATGCCCTGTGGCGAACGCATGAACAGGTGATAGCGGGCGGGTAGTAGTGAGGGCTTGTCTGGGGCAGGACGGGCCATTGAACCCAGTTCGATCAGGCGATACAAAGCGTCCAGGCGCTTTTCGCTGTCCAGACTCCCAAAGATGTGAGCGGCGGCTTCCTCAACCGGTACAGGCTCCTCCAGTCGTTCAAGCATCCACTGGCGTAAGCCCGTCAGATCGGCATTGTCCTTGAGCGCATCGTACAGAAACGCCGCAACATCACGGTAATTGTCTGCCTGCCTGGCCACATACTCTGGGATCAAACCCATCGCGGATAGTTCCTGAGCGACCTTCGCCAGTCTACTGTTGCTCTCATCTCGCACGACCTCCATTAATCTCGCCAGGCGCTCGTCGCAGTATACCGCGGGATCAATGCGAGACAGATGAGCCCGGGCGGGCACGAACTCGCGCATGATCTCACCTGCGATGATGTCATCCTGGACGAAATCCTCGCCAAACAGATTTCGAGCGAAGTCAACAGCAGCTTGGGGATCATCGTCGGTGAGTGTGGCGCTGGTGGCGATACAGCGCATCTCGCCCGGCTGTTTGCCAAGACGGTGCTTCAGGCGGCGCAGCAACATCGCGACCTCGATACCCTTAGCGCCAGCATAAGTGTGTGCTTCGTCGAGTACGACAAAGCGCCATTGCCCCGATTGAAACAGAGGGGAATCTTGCGGGCGCAGCAGCAAGTATTCCAGCATCGCATAATTGGTGATCAAAATCTGGGGTAGTTTGCGCCCTGACCGGATTTCCTCCCGGCAGATGACTTCATTGGGGAGTGGATCACGTAAGCGCTGCAAAGCTTCTCGTTCGGTCTGACACAGTTCGCTGGTATAGCGACCAAAAGTGATTGCGGTGTCCTTAAGCACACGACGCAGGCGATCCAGCTGATCGTTAACCAGGGCGTTCATGGGATAGATCAACAATGCCCGCACTCCTGGCGTAGGATCGCGGAGTAAATCGTCCAGAATGGGGATTAGGAAAGCTTCTGTCTTGCCGCTGCCCGTACCGGACGAAATCACGACTCCACGTTTTTCTGCACATAGCCTGCGAATGGCGCCTTCCTGGTGCACGTACAATGGCACATCCGGTCGAATCGGCTCGCCATGCCTAAAGCACGGCAGATCCAGCAAGGCTGGAGTAAGCACACCTTCATTACATAGATCGTGCAGCGAGCAGCCGGTTCGGTAAGGAGGGGTCAGTTCCAGGAACGGTCCACGAACCAAGGCCCCAGGGCGATTCAGACGTTCTCTCAGCGCTGCCGCTAACTCGGCTTCTTGCCCATCACGGTTGACGTCGAATGTGGTGAGCAGGTAGTGAGCCAGGATGGCTCGGAGCTGTTGTGCTAATTGAATAGGGTTCATCGCTGTATGCCCTGTTTGCTGTCAGCCGCATCTGCGGAAGACACGTTCCCACCAGTTATTCAAGTCTCTTTGAGACCACAACTCTAAACCCCAGATCTTTCCTCTGTCTTCGAGGCTCTAGCTTGCAGCGCGAGGCAGCGCGAAATGCTGCCGATCCAACTGAAGTCCAGCCTCCGCCTCGAACACAGCGCGACTCTTTTCCCCACATCACGCCGTTTTTCTCTGCTTCTGGAGACTGATACCTGTCTTGCCAGATCGTCAGGCACCATTCCCAGACATTACCTGCCAGATCGCAAGCTCCATGGTTCGGGTTTGCCCCTTTTGGATACTTATGGACTGAACTTGTTCCTCCAGACCCGCTTCGTTTCCAGTTCAAGCGGGTAGGGTCCCATTCGTCACCCCATGGATATTTTCGCCCGTCCGGGCAGCGAGCGGCTTTTTCCCACTCGCACTCGCGTGCCAGCCGTACTACATAGTAATAAGGCGCTTCCGGCGGTTTGACGCCTGGCTGTTCGTTCAACCACTTGGCAAACGCCCATGCTTCATACCATGTCACGCCGACCACGGGGTGATTGAGACGGTGGTATCGTGGGTCTTCCCAATACTTGGGTTCGGTCCTGGTAGCCTTCCACCCCCAGCCTTCTGAAACCCAGTACTCATACTCGTTGTATCCCCCCGCTTTGACAAAAACGGCGTACTGTTCGACAGTAACGGGATACTTTGCGATCCAGAAGTCGTAAGGCAGGTCGAATTCGCCCCCGCTCCATGCTCTGTGTGCTTCGGGGTCACCTCCCATGAAAAACGGCCCTGCGGGTACGAGGCACCATTCAAAAGGTGGGATTTCCAGTACCTGGTCATCCGTATCAGCAACTTGC
>DDBP01000236.1 GCA_002332795.1 Anaerolineales bacterium UBA2029 | reverse complement strand
AAAACTGAAAACTGACAACTGATCACTGAAAACTGACCACTTAAGCTCTGTCCGCCCTTGAAATCGCGAGGGAGAGGGGATTTCGGGGTGAGGGGAAGATGCTGCGCGAAAGCTCATAACAGCCTCTAGCGGGCTGGTGAATCCGTTCCCTTCTCGTTGGTCTTGAGTTCCTCGTAGATGCGATCCAGGCCGCTCTTGATACGGCGCTGCACATTCTCGCTGTCAGCCGGGTCGTAGGGGAAAGCCGTCAGCAATTCTGGCACCAGCGAGGCGGTGTCGGCGCGGGGCCGGCCAGCGCGATAGAGGCTCTGCACCCGCCGCCGTACCAGGCGCAAATAGTTGGAAAGTGGCTCGGTGGCGTTCTTGTCCACCACTGGCCCGCGACCAGGTACCAGCAGATCGGCGGCGAAGCGCGGGCGGCGCAGTTCGGTGAGATTGTCCAGCCACTCTTTGGTATACGGCCCGCTGATATAGGGGTGTTCGTTCACGCTCAGGCTGTCGCCCATGAACAGCACGCGCTGTTCGGGCAGGTGCACCCACACGCTGCCCGCCATCGGGCCGGTCATGGAGAGCAGCGAGATGTGGCAGCTCCCGTAATGCAGGATCATGCGCTGTGAAAAGGTGACGGTCGGCATCACCAGGCGGGCGGAGGCGAATTGCTCGCGCTCGGCAGGGGTGCGTGCCAGGGCCTCGGCCACACTCTCCATAAACGCCGCGGACAGCGCGGCCATCTGTGCCAGCGTCTCGTCGTGCGCAATCACCGTCGGCGCATCGAACCAGCAGGTGCCCAGCAGCCGGTCGCGGTGACCGTCGGTCAGCACGACGGCCAGCACCGGCAACGGCGCGATCTCCGCCAGTGTCTCGCGCCAGTGCCAGGCATCGCGGGGATAGGGCGGCGTGTCAATGAGCACCCATCCGCTTTCCGTCTGGATCGCCCCCACGGTGATCAGCCGGTACTCTGTTTCGACCCATACACCTGGAGCCAGTTCTTGCACGGTGGTCCGATCCTTCTGTGTTGCTGTGTCCCTTCACCCGTTTGCTTTCAGCGGTGGACAGCTATTGAGCGCATCTCGGATAGCAGGCTGTCCTTCACTTTACCTCACCCCCACTCGGCGCTAACGCGCCTCGTGGCCCCCTCTCCAGCCTAGACTGGAGAAGGGGCGGGCCGAGCGCAGCGAGACGGGGGTGAGGTAAACCAGGCGAGCCAACCTCAACGCTTGCCCTAGCCCTGTCCGCCCCTTCACCCGTTTGCCAGGGCGGCGGTCAGCTCTGCCCCATCATCTGCTGCACGGCTTCTGCCGCGGCCCGCAACGCCGCCTGCGCTCTCTCCAGAGAGATGGCGGCCCCGCCCCCCTGAGCGAAAGTCGGCTGTCCACCGCCCCGCTCAACGCCCCACGCGGCCAGGCCGCGCTTGAGCACAGTCACCATGTCCAGGGGCACGTCGGCAGCGCAGGCCGCGATGAGTTGTGCTTTGTCGCCCGCGGCTGCGCACAGCGCCACGGTGCCAGGGTGCGCGACCAGGTGCTGAGCAAGCTGACGCACCTCCGCCGCATCGCGTCCATCGAAGGCGGCCTGCACCAGCCTGAACGTACCCAGCGATTGTCCCGCCTGCCACAGTTGCTCGGCTTCGCGTTCCAGGGCCAGCGCTCGCAAGGCGCGCAGTTCGCGCTGCAGGGCCTTGTTCTCCTCGCGCAGCTTGACCAGCACGGCGGGAATGTCGGCCATGCCGGTCGTCAGGGCGGCGGAAAGCTGCTGCAATAGCGCATTCTTGGCACGATAATCGCGCAGGGCGCGCCCTCCACAGCGAAACTCCACGCGCAGGATGTCGCCCCGGCGTTCGGCGCGCACGATCTTGATCAGGCCGATCTCCCCCGTGTGCGCCACGTGAGTGCCACCGCACGCGCACAGGTCGAAGTCCTCTACCGCCACCACGCGGAACCTGCCCTCTACGTCCGGCACTTTGCGCAGGTTGAGCGCCTGTCGTTCCTCGTCCGCCGGGAACCAGGCCCGCACCGGGCGATTTTCGAAGACCACCTGATTGGCCAGGTCTTCCGCTGCCTCGAGGGTGGCCTGATCGAGGGTGGGCCGGTTGAGGTCAATCGTCACGCTGTCCGGACTCATGTGAAAGCCGACCGTGTCCGCCTCTGCCAGCCGCTCGAACGCCGCCGAAAGCACGTGTTGACCGGTATGATGCTGCATGTGATCGAAGCGCCGCGCCCAGTCAATGCGCCCCGTCACCGGCCCCAACGCGATCTCCCCGTCCAGCATATGGAGCACCGCCCCGTCGCTCTCGCGCACGATGACCTCGCGCACCGGCACGCCGTTGATCGCACCGGTGTCGTGCGGTTGCCCGCCGCTCGTTGGGTAGAAGCAGGTGCGGTCGAGCACCGCCGTCGTCAGGCCCTCGCTGCGGCCAATTTCCAGCGCCTGGGCAGTGAACTCGGTGAGGTAGGGATCGGTGTAGTACAGGCGTTGTGTGGTCATGGCTCATCCAGGGTCACGGTTGGCACGGGGGCCTATTGTAGCATTGCCCGCCGCAATAGGGCAGGCCGTTTTCGCACCACTGGGCGCGGCGACGAAGGCGTGCTTCGGGAAGTGTGGCCCAGGGCAACGGCGCTCACTTGATGTGCGTTTGCTTCCATTGCGTCGGCGTCACGCCCGTAAACTGGCGAAACGCCTTAGAGAACGCCTGGGGCGAATCGAACCCCGTCTTGCGGGCGATCTCACCGATCGTCCGATCCGGCTGCATCAACATGCATTTGCTGGACTGTAGTCGCAATGCCAGCACATACTGCTTGGGGCTGATCCCCATGGCCCGCCGGAACAGCAGCCGAAAGTAAGCTGGTGAGAAGCCCACATACGTCGCCACATCGCTGACGCGAAGCTGTTCGCTGAAATGCTGATGTATCCATTGCAAGGCACGGTCAATGGCGACCTGTTGTTCGGTGGTCAGATCGGGTTCTCCCTGGCGCAACCCGCAGCGCAGCAAAATCACAGCCAGTTGATCCACCAGAGCACGACACTGAACGTCGCTGTGAGGCAGGCCGCGGGCGATTTCTCGCTGCAACTGATAGCAGTAGTCAATGAAGCGGCTCTTTTCGAGCGTGCTCAGACGATACAGCCCTATGTCACCGGTATTGAGCAGCTCTCGATGCAGTCTATCGGGCAGGCCGGGGAACTGCACGACGATGAAGCTGACCTCCTGATGAAGGTAAGGCTCGTGCCCGTGTGACACGCCGCCGGGCAGGTAGATCACGTCGCCGGCCTGCAGCAGGTATAGCTGATCGCCCAGCCGGACATAGCAGCTCCCCTGGCGGACGAAGGTGAACTCGCTTTGCACATGGGCATGCGGTTGCATACGCCACCCTGGCGGGTGAGGCGGTTCCATTATCACGGTATATTCGTCAAGGATCATGGCACGGACTCCCAGGGGTATACTCAAAGGATAGTTTGAGCAGCATGATATTGATCATAAACGATACTGTCAAGTTGCAGGGAATGAGCACCCGACCCTGACCAGGAGAATCGTTTTTGACAAATAAGGCGGCGAAAATTCACGTCCCGCTTCGCTTGCGGCCATCCATACCGGTTTGGCATCGGGTGCGTTCCGGGGTATATGTAGTGTCGGTCAGGTCAGCCGTGTGGATGATGAATCGCGAAAAGCAAAGACACGTCGTTTGTTAAAATAGCGCATGGTAAAGGTGTATTTTTCGAAGATACTACGGTGATCTTGAAGACTATGAGCCCGTCGTCGCCCTCTCCTTTGCTGCAAATTCGTGGCATCACCAAGCAATTCCCCGGTGTCCTGGCTCTGGACAATGTCTCCCTGGAGTGCTATCCCGGCGAAATTCACGCCGTGGTAGGAGAAAACGGGGCCGGGAAGTCCACCCTGATGAAAATCCTGG
>DDBP01000112.1 GCA_002332795.1 Anaerolineales bacterium UBA2029 | reverse complement strand
TGAGGGCCAGATACAGCGCGAGAGTTCATCACACCCCCTGCCGAGATGACCTCCCGCAGGCCAGTTTTTACAAGCCTTTATGCCGATTTTCTGGGAATTTTATGAACTTTACGTTGGGAAACTATCGCAACCCTGACGGAAATCGTTATACTGGGGATAAGTCTACAATCAGCGGGGTACGACGTCCGGCCACGCGCCGCACGAGCGTGCTCGCCAGTTGTCATGGGAGAAACAAGAGATGATCCGACACAAAAGTTTACCGGCGCTGTTGGTCACGGTGATGATCGCCCTGTCCGTCCTCGCCTGCGGGTTCCCTCTGCCCGCTGGCACCACCACCATGGCCGTCACCAAGGCCGTCTGTGCTCAGGACGAGCCAGCCGCGTCGTGTCAGGTCCGCCAGGACGCCTATCAGTTGATGAGCCAACTGCAATCGGCGGCAGTAGAAGACCTGAGCATGACCCTGCACATTGACGATGGTTCCTCTGTCACGTCCATGGTGCTGACCGGCTATTACGAGTACGTGGTCACTGGTGAGGAAGGCGGCCTGGGCGCAAACGTTCATGCCACGCTGGTTTCGGCGGAAATGACCGACGAGAGCGGCACGGAATCGCTGAGCGGCGCGGAATTCATCATCGTTGGCAACAAAGCCTATACCAAGAAGCCAGGGCAGGACTGGGTCTACGAAGAGCTTGACGAGAACGCGCTGCTGGGCCTGGGATTGATCCTGGGCCTGAGTGGGCCGACCGGTTCCCGTCTCGATCTGTTCAGCGATCCGTCAATCTTCACCGTCAGCACTTCCGAGGCCGAGGCGGTCGCGGGCCAGGCCATGCAGGCGCAGACGCTCACGCTCAACCTGGGTGCGTTGCTCGCCAATGCGGAAGCGCTGAACGCCATGATGAGCTCCGGCTTTGGCGCGGGCGGCGAAGCGCTGGGCATGACTCAGGAAGACCTGGGCGTGGACGCCGCACAACTGGCGATGCTCTCGGCCATGCTGCTGCCCATGTTCGAAGGCACCTCGTTCGCCACCACCATCTACATTGGCGCGGACGACGGTTACATTCACCGTGTGGAAGACAAGTACACCTTCCTGATGGATACCAGCGCCCTGGGTGCTCTGGCGGGCGAGGGCGAGCCTCAGCGCGTAGAAATGCGCTATGAGCTTTCCGGCAACATCGTCCGCCACAATCAGCCAGTGACCATCACCGCCCCCGAAGGCGCAACAGAAGGGTCGGGCCTGCTGGGCGAAGGCGGCGGCCTGCTGGGTAGCCTGGGCGGTCTGCAATAAAGCGTACGGCCAGACGAGGGTCAGCCGCACCGCCGGCTGGCCCTCACAGCTCTTTTCCGCATATACAGCTTTTTTGCAGGTTCTAGACGGTGCTTAAATTGCCCTCAGATCGATTCTGCGCTTATACTGAGGAAGACTCTGGCTCTGCACAGCGACAGGTGTTCGCCTGATCCGGACAACGGTCGCCAGGTAGAGCGGATTCTTTCCCCCCTCAGTCTATCAAGCAGTAGCAGTGAAGGAGACATTCATGAAACACGCAGTGCGCAAACTTTCAGTTCTTGTGGCCGTGCTGCTGGCCCTGGCGCTGGCTGCTCCGGCCCTGGCGCAGGGTGGCGATCCTCTGTGCACCGGTCTGAGCGACGCCGACTGCCAGTTGTTGCAGGGCGCTCAGGCGGCTATGGCCGGTGTTTCGTCGTTCTCCACCCCCTCGTGGTCCATTGATCTGAACATCTCCGACGGCACACAGCAGTTCTCGTTCAATGCCAGAGGATCGGGCGCGTTCCAGTTCTCGCCGGATGCCTCACAGTTGCTGTTGCATCTGATCGTAGACGAGGCGTCGCTGGTCACCCCCAACGGTTCGCAGGCAGGGGCCGCCGAAGTCATCCTGACCCAGGATATGGGCTACGTCTACTTCAATGGCGAATGGTACGGCGGTGAGATCACCGAGGAAGACCTGGGCGGCCTGGGCGATGTCAGCAGCCTGAGCGGCCTGATGGGCGAGGGCACCGCCGGGCTGAGCGGCGCGGGCATTGACCTGACGGGCGTCGTCACCACGACGCGCGGCGCGGACGAGCAGGTCGGCGGGCAGGCGACAGCCGTCTTCACCACCGACATCAACTTGGCGCAACTGCTGGTGGCCGTGCTGTCCTCGCCGCTGCTGGGCGAGGCGCTGGGCGCAGCCGGTGACGACCTGGGCATGGGCGAGATGACACCCGAAGATATCCAGATGATGGGCATGTTCCTCAGCCCCATGCTTGGCCAGAGCAAGCTCACCATCGGCCAGTGGATCGGCCTGAGCGACAACATGCTGTACAAGATCGCCCTGGACGTGGTGATTGATCTCAACCTGAGCGCCTTCGACCCGGAGACGCCGCCAATCACCGGCAACATTTCCTTCTCGTCCGAGATTGGCGCGATCAATCAGCCCGTGAGCGTGTCCTTCCCGGCGAGCTACCGCCCCATCGAGGAACTGCAAGCGCAACTCGAAGGGCTGAACGCCTTGATGGACTTCTAGTCTTGCGCCGGCGCCGGCCCCCTGTCTCTTCAGGGGGCTGGTTGCTCACATTCTCTCCGCTCGCAACGCGCGTCCTTCCTCTGCGTAGATGGATTCTGAGCGTATCCTTTCACCCTGTTATACCGAGTAAAGGAGCGGGATCATGAATCGCTGGCGCAGAGTACTTGCTGGGATGGGGCTGCTGGCAGTGCTGGCGGCCTCTCCACTGACGGCAGCCCTGGCGCAAGGCGGCGAGTGGCCGATCAACTGCAACGGGCTGAGCGCTGCCGATTGCCAGGTGCTGGTCGAATCTACCGAGGCGATGCAGCAGGTGCAGTCGGTGAGCGTGCCGGAATGGGCCGTTGATCTGACAGTGACCACCGACGAGGGCACGCAGGCCGTGCACATAGCCGGTTCTGCTGCTCTGGTGCTCCCCCCCGACCTGCGGGCGCTGCTCACCACCTGGACAGGTCTCAGCCAGACCTTCGACGCGGCGGCGCTGAGCGCAGCGCTGGAGCAGATCGACGTGACAGCCATCCCAGCCATGCTCGCTGGCCTGGGCTTCTACCTGGTGCTGGACGAAGTGCGCCTGCCACAGCCCGATCAGAGCCTGGCCGGGCCAATCGAGATTCTGTTCAAAGACATGGGGCTGTACCTGCACGCTCCTTCGCCTACTGGCGCTGACGCCTGGTTCGGCGAGAAGCTCTCCCTGACTCCTGCCGATTTGAGCGAGGTGGAAACCAGCCTGCAGGAGGCCCTGGCCCAATTGCAAAGTGAAGAAACGCAGCAGATGCTGGCGCAGCTTTCCGAGCTGACCGGCCCGACCCAACAGCTACAGGCGCTGGCCAGCAAGTACATCGGCACGGCGCGCGGTGCAGATACCGTCTATGACGGGCAGACGATGTACACTTTCATCACCACCTTCGACCTGGAAGGTTTCCTGGCCGATCCCGATCTGCCTCCCTTGCTGATGGCTTTGCTGAAGAATCCGGCGCTGGCCGCGCTTGATGTTGAGACCGAAGATTTGCAGTCGCTCAACGAACAGCAGGTACAGTTTGTGCTGATGACGGTGAGTTTGCTCGTTGCCGATGCGCGCTTCAGCATGACGCAATGGGTCGGGGGAGAGGATCGCTTTGTGCACCGTATGAGCCTCGACCTGGGCCTCGACCTCAACCTGGCCCTGCTGGGCGAAGAAGCGGAGACGCAGACGGCCAGCGTACAGGGATCAGTCTATGTGCTGCTGGACGACATCAACACCACTACCCTTGATGGGGTGAGCGCCCCTCTTGTCTACTATCCGCTGGACGATAGCGACAACTACCTGGTAGGCACGCCGGATCAGGTCAAAGGCCCGCTGGTGATGGGACAGGTGGTCAGCGGCGCGTTCGTGAATGTGGACGGCGAAGCCCGCGACATCTACAGCCTGGCCCTGGAGGCGGGCGACACAGTACAGATCGCCCTGGTGTCCGAAGACTATCCCTACCTGAGCGTCTACGGGCCGGATGGCTTCCTGCTGGAGGACTTCGATACCTACCAGGAACAGACCGTGACCTTCACCGCGCAGGAAACTGGCGTGCACCTGTTCGTCGTTTATGCCTACTGGGACATGGCCTACGAACTGACAGTGAGCGCCGGGCAGTAGGGCATCTGCGCCCTCAGCAAAGACAACGCCCCTCGCACCGAGGGGCGTCTTTTGTTCCGGGCGGCTGAGCAGAACTACCCGCTGGTTTCGCGCTGCAGGGTAGCGTCGGCGGGGATCAGGTCGAGGTTGTGGCCGACCGTCTCCAGGCCCTTCAGGGCGCGATCCAGGTGCTCTTTGGTGTGTGTAGCCATGTAGCTGGTGCGCAGCAGGCTGCTGTTCGGCGGGACGCCAGGCGAAACGACCGGGTTGGTGTAGACGCCCTCCTCGATCAGCGCGTGCCAGGCCAGCACAGTGCGATAATCGTCGCGGATGTAGATGGGGATGACCGGTGTATTGCTCTTGCCCGTGTCGTAGCCCAGGCGCTTGAGGCCCGCCCGCATGTATTCGGCGTTGTCCCACAGACGCTGCACGTGCTCCGGCTCGTTCTCGATGATATCCAGTGCCGCCAGCACCGCGGCCACGTTGGAAGCGGGCAGGCTGGCGCTGAAGGCGAACGAGCGCGCGAAGTGCTGGATGTAGTGAATGACCTGCTCGTCGCCGGCGATGAAGCCCCCGATGGACGCCAGCGACTTGCTGAACGTGCCCATGATCAGGTCTACTTCGTCGGTCAGGCCGAAATGCCAGGCCGTGCCGTGCCCTTGCCCCAGCACGCCGATGCTGTGCGCGTCGTCTACCATGATGCGCGCGCCGTGCCGCTTGCAGATTTCGACCAGTTCCGGCAAGGGGGCGATGTCGCCGCCCATGCTATAGATGCCGTCCACGATCACCAGTTTGCCCGCGTCGGCGGGGATTTTGGACAGCGTGTATTCCAGGCTATCGGGATCGTTGTGCGAAAAGCGCCGCATCTCGGCCTGATTCATGCCGCGTGCCATGAAACAGCCGTCCACGATGCTGGCGTGATCGTCCTTGTCCAGGATGGCGAAGTCCCCCCGCCCGACGATCGCCGAAATGACCCCCACGTTGGTCTGATAGCCGGTGGAGAAGACGATCGCCGCCTCTTTGCCCACGAATTTGGCCAGGCGATTGTCCAGTTCCAGGTGAAACTGCAGCGTGCCGTTGAGAAAACGGCTGCCGGTGCAACTGGTGCCGAAGCGCTCGATCGCTTCCATCGCCGCCCGTTTCACTTTGGGATGAGTCGTCAGCCCCAGGTAGTTGTTGGAGCCGATCATCACCACTTCCTTGCCCCGAAACAGCGCCGTTGTGGCGTCGGAGTCCTGCAACGGCTGGAAGAAAGGATACAGCCCCATCTCCATGGCTTCGCGGGCGCGGGTGAAGGTGCGCGTCTTTTCGAAGATGTCTTTCATGAGTCCCTTATCCCTCTTCGCTTGTGCACGGGTGATCCCGCACACACAGGCGGTCACTGGCTGTGCCGTATGATACCCCGATGCGCTCCCCCTGTCCCAGGGCAGCGGAACGCTCGATGCCGTGATTGTACCGGACAGAGCCGATCTTGGCGACAAAAACAAGATGCGTGAAAAGGGGAGCAGCCCGGTCATCTCCTACTCTGCGGGCCAGGCCGGGCGGAGGAAATTCACCGCCGAGACACACAGGGCCATGCCTCTGCCCAATCGGTGTCTCCGCGATGTCATGCTCTCTTTTGCTCTCAACGCCACAGCAACGATAGCTCGGTCTGCGGGTCGAAGAACTGCACCTTGCGCGTGTCCAGGGCCAGAGTCACGGTGTCGCCAGCGCGCAGGTGAGCCGTGGGATCGGCCAGCACGCTCAGCCGATTAGCCGCGTCCAGGTGCACGTCGAGCAGGTCATCGCGGCCCAGCGGTTCGACGACGAAGACCTCGCCCCTCACAGCGCCCGTCTCGCTGAGGGCGATGTCTTCGGGGCGGATGCCCATGATCACCCGCCCGCCGTGACGGGCCGCTGCTTCGCCGCGCTCGGCGGGGAGGGGCACGCGCAGTGCCGAGTTGACCGCGTAGAAAGTGTCGCCCTCGCGCTGCACTTCTACCTCCAGGAAGTTCATGGGCGGGTTGCCCACGAAACCGGCGATGAACAGCGTCTTGGGGCGGTCGTAGAGATCGTCGGGCGTGTCGAACGCCTGCAGCTTACCCTGGTTCATCACTGCAATGCGGTCGGCCATGGTCATGGCCTCGACCTGATCGTGCGTCACATAGATGGCCGTGATACCCAGTTCTTTCTGCAGATGCCGGATTTCGCCACGCATGGAAAGGCGCAACCGTGCATCGAGGTTGGAGAGTGGCTCGTCGAAGAGCAGCACATCCGGCTGCTTGACCAGTGCCCGCCCCAGCGCCACGCGCTGCTGTTGGCCGCCGGAAAGCTGCGCCGGTCGCCGGTCGAGCAAGTTGGCGATGCCCATCTTGGCCGCCACTTCGCGCACGCGCTCCGCCTGTTCCTCCTTGGGTACCTTCTTGAGCTTGAGCGGATAGGCGATGTTGCCGAAGACCGTCATATGCGGGTAGAGCGCGTAGCTCTGGAAGACCATGCCGATATTGCGGTCGCGGGGCGGCACCTGATTGATCACGCGGTCGTCGAAGCGGATAATACCCGCTGTGGGGCGGTAGATGCCGGCGATCATCAACAACGTGGTCGTCTTGCCACACCCCGACGGCCCCAGAAAGGCCACGAATTCGCCATCCTCGATGGTCAGGCTGACGTCATCCACTCCCACCACCGTGCCAAATTTCTTGGTCAGGTTTTCCAGGACGATTTTCATGGCATTGCCCCCTACGAAGTGCCTTTGGTACCCCCCGCATAGATGTTGAGCAGGTATTCCTGGGCGAAGATGAAGATGATGAAAACCGGAATCATCTGATAGAGGCCGACGGCGGCAACCTCGTTCCAGTTGACCGGCGCGGTGTCGCCCGTCAGTTGGGTGATGTAGACGGCGAGCGTAGCCGTGCGCGTGCCGATGCTGTAGGTCTGCGGGATCAGGTAAGCGCCCCAGCCGGAGATGAAAGCAAAGGTACCCAGGGCCAGGATGCCAGGGCGAATCTGCGGCAACAGGATTTCCCAGAAGGTGCGCCAGCGCGACGCGCCGTCAATCAGCGCCGAGCGCTCCATATCCCAGGGGATGTTGTCGAAGAAGCCTTTCATCAGCCACACGCCCAGCGGCATTTCGAAGGCGACCATCACCAGGGCGATCCCGCCGCGCGTATTGAAGCCGAAGTAATCACCCAGCACCGGCACTTTGCCAATGTTGCGCAGCACGAAGAAGATGGCGATGAGCAGCGTCACCGCCGGGAAGCCGTGCAGGATCAGCGTCAGCGAAAGGAACGCCCGGCGGCCTGGAAAGTTCATCCGCGAGAGCGCGTAGCCCGCCATGGAAGACACGGTCAGCACGATGATCGCCATCGAGCTGGCGATGACCAGGGTATTGAGCGTGATGCGCCAGATGCTGGGGTAGGAGCTGGTGCCCGGTCGGGTCAGGAATTCCCAGTTGCGCAGGGTGAAGCCGCCGAAATTCCCGCTGGCGTCCACTGGCAGCAACCCTTCGGTGCGGTAGGAGAAGGTGGCGACGATCAACCACAGGTAGCCGACCAGCAGTGGGATCATGATCACCACCATCAGCACGTAGGGCGTCAGCCCGCCCGGCCAGAAGAGCGCGATGACCGCCAGGATCAGCGCCACGATCAGCCCGCCGATCAGCGGGGCCAACCCGATCTCCATCACTGGCACCACTTCCACCGGCATCAGTTCTTCCTGGCCGTCGCGCGAGACGCGCAGGCCGATCTTGCTCTCGAACTTCGCCAGGGCGATTTTCTCTTTGAGTTCGGCGGCGGTCGTGGGTGCGCGCCCGATGGCGACAATGAGATCGCCCTCCTGGATGCCCGCCCTGTCCGCCGTGCCGCCCGGCACCACGTCGGTGACCAGGACACCCTCGTCCGTCTGGCGGAACGACATCTCCAGCGAGGGCTTTTCGGCGAACGGCCCCACCTGGAACACATATTGCCCCATGGTGACGATCGCATAGACGATGACTGTCGCGGTGAGCGCAACGCGCACGGCGCGCCGCCGCTCGAAAGCCGCCAGGTCGCGTAGTTTCACGCCGCACGCGACATAGGCAGCGAAGGGAGCCAGCAGGGTCAGCGCGCTGGCCAGGGCGCGCGTCAGCGTCTCGTCTACCTTCAGTTCAGAACCCAGCAGGGCAGGCGACGACTGAATGAGTGGCCTCAGCACCTTGAACAGAATCACGCCCAGCTCGAAAAAGAGCACCACGATCAGAGCCGTGAAGACAGCCTGCCCGACCAGTTCGCCCGTTTCGGCCTGCCGATAGCGGTACTCCTGGCTGCTGAGCGGACGGCCTGCAGAAGTAGAAGAGGTGAGCGTAGCCATCACAGCACCTCGATCTTCGGCTCGGCGACCAGTTCGTTGAAGCGAAAGACGCGCATATAGACGGTCGCCAACACGACACCGATGATGACCAGCACCACGGCGAAGGCCGAGCCATAGCCCCACTGCGCATTGGCGAAGTAGGTATTCAGCGCCCGGTTATAGGCCGCCAGCGACCATACCTCCGTCTGCGAGGCCGGCCCGCCGTTGTTGAACAGCAAAATGTACTCGAACGAGGTGAGCAGCGATAGCGTCTGATAGGTGGTGACGAACAGCAGCGGCCAGCGCAGCAGCGGCAGGATCACGTAGCGCACGCGCTGCCACAGCGTGGAGCCATCTACCAGCGAGGCATTCATCAGGTCCTTGGGGATGGACTCGATGGCCGAGGTGAAAATGATCATGCCGAACGATGCGCCGATGAAGCCGTTGAGCATGACGATGAAGACCCACGCTTCGTCCTGAAAGTAGTTGACTTCCGGGCGGCCCAGCAACTGATTGAACTGATTGAGGATGCCGAACGGCGAAGCCGCCACGATGCGCTTCCACATCAGGATGTAGACAGCCGGCGAGGTGATGCGCGGCAGAATCCACAGCGCGCGGAAGATGAAACCGGCGCGCCGATCTACGTGCGCGGTCAGCAGGGCGATGACCAGCGCCAGCCCCACGTTGAACAGCAGCAGCGTTGCCAGCACGTAGAAGAAAGTGTTGAACAGGATTTTGGGCGCAAACTCGTCGGCGAACATGCGCTCGAAGTTGTCCAGCCCGACGATGTATTTGGGATCGCGCGAGGTGGCCATGCGCCAGACGTCGGTGGTGAAATTGGTCGTGGCCAGGTTGGTGATGCTGAGGAAGAGGATCAGCAGCATTGGGATGAAGAAAAAGACCAGCACCAGGAAGCCCGCCGGAGCCAGAAAGCCATAGGCGGTGAGGCGGGCGCGCGCGGCCTGACCGCGGCTGCGCACCATGGCCGGGGCGCTCGACGCTGCAGATGCCATAGGTCAACCTCCTGTTCTGCCCTGGCAGGGATAGTACCAGCAACCCGCAGAACCGACCAGCCGGAGGTCGCGTAGAGGCAGGCCCCCGGCTGGCAAACGGTTCTCTCACAGGCCGGTCTGTGCCCGGCACCTAGCGGATGACGATCCCCGGAATCTCGTTCTGCAGGCGGTTGACCACCACATCCAGAGCCGCCTCGGCGCTCATCTCGCCGCTCTCCACGCTCTGGATGCCCGTCCAGTAGGCTTCCGACCACGCGCCCCAGCTAGGATGGTTGGGGATGAAGGTGGTGTACTCCAGCATGGGATGAGTCAGGCTCAGGAAGCGGGCGTTCTTGTAGTCCTCGGACTCCAGTTGCGCGTTGAGGATGCCCAGGTGCGCGCTTTCGATGGCATGGCGGTTGTTGGCCTCCGGCGTGGTGATCGCGGCCAGCAGGGCCATCGCCACCTCCGGATGCTTGCTGCTGGCGCTCACCATATAGGCCAGCGGGTGCGTGAGCGTGAGGGGCTTGCCGGTCTTCAGCGCGGGCACCAGAGCGACGCCGATGTTCTCGAACAGGTAGTCTTCACCGCCGCGGTCGGCCACATAGTTGACCGCCCAGTCACCCCAGTTCCAGGTGCCGCCGGTCCAGAAGAGCACGTTCTCGGCAGACGACACCGCCGTATGCCAGTCGGCCCACTCGATGCCCAGGTGTTTACCGGCCATGATGCCGCGGGCGCGCGCATCCTCGAACAGCTTGTAGACATCCAGTGCAGCCTGCTTGTCGAAGACCAGGTTACCCGCTTCGTCCAGCACCTGACCGCCCATGCCATAGTAGAAGTAGAGGAAGTCCGGGCCGTTGCGCGGGCGGTGCCAGTAGCCGTTGCCTTCCTCGACCACGCCCAGTTCGACCGCTTCCTGGGCCACGTCGAGCATGTCGGCGAAGGTGAATTCACCGGCCTTGATCTTGTCGGGCAGGGCCTCGATCTCCTCGTCGCTCCAGCCCAGGTCGCGCAGCAACGGCTTGCTGAAGTAGAGCGGGCGAGCCTCGGCGTCCTGCGGGATGCCATATATCTTGCCGTCCGGGGCTTTCATGGATTCCCACAGGCTGGGGACGACGTCGGCGAACTCCGGATAGTTGGGGATCAGGTCGTCCAGCGGGATGATGAAGCCGGCCTGCGCCCATGCGCCGATGTCCTCATGGCCCGACAGGATGATGTCCACAGCCTGCCCCGCTTCGGCGGCAAGCTGGAACTCTTGCTTGTAGGGGCCCCAGTCCAGGTTGTCCTGGATCAGCTCAAGCTCCAGGTTGATGCCCAACGCTGCTTCGACCTGCGATTCGACCTGAGCGAAGTTGTTGCAGCGCCACTCCTCAACCGGAGGCACGGCCTTGCAGCGGATGCGCATGGAGATGGTCTCCTGGGCGGTGGCGACCGGCACCAGGGCCATCACCAGGGCGACGATCAGCAGAACAGGGAGCAAACGGTGAACTCTCATTGCCACTCTCCTTATGAACCTTAATTAACCTGTCAGACACGCTGTCTCTGGCACTCTGCAGGCGGCCTGCAGGAGACCAGGGAGACACACACCCAGAAGACGCCGAGCGGATGTCGTCCGCGCAGTGGGAAGGAACAGAGTGGGGAGCGATGAGCAACGACCATGATGACCTGGAAAGACCAATTGTGAAACCAAATGCTATTTTGAGCGGGAGCAATTAAGCCTGCACCAAACCCGCGTGAAAAAAGGCTTACTTTGACAGACCAGACAGGCAACCTCGTCACCCTGACGGATAACGTTTACCTGTTGTATCTGTCATTATAGTCTGCTTTGGGGTGTGTGCCAACTCATCCGCTACTCTATTGCTTACCATTCGAAGGGGCCAGCGTCTGAGCCGGGATCGTGCGCATCGCCCACAGCGTTTTCGTCCGGCGCAGACGATGGCACGGGGTGAGCGGCGCGCCGCCCGTCGGAGGTGGGAGCCGGAGCGTTTTCCTCTGCAAACCAGGTGCGCTCCAACCAGTCGGCCAGGGCAGTGACCATGTCCGGAGTCAGGCGGGCGGCAGCTTCGAAGCCATAGGGCGAGAAGGCATAGAGCCGCCCAAACCCTTCGCGCCGCACCAGGATCAGGTAGGGCTGCTCCCAGCGCTCGCGCGTCCACAACACGGTGATGCCGTTCTCGCGGCGCAGCAATGGCAACCAGGCGGCGCGGTCGGCGGATAGCAGCGGAGTCAGGTGAAAGCGCAGGGCCAGTGCGCCAAACAAAGAGAAAGTGAAAGTGAGCGCCGCCGTCTCGTCGAGCGCCGCGTCCACGATCAGAGTAGCCGCGTCGTCATTGCTGCCCAGCGTGACCGTGACCTGTTGCTGCAGAGGGGCGCTGCTGCCGGGTAACACGTGCATATGCGAGAGCAGAGGAGCGTTGGGAAACCGGCCCAGCAGCTCTTCGTCCAGGTCGATCTCGCCGGCAAAGAACTGTTGCAGCAACGCGGGCGCGCTTGTCCACACCCGTCGCGCGTCGCCAGACTCGCGCAGGGCCAGGATCAGGCGCTGACGGTCCTGGTCGGTGATACGTCGGACCAGCGCGCGGCTGAGCCGGATCAGCTCTTCGACCGGGACATCGTCGAAATCGGGGATACGTCGTCTGGGCGGCCTGGGCATCTGCCCCCTCCTGCCGTATGCATCCGCTGCTGATTATACGGCAGGCGGGGCAAAACCGAAACACACGCGGGCAGAAAAGGTCACAGGGGGTAGATGTTGATCCCCAACAGCGTCGCCAGCTCGACCAGCAGCGGCGCGATCAGCAGACCCGGCAGGAAGTTGACCATGCGCGGCTTCTTGATATCGAGCAACACCAGGCCCAGGCCGATCAGAATCAACCCGCCGACGGCGGTCATCTCGTTGATCATGGGGTCGGTCATGAACTGCCCGGCCAGCGCACCCAGCAGGGCCAGCCCTCCCTGCACGCTCAGCACCGTGAAGACGCTGAACAGCACGCCGATGCCCAGGCTGGCCGCAAAAGCCATGGAGGAGAAGAGATCGAGCGTGCTCTTGATGGCCAGTTGCTCAAAGCCGCTGTTCAGCCCCATGCCGTCTTGGATGGAGCCGACGAAGGTCAGCGGCCCCACACAGAACACCAGCGACGAGGTGACAAAGCCCTGGATGAAACGCGCTCGCCGGTCGGACGCGGCGGCATCGCTGGCTTCGCCCTGTACGCGGCTTTGCACCCAGCCGGCGAACCCCTCCAGGCGGACGTCGAGCCGCAGCAGTTCGCCGACGACCGCGCCGATCACCAGGCTGAGCAGAGGCAGGATGATGTTGCCAGTCTCGTTGGCGTTGGAGAAACCCACCACCAGTGTGACCAGCCCCAGGCCGGTCATCACCGATTCCTGGATGCGCGGCGGCAGCCGGTGCCCGATCAGCAGGCCAACGGAGCTACCCAGCAACACGGTGAACGAGTTCAGCAGTGTGCCCCCCATGTGTTCCCCCTGAGTGATGAGTATGGAGTCATGTGTCAGGAGTTCGGCAAAAGCCACTCACGCCCGGAGCCGACGTATTGGGCGTTGGAGGTCTTCACTCAAGACTCTGAACTCTAGACTCCGGACTCGTGACTCACGGCAAGCGCTCTGGCGTCGGCGTGGCGACGGTCGGCGTGGGCGTGATGTACGGAGCGATGGCCGTCGCTGTCAGCGCGGCAGACTGCGTCTGCGTGGCGTAGATGGCCTGCGCCGTGGCGACCATGTCGGCGGGCTGCTCGCTGACCTGCACACCGTACATCACCGGTCGCACCACGTTGAACCACGTCTGACCAGGCTTGAGGTGCATCGGCGTCTGACCGTCGGGGAAGAGCAGCCATAGCCCTGGTTTGCCCTGCGCATGTGCCCAGAGACCTTTGTACCACAGACCGTCGCGGAAGAGCCAGGCTGTGCCACGCCCCCACAACACCGTTTCGATCACCACGCCGCTGACCTCGCTATCCAGGATGTCGGGCCGGTCTATGTGCTCGGCTTCCAGAATCACCACGTTGTCGGCAGCCAGTTGCTTGCCGGTGATGGCGTCCACGTGCGGCAGGCCGTTGTTCCAGCGGTAGTAACGCCCGTCGGCAGGATTGTACTGCCAGCGCGTGTCCTGGCGCGGACTCCAGTAGTCTATGAAGATGTCCACGGCAGGGACGCCGCCAGGGTCTGGCTCGTAAGAGAAGGCGAAACCGCGCACCTGCATCCCGTCGTTGACCTGGCGCTGCTCGGCGACTTCCCACATCTGGAAAGTGTTGCCGAACAGAGTATGCTCATACGCTTTGCCTTCCTCCGGATAGCGGCAGAAAGGCGGGCAGTTGACCCCCATCTGTGGCGTGAGGGCGCGCCATTTCCAGTCTGAATCCAGGATGTAGTGGTAAATCCAGTCGTTCGCGCCGCTGTAGGCCAGCAATGCCTGGAACATGACGACCAGTTCCAGGTCGAGCAGGCGGGCGCTGCGGATGCTGCCGACTTTCTCCGCGCCCTGGCTGCGATAGATGGCGGCGAAGCGCGTCACCGCGCCCTCGACTTCGTACTCGAAGACGATGTCCGCCTTGTCCAGGCCACTTTGGGGCCGCACGATCTCCGGAAAGTTGGAGACCTTGACGATCAGGTTACGCCGGTTACGCGCTTCCTCGCTGGGATAGGGCAGGCCCGTGAGGGGATTGAAGTTGTCCGGATACTCGTTGGGACCGACGACCGTCGCCGTAGGGCTGGGGGACGGCGTATAGGTGGGCGTGTCCGTCGGCGTAGACGTGGCCGTCGCGGTGGGCGTAGCCGTCGGTGTGAAAGTCGGGCGAGGGGTGTTGGTGGGCAGCGGCGTGGCGGTCGCCGTGGGGCTGGGCCGCGGCGTATTGGTGGGCGGGAGAGTCGGCGCGCTCTGCCCCGCCGCTGGAGACGGAGCGCTCAGCAGCGTGCTGCTCAGCGCCCCCCCGATCATCACCGCCAGCAACATCACGGAAAACACCGCCCGACGCTTCATGCGCTTCGTCAAGACCTCACTGTACACGGCTCAACACGACCGCCCAGTATACCCCCGCCCTGACGCGCTGCCTACCCCCTGATCGGGCGGGCGCTGGGCGCTTGCCCCACGCGGCGGCGCTCCAACATTCATGATTTTCTCAGAAGAATTTCGTTTTTATCTCATCTTGAATGCCTATTCTCTGACACATATGACCTGCATAGGCCCGTGGAGCATACGGGGCTACAACATTCAAAGGACTGGGAGGAAGGTTCAACATGCGCAAGGTTACTCTGTTCGTGCTCGTGCTGGCTCTGATGGCAGCGTTTGCGTTCCCCGCGCAACGTGACGCCCGCGCGCAGGGCAACTCGATCGTGGACATCGCCGTTGCTGATGGTCGCTTCACCACGCTGGTAGCCGCGGTGCAGGCGGCTGGCCTGGCCGACACTCTGGCGACAGGTGGCCCATTCACCGTCTTCGCGCCGACGGATCAGGCGTTCGCCAACGTCCTCAACCTGTTGGGTATTTCTGCTGCCGATCTGCTGGCGGACAAAGCCCTGCTGACCGACATCCTGCTCTATCACGTCGTGCCCGGTGCGGTGACCTCCGACAAGGTGTTGGGGTTGTCTTCGGCCAAGACTCTGCAGGGTTCGTCCATTCGCATTGGCGAAGGCCCGACGGGCGTGCAACTCAACGGCTCGTCCAATGTGATCATCACCGACATCATCGCCAGCAACGGGGTCATTCACGTCATTGACAACGTGCTGTTCCCGCCCAAGAGCATCCTGGGGCTGGCCGCTGAGAACAACCTGACCATCTTCAAGGCTGCCCTGGATGCCGCCGGCCTGACCCCTGCGCTCTTTGGCGGCCCGTACACGGTGCTGGCTCCCACCAACGAAGCCTTCGTCGCGGCGCTCAACGCGCTCGGCCTGACGGCTGATGAACTGTTCGCCAACAAGGAATTGCTGACCAGCGTGCTGCTCTACCACGTCATTCCCGGCTCGTACACGTCCGATGTAGTGGTGACGCTCAGCTCGGCTCCTACGCTGAACGGCGCGCGCATCAGCATCAGCGGCACGACCTTCAACGGCGACCAGGCGAACGTCTATCTGCCCGACCTGATCGGCTCGAACGGCGTGCTGCACATCATTGACGGTGTGCTGCTGCCCCCCAGCGAGTAACAGGCAGACATCTCCCCGCTCATGAGCGTTCGGAGGTCGGGCTGGCCGCCCGACCTCCGCTTTTCTGGCTGAACAGAGCACACAGGGCGATTGTATCAAACACGCTCGCCGGGCCTGGCCTCCCCCTCCATCGCCTCTCCCTCGTCACTTCACGGTTAGAT
>DDBP01000146.1 GCA_002332795.1 Anaerolineales bacterium UBA2029 | reverse complement strand
GATCATCGCCGACGGCACCTATGAGCAAATCTACCTGAAGTGGTTCGGCGTCAAGCCGCCGGAAATGTTCCTGCCCCAGGAGTGACGCGACGCAGGGCGGAGGGGTGGCACCGTCCACCCCTCTCCCATCTGTAGGCGCGGTGTATGCACCTGGTGGCCGATCGTAGGGCGCATACACCGCGCCCCGTTTGACGGCTCGCAGCATACGGGCGTCGGGCGGACCTGAGCAACAATCGGCGCGGGGTAAGGAGGGCGGAGCCTGCTGTCACACCCTTCGAGCTCTGCTGATGTTCCCGTGCCGTGCAAATCTGTTGGCTGATGACATGCACCAAGCGAGATGGCGCTATGGACGAAAGAGCGCGCACTGAATCGATCCAATCTCTGCCGCAAGGTGATCCAGAGGAAGAGCAACAACCCCCTGGTCTTTACGAGCGGCTGATCGCCTGGCTGGCCGGGCTGCCCTGGTGGGCCATTATCCTGGGCGTGGTGGCCGTTGCCGTCCTGTACTCCATGCTGACCTCGGAGGCGTATCGCCGCGTCATCCAGGCCCTCACCGATAATCCTCAGACTTCTACCGAAGACCTGTTCGAGGTAGTGCAGATCGTGGGCGAACCGGCCATGGTGACCGGACGCTACGTCGGCGAGACGCAGGATTCGGTGGTCAGCGTGGTGGATATGCTGCTGGATAAGGTGATTGACACCAAAGAGGTCACGCATTCGGGCTTCATCCTGGCCGAAGACCCGGCTTCGCTGACCATCCGCACCGACAGTGGCCTGTTCACCATCCCCAAGGATCAGATCGTCGAAGAGCAGCGCGAACCAGCGGAAGGGGGCGAGCGCGTCACGCTCACCTATGTGCAGCGCGTCACCGTCTCTGGCGTTCTCACCAAGAGAACCGACAAGAAGCTGACCATCCGCACCGTGGACGAGGTATCGGAGACGTTCGACAAGTCGCGCATCCTCAGCCGCCAGGTCATCCCCTGCGATCAGGTGACGGCGGCTGACTGCGTCGAGGGTGAGTACGTCACCATCGAACGCCAGGGCGAGATCATCACCGGCACACTCAACACCCTCAGCAACACCAGCATCTCGCTGATCCTGCCCGATGGCAATCAGCGCGAGATGCGCCGCAGCGACATAGATCAGTTCAACGTGCCTACCCTGACGGTAGCGGTCCATGCGGGCAGTCAGACTGTGCCGGTGAAGCCCGGCGACGAAGTGCGCATCGCCTTTGTGCAGGGCACCGACATCGCGCAGGCGCTCGACGAGCTGGAGAACCTGGACGACGTGCCCGTGCCCCTGCGCTACGCCGAGGGCGAGGCGCGCCTGGTGCTGGTGGGCTACCCCACGCTGGACGAGGCGCTGCAGGCCACGGGAGCGGGCGAGGTCAACGGCCTGCTCTACCTGGACGACGGCCCCGACCGCCTGATCGTTCAGACCTGGGTCGAGCAACATCCCGACGCCGGCGTGGTGCTGCCGACGCCGCCCCGCGAGTGTCAGAAGGGCTGCGAAGTTTCGGTGAAGCTCAAGGACGACGTCGTCACTGGTCGCGTGGCCGAGGAGACCGACGACACGATCCGCATCGTCACCACCGAAGCCGAATACCTGGAAATTGACCGCGCCAAAGTGCTGGAAAACCGGCGTATGGTGCCGGGCGTGTGCGCGCTGAACAACCTGCGCGGCTGCAACGCGGGCATTTTCCTCACCCTGCGCGTGACGTTCCAGGCGTATGCGCTGGCGCTGCTGCTGGGGCTGATCTTCGGCCTGATGCGCGTGCAGACCAACCCCGTGCTCTACGCCGTCTCCACGCTCTACGTCGAAGTGGTGCGCGGCATCCCCTTGCTGGTGATTCTGCTCTACGCCGGTTTCGTGGTCAGCCCGGAACTGCGCGACAACGTGGGCATCAGCCTGAATGACGAACAGGAAGCCGTCATCGGTCTGGCGTTCGGCTACGGTGCGTTCATCGCCGAGATTTTCCGCGCGGGCATTCAGAGCATCAGCCGCGGGCAGATGGAAGCGGCGCGCAGCCTGGGCATGAGCTACCCGCAGGCCATGCGCTACGTAGTGCTGCCGCAGGCGGTGCGGGTCGTCTTGCCGCCGCTGGGCAACGACTTCATCGCCATGCTCAAGGACTCTGCGCTGATCTCCGTGCTGGCGCTGCCCGATTTGTTACAATTGGGGCGGCTGTACGTGTCGCGCACCTTCCGCGCTTTCGAAGGATATAACACGGTGGCCATCCTGTACCTGTTGATGACGCTGTTCCTCTCGATGCTGGTGCGTATCATCGAGCGCCGCACGCGCCTGCCCCGTTGATGCGAGGAGGATGAGGCCATGGTCCGCAGCACAGAACCGATCATCCAGATTCGCAACGTGCACAAGCGCTTTCACACCCTGCGCGGCACGGTACATGCGTTGCGCGGGGTCAGCCTGGACGTGATGCCCGGCGAGGTCGTGGTCATCGTCGGGCCGAGCGGTTCGGGCAAGAGTACGCTGTTGCGCTGCATCAACCGCCTGGAGACGATCGACTCCGGCAGCATCATCGTGGACGGCATCCCGCTGAAGGGCGCGCGCAACATCAACAAGGTGCGCGCCGAAGTGGGCATGGTGTTCCAGCAGTTCAACCTGTTTCCCGACCGCACGGCGCTGGGCAATATCGTGCTGGCACAGCGCGTGGTGCGCAAACGCAAGAAGGCCGAGGCCATCGCCAAGGCGCACGATCTGCTGGCGAAAGTCGGCATTCCCGAAAAAGCGGATGCCTATCCGGGGCAGCTCTCCGGCGGGCAACAACAGCGCGTGGCCATTGCCCGCGCCCTGGCGATGGATCCCAAGATCATGCTCTTCGACGAGCCGACCAGCGCGCTTGACCCGGAGATGATCAAAGAGGTGCTCGACGTGATGCTGGCGCTGGCCAGAGAGGGCATGACCATGGTCGTGGTGTCGCACGAGATGGGCTTCGCGCGCGCCGCCGCCGACCGCGCCGTGTTCATGGATGGCGGGATGATCATCGAAGAGGGCACGCCCGACGTGCTGTTCAGCAATCCGTCGCACGAGCGCACCAGGCTATTCCTGAGCAAGATTCTATAGCGATAGCTGCCGGCAACGCCTGGTATGGTCGCCGACCGGTGCCAGGCGTTGCCGGACACCCCTGGTCAATGTTTCGATACGCTTGTTTGCATCCCCTCCGCCTTCCTGTCACACGCTCCCTGCGAGCATCTATGGATGGCGTGTCTACAGCGGCCCACCCTTGAGATCAGAACCTGTGTCCTGGAGGATATGCGATGACCGTGCGCGTCTTGTTCGTCTGCCTGGGCAATATCTGCCGCTCCCCGATGGCCGAAGCGGTTTTCCGCCATCTGGTCGAGCAGGCCGGACTGAGCGATCAGATTCTGGTGGACTCGGCAGGGACGAGCGATTATCACATCGGTGAGCGGGCGCACCCTGGCACGCGGGCGGTCTTGCGCGACAATGGCATCGAATACGAGGGGCGTGCCCGTCAGATCACGCCCGCCGATTTCGAGCAGTTCGACTACATCCTGGCCATGGACAACGAGAATCTGGCCGACCTGCGGCGCATGGCCCCGCCGGAAACGCGGGCGGTGATCCGGCGCTTCCTGGACTTCGCCGACGGGGTATCCATCCGCGAAGTGCCCGATCCCTACTACTACGGGCAGCCCGAATTCGAATACGTGTACCGCCTGGTGCGGCGCGGAGCCGAAGGGTTGCTGGCGCACATCCGCGCCGAGAAGGGACTCTGAGCATGACTCTGCCCGTATCCCTGCGCGAACGCCTTGCCGAACTGTTGGGCGCGCCCGTAGAAAGTGTGCGGCCCGAATACGGCGGTGACATCAATCAGGCCGCGCGGCTTGAGGTGAAGGGAACGCCCTACTTCGTCAAGTGGCATGGCAGCGCGCCGTCGCAGATGTTTTCGGCGGAGGCATACGGCCTGCGGTTGCTGGCCGAGGCGAGCGCGATTCGCGTGCCCACGGTGATCGCCTGGGGCGAAGCCGGGGACGGCTGCCCGGCCTTCCTGCTGCTCGAATACATCGAGACGGGCGGGCGGGCTACGTCGCAGACCATGGAACGTTTCGGCGCGGCGCTGGCGGAATTGCACCGGCACAGCGCAGCGTACTTCGGCCTGGATCGCGATAACTTCATCGGGCGGTTGCCGCAGCCCAACACGCCCCGCCAGAGCTGGGCCGCTTTCTACGCGGAACAGCGTCTGGGCTTTCAGATGGAACTGGCCCGGCGCAACGGGCGGCTGCCCGCCCGCCGCGAGCGACTGCTCACCCGCCTGATCGAGCGCCTGCCCGACCTGTTGGATGACGACGCCATTGTCCCCTCGCTCATTCACGGCGACCTGTGGGGCGGCAACTACCTGGTGGATGCGCAGGGTCAGGCCGTGCTCATCGATCCGGCGGTATGCTACGCGCACCGCGAGATGGACCTGGCCATGAGCGAACTCTTCGGCGGCTACCCTCCGCGCTTCTACCAGGCATACTCCGAAGCTTTCCCCGCGCCCGGCTATCCGGAACGCCGCGCGCTCTATCAGCTTTACTACCTCCTGGCGCACCTCAACCTGTTCGGAGAGTCCTATGGCGGGCGGGTAGATGCCATCGCCGCGCATTATGTGGGGTAGGATTGAGCGACAGGACAAGCTCAAGCATCTCGCTGGCGCCTTGCCTCGATCTCGCTGATGATCTCATCCAACGTTTTCTGGCCGAACAATACATCACGCTCCCTGGTATAGTCACCGAAACCAGGCCGGATGTGTCAGGCCGGCTGCGAGCACTCGAAGCGCAGCAGGTGCATTCCCCATGGGCGCAGGTCTACGTACAACCCGTCGCGGGCCATCTCGTCCCCGCTACGGACGTAGTCGTCTCCATGGAGTGCATCGTGCAGTGTCCACGTTTGCCCCTCCAACCCCAGACCTGCCAGCCGGACGCGCCCCTGCGCCGATCCCGCCGAATAGTTGACCACGATCAGCCGTCGCTCCTCGCCCGACTGCCAGACATACGCGATCAGATGGCGGTGTGTGGCGTTCAAGTCCCAGGCCGGAAAGGTTTCCAGCAATTGCCACTGCCCCTGATGATAGACAGGATGGCGCACCTCGTCGAGTAGAACACGGTAGAAAGCGAGCACCTGCGGATCGTCCGCTTCGGGCGGGCGGCGTCCCAGTTGGACGGGAAGCCTGACGCGGTGCCCGGCGAGCTGCCCTTCGTGCAGCAGGGTTGCGCCGGGCAGCGTGACAATCAGCGTCGCGGCGGCAGCGTGCCGGTCGGGGCCGAAGACCAGCATGGCCCGCTGTTCGTCGTGATTCTCGATGAAGCGCACAGTGCGCTGCTGATACGAGAAATCGGCGCGCAGGTGTTCCCAGACGGCGCGCGTTGCGCCTTCGGCCAGCCGGTCGTACAGGCGCTTGTCGTAGACATAGTCGAAGCCCTGCCGCAGCAGT
Source organism: Anaerolineales bacterium UBA2029 (assembly GCA_002332795.1). Lineage (GTDB taxonomy): Bacteria > Chloroflexota > Anaerolineae > Aggregatilineales > Aggregatilineaceae > UBA2029. Next base: position 12,278 of record DDBP01000146.1, on the reverse strand, counting down.
TCGCTTTCCATGTCCCAGTACACTTCGGCGACGAACAGGAACTCCGGCGACTGCTCCTTGACGGCGGGGATGATGGTCTCCCAGAACTCCGCTTCGGGGATCGTCCCGGCCCGGTCGCCCCAGGTGCGGGCGAAGACCTGATTGGTCACCAGCATGGCCATGTCGCAGCGCACCCCGTCACACTGACCGGCTATTTCCAGCAACGTGGTAGTCAGTCGCTCTCGCGCGACGGGACTGAAGGCGTTGATCTGCGCGGTATCCGTCCAGGGGGGGAAGTGCGGATCGCGCCCATGCGCAAAGATGCGCCCGCCAGCCCCGGCGAAGAACGTCTCCGGGTGCTCCACCAGGTCACGACCGGTGCCCTGCAGCAGACAATCCGGCGCGGCATGCAGCCAGTCGTGATCGCGGGCGACGTGATTCGGCACGAAGTCCAGCACCAGTTTCAGGCCGCGTTCGGCCAGGCGCGCGCGCAAGGCCGCCAGCGCGTCCGGCCCGCCCAGGCGCGGGTCAACGCTGTAACGCCGCACGGCGAAGGGCGAGCCGACGACATCGTGCGCCGAAAAGTCCGGCAGGGCGCGGCGATACTCGGCCAGCAAGCCAGGATGGGCCAGCGCCTGCAACTGCCCGGCAGGACTGCGCTCCCACACGCCCATCAGCCAGATGACGTCGAAGCCCCAGGCGGCGAGCGCATCGAGAACCTCGTCGGGTACGTCGGCCAGGGTGAGCGCGTCCTGAGCGACGGCGCGCAGGCCGTGCAGCCAGGTCCAGGCGTTAATCTCGTAGATCAACGGATTGGAACGCCAGGGAGTGAGCGGCATGGTATTTCCTGTATGGGCGAGTCTGCAATGACTATCCGCCGCAGAAGATACCCGCAAAGCGCCCAAAATGCCATGCTCCTCCGCAGCACAGGGAGGAGCATGGTCAGCATTCGAGTAGGTTCGGTTGGAACGAGCGCCCTTACCTGGAAGCAGCAGATGGTTGCTGCAACGCTTCGTGCTCGGCCAGCCAGCGCTCGGCAGACATGGCCGCCGCCGCCCCCTGCCCAACCGAGGTCGCAACCTGGCGATAGATGCGATCCTGCACCTCGCCCGCGGCGAAGACGCCCTCGACATTGGTGCGCATCAGCCGGTCCGTGACGATGTAGCCGAACTCGTCGCGTTCCAACTGCCCTTTGAACAGGTCGCTGTTGGGGTCGTGACCGATGAAGATGAACACGCCGTCGGTCGGGTATTCGCGCACTTCGCCCGTCTTGAGGTTGCGCAGACGCACCGCGCGCACCTTTTCGTCGCCGATGATCTCCTCGACGACGGTATCCCAGATGAAGTGAATCTTGTCGTTGGCGAAGGCGCGTTGCTGCAACGTGGCCCCGGCACGCAGCGTGTCGCGGCGATGGATGATATCCACCCGTTTGGCGAAGCGGGTGAGGAACAGCGCCTCTTCCAGCGCCGAGTCCCCGCCGCCGACCACCACTACATTCTGGTCGCGGAAGAAGAAGCCGTCGCAGGTAGCGCAATAGCTGACGCCGTGTCCGGTGAATTCCTTCTCGCCCGGCACGTTCAGCCGCCGCGCCGTCGCGCCCACGGTGACGATCACCGCGTCGGCCAGGTATTCCGTGCCATCGTCAGTCTTCAGCCAGAAGGGCGAGCCTTTGCTGAAGTCCACTTCGGTCACGGCGCTGAACATCTTGATGCGCGCTCCGAAGCGTTCCGCCTGCGCCTTCATATACTCGACCAGTTCCTGCCCGCTCAACCCTTGTGGGAAGCCGGGGTAGTTCTCGATCTCATAGGTGAGCGAGACCTGCCCCCCCAGTTCGTACCCGGCAATGACGAGCGGGTTGAGGTTGGCGCGGGCGGTGTAGAGTGCCGCGGTCAGGCCGGCGGGGCCAGAGCCGATGATGATGACGCGCTCGTGCTGCACACCTTCGCCGCGGGCGACCTGTTCGCTGCGCGCGGACGTATTCAGGGTCAGGCTCAGTCCTTCGTTGCTCATGGATACCTCACCTTTTGAACGGATAGCGGAGCAAAGACAGTGCTCCGGAACACTCGTATGCGATCCGTCTATAGCTTACCATCTTTGAGATGCACCACAGAGCCAATCGTTGTAGATTTTATGACATTCTAACGCTGACGCACCGCATTCCTGATGATTCCAGAAGACGGCAGGGGCAATTCAGTTCTGGGGCAATGGCCTTGAACCGCGGAGGCGCAGAGGAGGAAGATATCAAGAACTCCGTGACCTGCTCTGTGGCCTCTGTGCTCTCTGCGCTGAATTCCGCCCTAAACTGGAAATGCGCCAGGAGACGGCATCCCTGTTCACGACAGGCGCGGGCTGGTGTATCATGAGGGTAGCACTGCTGAGGGGGACACATGCCGTTTCAACTCGACTATGAGATGCTGCGTGAGCGCATGGTGCGCGAACAGTTGATGGCACGCGACATCACCGACCCGCGCGTGCTGGAAGCCATGCGCCGCGTGCCGCGCCATGCCTTCGTGCCGGAGCCGTTTCGCTCGCGGGCCTATGAGGACGGGCCGCTGCCCATCGGCAACGATCAGACTATCTCGCAGCCCTACATCGTCGCCCTGATGACACAGGCGCTGGAACTGACGCCCGACGACGTGGTGCTGGAGATTGGCACTGGCTCCGGCTATCAGACGGCGGTGCTCTGCGAGCTGGCCCGCTTTGTCTACTCGCTGGAGCGCTATCCGACACTGGCGGAGCGCGCTTCCGCCACGCTGCGCGATCTGGGCTATCACAACGCGGAGGTGTACGTCGGGGATGGCAGCCAGGGTCTGCCGGACATGGCCCCCTACAACGCCATCATCGTCACCGCCGCCGCGCCGGTCATCCCTGGGCCGTTGCGGGCGCAAATGGCCAATGGGGGACGCATGGTGATCCCCGTCGGAGATCGCTATCAGCAGATGTTGCAGCGGGTGCGCCGTCGCGACGACACCTGGACGGTAGAGACGCTCATTCCAGTGATGTTCGTGCCCCTCTATGGGCGTCACGGCTTTCTGCCGCCCGACGAGCCGCAGATGGAAGACGACAACCTGCTCGACGACGAGCTATGAGGGAGGCTCAGCGCCCCGCATCCAGCAGATGCAGATACTCGCGGGCGAAACCCCCGCCATTCGTGCCCACGATCACGCCAGCCAGCTTCTGCACCTGCAATTCCCCATAGTGATGGATCAGGCGGGCGATCTGCTTTTCCATCACGTGCATGAACTCGTCCCAGGAAATACCGGCAGGAAGCTGAGGCGCGCGCATGGCCTTCATGCTGTTGATGTAATCCAGCACGGGTTCTACTTCCGGGAAGTGAAAGGCGCTGGGCAGATCATAGCGGGCTACGGCGCGGAAAAAGCGGGCTACCTGCGCCGGGCCATTCTCCAGGGTGAAGTTCTGATGATCGGGGATGAACTCCTGGCGGGGGTAGCCCAGCAAAGTGCAGGCTCGCCGCGCCAGCGTATCCAGTTCGGGCATGGTCGAGGCGCTGTTGGTGGCAGCGATCAGCACGCCGTCCGGCTTGAGCACGCGCCGCAGTTCGCTCAGCGCCTGCGTCACATCCGGCACATGATAGAGCATGTGATTGGCCATCGCCACGTCGAAGGTGGCATCGGCGAAGGGCAGGTGCTGGACATCCAGGTTGACGGCGCATGCGCCCGCCTCGCAGACCCGCCGCGCCATGCCCAGCGAGAGATCACCGGCCACATACAGACCGGACGGGGCGCGTTGCTGCACCAGTTCCCGATACGTGCCCGGTCCAGCGCCCACGTCGAGCACCCACTCGTCGCCGCGCCAGTTTATGATATCCACCACCCAGCGCGGATAGTCAATCTTGGGAAAGCTGTACAGTTCGTGCGTGCGCATCCGCACAGCCAGATGCGCGTCGGTGGCATAGGCGTCCTGAGTCAGGATGCGCCGATCGGTGTTGGGGTTGATCTCACTCACAGCCATGTTCTTCGCTCAAGTGCAGGTGACGCACGGACACCCGTCACCAGGGGCATACTTCCGGGCACACATTCGGGAAAGAAGAACGCTGAACACAGCCTTCGGCCCGACGCGCCGATCTCTGGGAGCAGGGTTGGCCCCAGAGCGCACAAAAACGGGCGCGCAGCCCCAGCTTCCCTTGCGCTGCGTCCCCGACCAGTTCTGCAGCTACCTCGAAATCGAATACACCCGCTCTGCCCCGCCGTGTGCAAACCGGGTTACATGGTACACTACCCGTAGTTTAGCACGTTTGCCTGCCGCCAAAAGGGCCGGGCCAGCTTTTTTAGACACTTTTCACGTTTGCCGGTTTGCGCGCGGGCTGCGGCGGCGAGACAATGGGGTTGCCTGTGAAAGGAGGGGCTGTGAACACGTCTGGACAGCATCCCGATCTGATGCGGGCCGTGGCGCAGGCGCTGCGTGATTGCCGCCTGCTGGTGGTACTGACGGGCGCGGGGGTCTCGAAAGAAAGCGGCATCCCAACCTTTCGCGATGCGCTCGATGGCCTGTGGGCCAGCTACGACCCGCAGCGGCTGGCGACGCCGCGCGGTTTCCGCCGCGACCCCAAGCTGGTGTGGGACTGGTATCAGCACCGGCGCGCGCTGATCGCGCAGGCCAGGCCCAACGCCGGTCACCTGGCCATCGCGGCGCTGGAACGCTACATTGAAAAGGTGGTGGTGATCACCCAGAACATTGACGGCTTGCATCAGCAGGCGGGCAGCCGCGACGTGATCGCGCTGCACGGAGACATTCAGCGCAACAAATGCTTCGCCAACTGCCAGGGCGACCCCACCTACATAGACATCAGCACCCTGACCTGGGACGAGGAAGCCGGGCCGCCGCGTTGCCCGCACTGCGGCGCTTACGTGCGACCGGCAGTGGTGTGGTTCGAAGAAATGCTGCCCCCCGCCGAACTGGAACGCGCCATGTACCTCAGCCGCGTGGCCGATGTCATGCTGGTGGTGGGCACGTCGGGGGAAGTGCAACCGGCGGCCAGCCTGCCCTTCCTGGCCCGTGAGAGCGGCGTCCTGATCGTGGAAGTGAACCCGGCGATCACGCCCATCACGCGCATCGCGCACTGGCGGCTGGCTGGGCCATCGGCGGTGATATTGCCGCAGGTAGTCGCCGCGCTGGCGGGGGACGAAGACCGTGACTAAACGGGCGGCGCTCCTGGTCGGACTGTTGATCGCGCTGGCCGCGCTGACAGTCCCCCCGGCTGGCGCGCGGCAGGGCGTGACTGCCCGCCTGGACGTGTTCGTCGGCGACGATCCAGACAGCGGCATGACGCGCCTGTACTTCCTGGACGCGCTCAGCGGGCTGAGCACGGTGGTCAATGTGGAGGGTGGGCGAGCCTTCACCCTGCTGGGCGACTACGTGCTCTACGAGAAAGAGCGCACTGGCGCGATCATGCGCGCCAACGCCGACGGCACCCTGCAACCGCACCCTTTCATCCGGCGCGGCGTAGAGACCCAGCAGGTGCGTTGGGTCGCTTCCGCGGACGGCCAGGCCGTGGCCTGGGTCGAGGTCAACGCGCAGGGGATATCGGCGGTGTACGTGGCCCGCGCCGACGGCAGTGACCTGCGCCAGTTGCCGATCTCCACCCCAGGGGCCGGGCAGATGTTGCTGCCGCTGGCGCTCTCCGAGGGGATGACGCGGCTGGTCTACGACGCGGCGCATCCACTGGAATTGCCCGCGCCGGCGTCGTTCGAGGTCTATCATCACGTCAGCACATTCAGTCTGGCCGACGATCAGTTCGTCCCGCTCACTGGCGAGCCGCTGTGCCCTTGCGGCGCGGCAGCCTCGCCGGACGGTCGGCTGGTTGCCCGTCTGGAGGGAGCCGAGGGGCGCGGGCCATTTGCCCTGCGCCTGTGGGACGTGCCCAGCGGCGCGGAGATCGTCGTGCCGCCGCCAACCCTGCCATACCGTCGCGCGGGCGATCTCATCCTCAATGAGCGTGGCACGCTGGCCGCCTACAGCGCCGCCATGGAGAATGGCCCGCCCTACGCTCTGATCGTGGTGGACGTGGTGGCGCGCCGTCAGCGGCTGGCCCTGTCGTCGGAGGCGGCGCGTTACGTTCCGCTGACCTTCGCGGATGGCGACACGGCGCTGCTGCTCACCGAAGCCAGCGCAGGGGGGACGTTCAAGCTCGACCTGACGACCGGCGACTTACTGCGCGTGTCCGACAAACGCTACCTGGGGGCGATTGTCGTGTCGCGTTGACGGTTTGGGCGTGCAGCGAAAGGCGCTGGTACAATAGCGGTGGCCCACTTCCGACCCGCAGGTCTGGACGACAGAGGATGCATCAACTGGCCAGGCGCAAACGAAAGCTATTGATCCTGCTGATGGCGCTTCTCCTGCTCGGCGTGGTCGGGCAGGTCGAGGCATCGGACGGGATGCGTGGGGATCGCTGCGAGGTGGGGCCGGACGACTACATCGTCGAGGACTTCTACTTCTTCTGCCGCATCCTGGATGTCTACGGCACCATCGAAGGCGATCTCATTGGCGTGGCGGCGGAGATCACGCTGCACCGCGGCAGCCGTGTCACCGGCGACCTGTGGGTGGGCGGCGGGCGACTGCTGGTCGAAGGGGCCGTCGGCGACGACATGCACTTCTTTGGCCTGACGGCCATCATCGGCGACGTGGCACGCTTCACCGATCCGCGCATTGACCTGATGGCAGTGGCGCTCAACGCGGAAATCCAAAAGGACGCCGTGCTGCCCGGCGACCTGCTGGTGTACGGCTATCAGGCACGGGTAGCAGGCACTGTGGGCGGAGACATTGACTTCGGCGGTGAAGCGCTGCTCATCGAGGGGGTGGTGGTTGGGCGGGTGGATGCCGAGGTAGGCGATGCCCGCCGCAGCGCCGACGTGCCCGACCTGCCTTTCTACGATCTGTCTTTCGAGAATCCAGGGCTGCACATTGCGCCAGGAGCGCTGATCGAGCACGACGTGGCCTATCGCTCGGTGACACAGGCGGAGATTCCGCCCGGCGTGGTACAGGGCCGCGTGCGCTTCGAACGCATCGGTGGGCAGCCAGACATCACCAAGGTTGCGCAACCCGACGATGCCGCCGAACTGCTGCGCGAATACATCGTGGCGGTGGTGCGCGACGTGCTGTCTCTGGTGATCCTGGGCGCGGTCGCTTTGCGTCTGGTGCCCAACGTGGTGCGCCAACCGGCGCTCCAGGTGCGGCGGCGGACGATCCCCGCCGTTGGCTGGGGACTGGCGACCTTCATGCTGTCCATCCCTCTGGTGATCGTGGTGCTGGTCGTCGGCCTGATCGTGGTCGGCGTGCTCTATACGATCGGTCTGGGGGCGCTCACTCTGTTGACCGGCGTCGGCGTGCTGCTGGTCACCGGCAGCATGGTGGCGGGTTTCACCTTCCTGCTCTTTTTCATGGGACGGGTGGTGATCAGCTTCGTGATCGGGCAACTGGTCTATCGCTACGTGCTGCGCGTCAGCGGGCTGGGCGAATTCCGGCGCTGGCTGGGGATGCTGGCCCTGGGCGCGGTTACCTATGCCTCGCTGACCAATCTCCCGCTGCCAGCCATGGGACTGATGCTGGAACTGATCACGGCGCTGGCCGGAGTGGGCGCAGTCGCCATGTACGGACGCCTGCTGATCCAGGAGTCGGGGTTGCTCGGCTCGCGCTTCGGCGGGGCGGCTGCGCCATCCGTGGTAATCCCCGCCATGCCCGAAATGGTGCTCCTGTCCGAGCCATCGCCGCCAGGCCTGGACAACCTGCCCGAAGGCTTCACCGGTTTCGACGAAGACTGGTGACCGGCCACCAAGACACAGGAAAACAAAGGGCAGCGCCAGGCTGCCCTTTTGCGTTGGCTCGTGCAGGAAGTCCGCCCTGCCCCGTTTCTCACTTCACATCGTGCCAGGTGGAGTGTACCTCGGTCGCACCGGCCTTCAGCGCGCGCAACAGGGCATCCTGATCGACCGGGACGCGGTACACCCGCACGCCGGTCGCGTGGTAAATGGCGTTGGCGATGGCGGGCATGGTGTTGATCGAGGTGATTTCGCCGACGCCCTTCGCCCCGAACGGCCCACTGGATACCTGTTCCTCCACGAAGTGCGAGATCACCTGCGGCGTGTGCTTGATGCTGGGAATCTTGTAGCGGGAGAACAGCACCGACCACGGGACCCCGTTCTCGACGATGTACTCCTCGGTCAGGCAGTTGCCCATCGCCATCACGATCCCCCCTTCGACCTGCCCTTCCAGCGTCTTGGGGTTGATGGCGCGCCCCACGTCGTTGGCAGCGATGACCTTCAGCACCTTCACCGCGCCGGTCTCCAGGTCTACCTCGACCAACGCCGCCTGCGTGGCGTAGGAGAAGGCGAAGTGCATATCGCCGCCCGTGCCCAGCGGTTGCGTCTTGGGCGCATCGTAGACGTAGCGCGCCCTGGCTTCCTGACCCTGTTCGCGCATCCAGGTGACCACCTGACCGATCTCCACCGACGAACCGTTGTGCCGCAGGTGACCATCCTCGAACTGGATTCGTTCGGGAGAAACGCCCAGTCGTTCGGCGGCGACAGCGGCCAGCGCCTGACGCATGGTAATGGCGGCGTGTCGGGCCGCGTTGCCGCTCATGAACGTCTGCCGCGAGGCGGTCGTCGGGCCGCCGTCGGGCGTCAGATCGGTATCGGAGAGCAGCACGCGCACCCGCTCGACTGGCAGACCGAGTTCTTCGGCGGTCACCTGCGCCAGCACGACGCTGAGGCCCTGCCCCATGTCCGCGGACGAGATGCGCACTTCGGCGGTCGAATTCGGGAAGACTTCCACCTCCGCGGTTGCGCGATCCGGCGCGCCGCCGCCCAGCCCTGTATTCTTATAGGCGCAGGCGACGCCCCAGCCATAGGCTTTGGTGCCCTCGCGCCAGCCCCAGCGGAAATTCGCCCCGTCGCCGCGCATGTCGCGCTCGACGCGCTCGATGGTTTGCAGCAGTCCCACGCTCTCGCGCAGCAACTGACCGGTGGCGGTAGTGGCCCCCACGCGCTGCGCGTTCTTGCGCCGGAATTCGACCGGGTCCATACCCAGCGCCTCGGCGACCAGGTCCATGTTCTGTTCGACGGCGAAGGCCGACTGTGTGACGCCGAAGCCGCGGAACGCCCCCGACGGCGGGTTGTTGGTGTACATGGCGTAGCAGTCAATTTTGGCGTGCGGCACCACGTAGGGGCCAGTCGCGTGTGTGGTGGCGCGGGTCATCACCTTGTCGGACAGGCTGGCATACGCCCCCGCGTCGCCGTAGAGCGTAGCCTGCACCGCCATCAGCGTGCCATCGCGTTTCGCGCCGGTCTTGATGCGGATGATCGTCGCATGGCGCTTGGGATGGAACAGCAGCGATTCCTGGCGGGTATAGAGCATCTTCACCGGGCGACCCGTCGCCTGAGCCAGCATGGCCGCGTGAATCTGCCCAGCGATGTCTTCCTTGCCGCCGAATCCGCCGCCGATCAGCGTGCCGCGCACACGCACCTGCTCTTCCGGCAGGCCCAGCGCAGCGGCTACCTGCCGGCGATCTTCATAGGGAATCTGCGAGCCGACGTAGATCGTCAGCTTGGGGTGTTCGGCGTCGTAGCCGGCGGGCACGGCGATCGAGCACTCCGGCTCCATGAAGGCGTGTTCGACCGTCGGCGTGCGGTATTCGCGCTCGATGATCACGTCGGACTCGGCGAACCCCTGCTCCACATCGCCATGCCGCACCTTGATGTGCTTGAGCAGGTTGCCCGTCTCCCATTCCTCGTGTACCAGCGGCGCTTCCGGCGAATGCGCGTATTCCGGATCGGCCACTACTGGCAACGGCTCGTAGTCCACTTCGATCAGTTCCAGAGCGCGCGCGGCGATGTCGGCGTCTTCGGCGGCGACAATGGCCACTGCGTCGCCCATGTAGCGCACCTTGTCGTCGCACAACACCGGCCAGTCGGCGTAGATCAGGCCGTGCCGGTTCTGACCGGGCACGTCCTGGTGAGTCAGCACCGCGCATACGCCCGGCAGGGCTTTGGCCTTGCTGGTATCTATGCGCTTGATGCGGGCGTGCGGGTAAGCCGCCCGCAGCGTCCGCCCGATCAACATGCCGGGGAAGGTATAGTCGTCGGCGAATTTCGCGCGACCGGTTACCTTGTCCACGACTTCCTGCGGCGGCACCGGCTGCCCAACGGCCTTGAGCGGCGGGATGGTCGGCACGCCGGGCCAGGGCAGCGGCTCTTCGCCGCGCAATTCGCGCGCCGCCGACTGAATGGCGCGGATGACGCTCACATAGCCAGTGCAGCGACACAGCGTGTCCTTGAGCGCGACCTTGATGTCGTGTTCGGACGGGTTCGGGTTGCGGTCGAGCAGGGCTTTGGCGGTCATGATCAGGCCGGGCGTGCAGAAGCCACACTGCACCGCCCCATGCTCGACGAACGCCTTCTGTAGCGGATGCAGTTCGCCATCACGCGCCAGCCCCTCGATGGTGGTGATGCGCGCACCCTGCGCCTTGAAGGCGGGGTAGAGGCAGGAATCAACCGGCGTGCCATCTACCAGCACCGTGCACAGGCCACATTCCGCCTCTTCGCAGCCAATCTTGGTGCCGGTCAGGCCCAGGTCGTAGCGCAGCACCTGCGCCAGCGTGCGCGATTCGGGTACGTCCAGATCATAGGGTGTGTCGTTGACAGTGAGGAGTAATTTGCTCATCGAAGGTACCCTTTTAGTTGTCAGTTGTCAGTGAACAGTTATCAGTGATCAGTTTTACAGTGATCAGTGATCAGTTGTCGGTAGATCAATCGTCAGTGATGCCGGAACACCTGTCCGCGCCAGTCGCCAAAAACTGACCACTGTAAACTGACCACTGTAAACTGATCGGTCGATCAGCCATCAGTGATGCCGGAACTCCTGACTGCGCCAGCCGCCAAAAACTGACCACTGTAAACTGATCACTGTAAATGATCGGTCGATCAGCCCTCAGTGATGCCGGAACACCTGTCTGTGCCAGCCGCCAAAAACTGACCACTGTAAACTGATCACTGTAAACTGATCGGTAGATCAATCGTCAGTGATGCCGGAACTCCTGACTGCGCCAGCCGCCAAAAACTGACCACTGTAAACTGATCACTGTAAACTGATCACTGATCACTTCTTCACTCCATCCCCACGCCTTCGGGGATCGCCTCGCCGGTGCGGGCGCGCTCAGCGGCCAGCGGCAACACGCGCCGCAGCAATACTTCGATCATCTCCTGGCGATACTCCGCCGTAGCGCGGTACTTGCTGGTGCGCGGATGCAACGTCTGCCGGGCGACGGTCACCGCCCGCTCGACGGCTGCCGCGCCGACGGGCTGTCCGCGCAACGCTTCTTCGACGGCCTGCGCCCGCGCAGGTACTTTGCTCACCGGCCCGATGCAGATGCGCGCGTCCGCGTAGTGCTCGCCGGACTCGTCCAGCCGCACCCACACCGCGCAGCCCAGGATGGGCAACGCCACCCCCTGCGGGCGCATGATCCGTTTGAAGGCGGTTCCCTCGTGTGGGCCGCACAGCCGGAAGCGAAAGCCGATCAGCAGATCGCGCGTCTGATCCAGGCGCGACTCCCCCGGCCCGACGAAAAGTTCGCCTAGCGGCAACCACTGCCGTACACCGCTCAGCACCACGTCTGCCGTCGCGTCCAGGGCGATCAACGAGGTCGTGCCGTCGCCAGCGGGCAGGGCGTGTGCCACGTTGCCGCCGATGGTGCCCACGTTGCGCACCTGCGGCCCGCCGACCACGCCGCAGCTTTCCACCAGGCAGGTAGCCCGCGCCGCCAGCACAGGCGAATCCACGATCTGCGCGTGTGTCACCGCCGCGCCCAGGTAGAATTCGTCCTCTTCCTGGCGCAGATCGCTCATCCCCGGAATGCGGGTGATGTCCACCAGCGCTTCGGGGCGGGGCAGATGCCCTTGCTTGATGTCCAGCAGCAAGTCGGTGCCGCCGGCGATCACACGGGCGCCGCCCTGATACGTGCGCAGCAACGCCAACGCTTCTTCAACCGTTGCAGGGGTGTAGTAATGCTTCCAAAGGGCCATGGGTTTCTATCCGTGCGCAACGCGCCTCTTCGTGCGGTGATGGCGACTGAAGGCACTTTTCGGTGGGCGAGGATGCCCAACGCCGCCATGCCCGACCCGGCATGAGCGACCTCCAGCCAGAGGTAAACAAGTTTCTTGTCGGTGATCGTAACACAAGGGAGCAGGCGGGTCAAACAAAAGTCACCGCCGGGTGCGTGCAAAGGTTGTCAGTGACTTTGGTGCGCCGGATGGCCCTCATCCCCCAACCCCTTCTCCCGCGCGGCG
>DDBP01000118.1 GCA_002332795.1 Anaerolineales bacterium UBA2029 | reverse complement strand
GTCCACTCGTGAGGGATGCCCTTGGCGTCAAGGGCGGCCTCGTAGTCCTTCAGCGTGGCGGCGGTGATGACATCTACGCCGGTGTCAATCTTCCCGTCAACGACGCCCATCTCGCGCAAGGCGGCGGCCTGACCCTTGGTGGCGATCTTGAAGATCAGTTCGACGGACTTGTAGCCCATGTCGAACTCGCGCTGCGCCACCGTGGCGTCAATCACGCCCTCCTTGATGCCGTTGATGATGTCCGTCGTGGCATCGAAGCACACCAGCTTCGTCTGACCCACGCGCCCCGCTTCCTTGATGGCCGTCGCCCAGGCCGGGCCGTTGTAGGCATACACCCCAAACGCCCCCGCCAGGTCAGGGTTGGCCGACAGCACCGAGTTGGCCAGCTCCAGCGCCCGCGCCGCATCCTCGCGGTCGTTCACCGGCTCCAGCGCCTCGATGCCCGTGTCCTTGATGGCGTCCAGGAAGCCCTGCGTCCGCTGCAGCGCGTTCAGCGCCGTATCCGAACCGCGCCCGATGCCGACCTTCCCGCCTTCCGGCAGCAGCTCGGCCATGATCTGCCCGGCAATGAAGCCCGCCTGATAGTTGTCCGTGCCGATGTACACCAGCGACACCGACCCCTCTACCGGCGGCGTGTCCAGCGTCGTGACGATGATCCCCGCCTCCGCCGCTTTCTTCATCACCGGCTCCAGCGCGTTCGGGTCCGACGGCGCAATGGCAATCCCTGTCACCCCTTGCGCAATGTACGTCTCCATCGTCTGAATCTGCGCCGCCACATCCTCCGTCGGCGGCACCCAGAAGATGGCCTGCTCATCCTTCAGCCCCAGGTCTTTCGCCGCCGCGCGCACCCCTTTCTCTACGTTGCTCCAGTACGGGTGCACCGACTTGCCAATGACGACTACTTTGAACTCTTCCTGGGCCGTTGTTACGTTGTGATCAGCAGCGACAGCCAGGGAGAGCAGAGTCAGAACGACGATCAGAAGTACACTTAGCCGTTTCATGAGACTCTCTCCTCCTAAGACTTATCGGGTTTGCTGATGGAGACGAACGAGACTCCAAGGAACACAAAAATTCAGATCATCGGCGCTTCTCTGTCATCCACTCCTTTCCAGCACCGGTTGGCTGGTTTCGGCGGCAAAATCGTCTCTGGCACCAACCATATAGGCCACGATCTGCTCTCTGAATTCGTGAATGTCCCCACTGATGGGGCGATCCGCCACCTTGCGTCCCTGGCGCAAGACGACGACGCGATCCCCTACTTCGTACACGTCTTCCAGGCGATGGCTGATGAGGATGACCGCGCACTGATGCGCCTTTAGCTCGCGGATCAGCTCCAGCACTTTGCCGATCGCCGCCACGCTCAGCGCCGCGGTCGGCTCGTCCATGATAACCACCTTGGCGTCGAAGGCGACGGCGCGCCCGATCGCCACCGCCTGCCGCTGCCCGCCGGAGAGCCTCTCGACCTTCAGGCGCACCGAACTGATGTCAATCTTGAGGCGGTCGAACAGGTCGCGCGCCCGTTCTTCCATCGCGCGCTTGTTCATGACCCGCAACGGGCCAAGTTCCCAGCGCACCACTTCTCGCCCCAGGAACACGTTGGCGGCCACGTCCAGGTTGCCCGCCAGGGCGAAATCCTGGTAGACCATCTCAATGCCCAGCCGGCGGGAGTCTTCGGGATTGGTGATGTGAACCCTCTTGCCCTCGATGAAAATCTGGCCCTCGTCGGGGAGGTATGCGCCGCTGAGCACCTTCATCAGTGTGGATTTGCCCGCCGCGTTGTCCCCGACCAGCCCCAGCACTTCGCCGCGATGCAGCGTCAGGTCAACGCCTCGCAGCGCCTGCACCGCGCCGAAGCGCTTCTTGATGTTGCGCATTTCCACCAGAGGTATCTGTTCGGCCATGAAGTCTATTCCTCGATCCGGCTGCTATCTGCGGCGGTGACGCCGCCACATGTCCCACGTCACCGCGGTGACCAGGACGACGCCCAGCACCACCTGCTGCAGATAGGAGGACACGTTCATGAGCACCATCCCGTTGGCCATGACGCCCATGATGGCTGCCCCCAGGATGACCCCCAGCACCGTCCCCTCGCCGCCGAACAGGCTCGTGCCGCCGATCACAGTCGCGGCGATGGCCCACAGTTCATAGGCGGTGCCGACGGCGGGGGTGCCCTGGCCAAGCCGTGAAGCCAGCAGGATGCCGACCATCCCGCTCATCATCCCACTGCCCGCATAGCAGAAGATGCGGACGCGATCCACGTTGATACCTGATACGCGCGCCGCTTCGATGTTGCCGCCGATGGCATAGATATGGCGGCCCAGCGTCGTGGCGTTGAGGATGAAGGCCACCAGGATGGCCACCGCAAGCAGGACGATGAACATATTGGGAATCTCGTAGCCCAGCAGCGACTGCTTGCCCTGTCCCAGGGTCAGGAAGGCGAAGCCAGAGGGGAAGACGATGGGATAGCCGCGCGTGATGAACGCCGCCGCTCCGCTGGCCATCAGCCAGGTGCCCAGGGTGATGATGAAGGGCGGAATATGCAGCTTGGTGACGAAAACGCCGTGCCAGATGCCCACCAGGGTGGCAAAGGTCAGGACCAGGATGATGGAGGGCACGATGGCAATGGGTGAGGTGGAGTGAAACACGGCATCGAAAGGTGGGATCGCCCCGATGCCCTTCATCATCAGCGTCGCCACCAGGACGCCCGTCAGGGCCGTCATCGAGCCGACGGACAGATCAATGCCGCCGGTGATGATCACCAGCAACTCGCCAACAGCCAGCAGACCATAGGTGGCCACGAAGCGCATGATGACCGCCAGGTTGGCGGGCCTGAGGAAGGCTTCGGGTTTCTGCTGCCAGAAGAAGAGGCACAGCACCAGAAACGCGATACCGATAGGCACCTCGCGGGCGTGCAGGAAAGCCGGCGATCTCGCCCGCAAACCACTCAGCCGGGTGCGAAGTTCGGCCACAGCACCTGAAGTGTCCATCGAAGCTACTCCTGATGGAGACGTGCCTGTTGCTGATCCCAGATGACTGCCCGCAACTGCCTCCGCAGAGCACAGGCCAACAGCACCAATGGCCCCTGGCAACACTGGCGAAGCGTGTGGTCGCTATATTCGGTTCTGGCTGCCCCTGCTTCTTTCATCTGCGAACCGGTATCAACCGGTATCGGTGAGGCGATGACAGTGCTCTCTAGAAGGGCAACGGTTTTCTACTATTATAACGAAAAACTGGCGTCGGGTAGAAGCATCTGCCCAAGGGGGCAAGGTCAGGCGGACAGGGCTAAGTGGTCAGTTTTCAGTGGTCAGTTATCAGTGATCAGTGGTCAGTTGTCAGTTGTCGGTGATCAGTGGTCAGGAGCCTGCCGCAGGCCGGTGACTTCTGGGGGACACACCTTGATCACGGAGAACTGACCACTGAAGGCTGAGAACT
>DDBP01000048.1 GCA_002332795.1 Anaerolineales bacterium UBA2029 | reverse complement strand
AGATACGGCGCGAAAGTTCATAACAGTCTTTAGCCCGCAGGCCCGGCCAGGGAAACTGCTGTGGGTGCGACCCAGGCAGCGCACTCCAGGTCCTGATAGTATCCCTGCCCGGCGCACGCCTGGCAGAGCACCCGACCTTCGACGATCACCTCGCGCTCGTTGATGATCTCTTCGCCGCATTGTTCGCAGGCGGTACGCACGCCAGGGCGGCTGATCAGCTTCTCCAGCGAAAGCGTCAGGACGACCGTCTGCACGGTGAACAGATCGGCGGCAGGCATCCGCTGATAGCCTTCCAATTGCGCCTGCCACTTGTTGCGCGCGGCGGGAGCATACTGCAGGGCTTCCTGCCGAATGCCAGAGCGCGGAGCAATGCGGATCGCTTGGCCAGTCTGTGTGTCGGCGAAGGTCGCAGCAACCTTGCCGTAGTCTGCCAGGCGCAGCGTGCGGTGTCCCAGGGTGCAACCAGTGGCCACCGACACCCCGTCGGCGAAGCAACCGTCCGTCTCGACGATGGTGAACAGGCGCTTGTTGCTCTGCGGTAGGGCCAGGCCGAGCAGTTCCGCGGCGTAGAGTCCCATCCGCACGCCCAACACCTGGCGCGGGCACAGATGGCGGTGCAGGGCCGCCGACTGCTGCAACAGCGCCGCAAGAAAGGCTGGATCAGAGGTCGAGGTCTGAGTCATGGGCGTCATTCTCCGCCAGGAGGCCGGGTGAAGAGGACTTCGCCCGGCCTCGTCGTCGCTTCCGTCTGCTATACCTTCACCAGTTTGACATACGTGTCGTAGAAGACCGCGCTGCCCCCTACCGGGTCTACCAGGGTGGTGTTCTTCAGGTACGGGTCTACGCGCATGGCGGCGTTGGCGTGAATGCCTTTGATACGCCGCGCATCGCCGGGGATGGTTTTGTCGTCAATCTTGATATCCACCCCGCCATAGGCCCAGTGCCCAAAGCCCAGGCTGAAGCCGATCACGCCGGGGCGGATGCCCTGCGTCGTCTTGACCTTGCCGATCATAGCTTTGCGCTCGCCGTTGCCCAGATCCCATTCGCCTGCAGGGTTGGTCGGCGAGATGATGCGCACCAGATCGCCATCTTCCAGGCCGCGCGCTTCGGCGTCCTGCTTGTTGATCAGCACAAAGTTCTCCGGCAAGAGCGCCAGCAGCCAGTAGTTGGAGGCGGTGCGGCTCTTGGTTTGTGAGATCTCGCGGTAGGTGATCAGGCGCAGGTCGAAGCCCTCCTGCTCGTCTTGGAGCGGCTGACCGGTGACGTCGAACGGGCCAGGGAAGTAGCGAGCATAGCCCACGAGATGTTCGCCGGTCATGGAATGCTTGGTGTCGTAGGTTTTCTCCTGGTAGATGTTGATCAACCGGCCATAGGGATGCGCCACCTGCTCGCCTTTGTAACCCTTCTCGTAGTCCTCGAAGCGCCCGCCGCGGTTCAGCACATAAACCACCTTCGGCCACAGGTCGCCGGCGATAGCGGCCCAGCGTTCCGGATCGAACACGCTCTTGGGCAGGTGTCGGCGCGCTTCCAGGAAGATGCGCATTTCCTCTTCGTCCGCATCTGGGACTGCATCCGAGCCGTCTTCCTTCTCGCCGAAGGCCAGGTTGGCGACCATGCGGATGTAGTAGTCATCCGGATGATTGAGGTCGCCCACATCGCCCAGGCCGCCCGGCCCGAAGCCATGCATCCCCAGCTTCTCGGCCAGCCCCAGCAAGACCGCTTCCAGCGACAGCGGCATCTGCTGGCCGAACACCGTCACGTCGGGCACCAGCGGGGCGATGGCCGGGTTGCGTACCGGCTGCACCTTGAAGGGGATGCTAGGATGACTGCCCTGGAACTCCCACCGCTCCAGGTACATGGTGTCCGGGAAGATGTAGTCGGCGTACATGCTCGTTTCGCCGATGAACGGATCAATGGCGATGAACAACGGCAGCTTCTTGGGATCGGCCAGCACCGGGATGTTGGTATTGCCCGCCGGCAGCGAATAGACCGGCGACCCCATGTAGAAGAACAGCGCCTTCACCGGGTAGGGGTAAGCATCGCCGATCGAGGGGATGATCTCCTGGTACACGTCGCTGGACAGGTAATACCAGTTGCGTTTGGCCGGGTAACCGTCGCGCAGGAAGAGGGTGTGCTTGTCGTATTTCTCCCCATGCCGGATGATGCTGGTTCCGAAGGGAGCCTGCGACACGTCCGCCTTGTTGATGTTGAAGGGCTGCCCCTTGGCGCTGCCATCTATCTTGTAGGTGCTCAGCTTGATCAGGCCGCCCTTCCAGTCGTAATTGCCGATCAGCGCGTTGAGCGTATACCAGGCCAGCACGTTGTAGAAACCGTTGGTATGCTGCGACACGCCGCGATGGATATCCGCCACCGCCTTCTTGCCATGGTTGGTGAACTCGTAGGCGACTTCTTCCAGATCGCCGACGGACAGGCCGCAGATCTCGGCCCATTCTTCCAGCGTGTGCTCGCGGGCAGAATCGGCGATGATCTGCAGGCCAGACTTGACGGTGAAATCGCCCAACCGCACCCCATCCACGAACAGATCGCCAAAAACGGCCTGCTCCGGATCGGTAGCGTAGGGATCAACGGGCACCGGTTCGCCGTCCTTGAGCGCGACGAAGTAGTCGAACTCGTAGGTCTTGTCCGGATCGGTCGAGAGCGGGCGCTCTTCCTTCTCGCGCAGGCCGATTTCGCTGGCGCGCAGGAATTTGCCGGGCCTGCCCTCTTCGTCCAGCTTGACCAGCCAGGTTGCCTCCGTCCAGGTCGGCTCGCCGATAGCCGCCGCAGCCGCCTTGTTGGCCGCCGAGAGGTACCGCGCATCGTAGCGCTCATGATCGAAGATCCAGCGCATCAGCCCCAGCGCCATGGCCCCCTCAGTGCCGGGCTTGATCGGCAACCATTTCCAGGCTTTGGCAGCGGTCTTGGACAGGCGCGGGTCAACTACGACCATCTTCATGCCGTTGTCCACCTGATTGAGGGTCACGCTGCGCGAGCGGCGGGGCGGGCCATAGTTGCCCTCGAAAGGCGAAGCGCCCACGAAGATCACGAATTCGCTGTTGGCGACGTCGCCCTGCCAGTAGAACTTATCGCCGCCCGTCCATTTGCCGTCTTCGTATTTCTCGGACATGGCCTTGCCGGTGAAATACAGGCTGCCCTGGCACACAGTGGTGTGACCGTGAGCGTTGACCGAGCCAAAGCCCTGCCCGATCCAGCGCTTGATCAGGTTGCCGCGTCCATCCTTCAGGCGGCCCCAGGCGAAAACAACCTGATTGTTCTTGGGGCCGAGATCGGGGTGATCGGGATCAATGAGCAGGTCGAGCGCGTCGGCAAAGGTGCGTTTGAATTCTTCGATGCGGGCCTTCTTCGCTTCCGGGTCTTTCTCATCCTGAATGGCTTTGACCGCCTCGGCCATCTGCTTGGCCAGGGCAGGATCGGTAAGCGCATAGGATTCGCGCAGACCGGGCACCGGTCCCTCGCCGAACAAATCGCCGCCGTTGACGATCTCCTCGATGGCCTGCTCGAAGGGAATAGTAATCCATTCGCCACCGCCGCGCGGCGTGCCCGGCTTGCGCTTGAGCACGCTCACCAGGCGATAGGGATCGTAGACAGTTTGCAGACCGGATTGTCCCTTGGGGCAGATCGCCCCTTCCACGGTCGCCAGCTCGGCAATGGGCGTGTTGTAGCGCATGTGCGGCCCCATACTCCAGGGCGCGACCGGGTTACCGTCTATCTTGACCGCCACGCCGTCCAGCAGCTTGACCTTGATCGGGCAGCCGGTATTGCACTGCAGGCAGACGGTGTAAATCTGATTCTCCGGCTCGGCCAGCGGATAGCTGGCAGCCGCCTCCTGCGCCGATAGCACATACTGGCGCAGGCCAGGGATCGCCCCCAGAAAGGCGACCGAACCACCGATCAGCGCACTGATCTTCAGGAAATCTCGCCGCGGCAGGCCACAGTGTTCGGGCCTGGCCGACGCTTCAGCGGGCAGAGTCTTGTCAGTTTGCACGGTCATTGCGTCACCTCGGTCTTGCTCGAAAACAGGAACAGCCGATCGGCTCCGACGAGAAATCCCAGCACGGCCAGCCCCACGACGCCCGCGGTGATGGCCCATTCCATAGCGCTGGGGAAGTAATCGAAATCCAGATGCAGGCCGGTGAAAGCGCTGGTCAGCCCTTCCAGTTCGGGCACGCTGAGCGCCGGGAAGACAATGTTGGCGCGGGCCACAGCAAACCCGATCAGCACCAGCACACCCATCCAGCCGGCGATGTGATTGCGCCGGGCCAGGCGCGGCTGCACCAGCACCACGAGCGGGATCAACGAGCCGACGATCAGTTGCAGAATCCAGAACGACCACCAGTACTGGCCGAACAGTACTTCGTTGACAGCGGCCACGTTGAGCGGCATGTTGCCGTACATGCTTTGCGAGAAGTCGGCCCACAGGAAGTAGAGCTTGACCAGTTGCAGCACGACGGTGATGAGGGCCAGCACCCACAGTTGTTGGGGGCGTCGCTCATCGCGCGGGTCGCCGAACAGGCCCACCGCCGTCAGCAACATGGCCGCTCCCGAAGCCAGCGAAAAGAAGGGAAACTGTACCGGCAACAGCCCCACGTGCCAGAAAGGACGCGACGCCTGCACGCCGAGCAGAGCACCTACCGCGCCCGACACGAACAACGAGACCGGAATGCCCACGAGCATCAGCAGCTTCAGCCAGCGGCTTTCTGGTTGCCGCAGGGCAAACCACAGGGAGAGGACGATGATCCCGCCGAAGAGGGTGTAACCCCAGACCATCTGCCACATCACGGAGCGGGGATTGCCCTGCAAGAACACTTTCCAGATGCGCTCCATGTGGCCCAGGTCGAGCCAGATGGACAGCAACCCCGCCCCCAGGCTGACCAGTGCACCCCATAGGGCCACTTTGCCCAGGCCCTTGAACAAACGAATGTTGAACAGGTAGTCCAGCGAGGCCAGCATGAAGCCGCCCGCTGCTACTCCGGCGAAGAACAGATACATGGCCACCCACAGCCCCCATACCACGTAGGAGCCGTAGTCGGCGTTTTGGTGACCAAAGACCAGGCGGTCGTAGAGGCCCCACAAACCGACCAGCAACGCCAGACCGCCCACGCCGTAGGCAATTTTCTTGAGCATGGCGGGCTTCCTCCCTTAGGTCAGATAGTACACGCGCGGTTCGGTGCCGAGTTCTTCCTTCAGCCGCATGACGTTCGGCTTGGCGATCATCTCCGACACCAGACTTTCGTGATCGTTGGCATCGCCGAACATGGTGGCGCGTCCGATACAGGTGGTCACGCAGGCGGGCAACATCCCCACCGCGACACGGTGCAGGCAGAAGTGACACTTGCGCACATTGCCAATCGGCGACTCGTCGTGCCCGCGACGCTCGTGCGGCGTGCCATATTCGAAGTTGGCGGCCCGTTCGTAGTCGTCTGCGCTGTTGCGTCCCAAGATCAGACCGTCGGCCTCGGCGGTGCCGCTGGTATACGTCTGCCCGAAATCGAAGGTACGCGCCCCATAGGGGCAGGCGGTGATGCAGTAGCGGCAACCGATGCATTGATCGTAGTCCACCACCACTACGCCGTCTTTGTTGGTGTAGGTAGCTTCTACCGGGCAGACCGGTACACAGGGTGGATTTTCGCACTGCATGCACGGGCGCGGGATGAAGCGGCGCGTGACATGAGGATAGGTGCCCACTTCTTCTTCCAGCACCGGGCGGTAGACGACGCCGGGCGGGAGTTTGTTTTCGGCCACGCAGGCGATGGTACAGGCGTGACACCCTACGCACTTGCGCAGATCAATGACCATCACCCAGCGTCGCTGCTCGCGCGGCTTCTGCAGCGCCCGCAACAGGTCTTGCCGCATCCGCTCCAGATAGTCCATCTGTTCGCGCCATAGTTGGGCGTCGGTACCCTGGCGAGCGAGCGTTTCGATCTGCGCTTCGTAGGCGGCCAGCGCCTTTTCCGGCTCGGCATCGAGCTGATCCAGCAGGGCCGCCCCGGCGACGCCTCCAGCGATCATCCGCAGGAAGTTTCGCCGCGAAATATCCCCCCCTTGCTTAGGCTCTTCAGCTACAGTCATTCTGATCCTCCTTTGCTCGCCTGGCAGGCAGGAGTGTGGATCGATCCAGCATGCACCGATCAGTGTAGGGGGGTGCCGAACAGAATTAAAGCGGGGAAAACCCGCAATTTACCGGCAGGTTTGTGAGGGAATTCCTGACAGAGGGATCAGTCGAGCAGCCCTTTGGCGATGGCTGCGCGCACCAGCTCGGCTCGTGTGCGCAGGTTGAGCTTCTCCATCCCGCGCGCACGGTAGGTTTCCACCGTCTTGACGCTGATGGAGAGCTGCTCGGCAATTTCGGCGTTGGTATAGCCCAGGGCAACCAGCCGCAACACTTCCAGTTCCCGCGAGGACAGGCTCTCCCAGGGATCGTCACTGGGAGCGGCGGAAAGCTGAATGCTTTCGAGCAATTTGTGGGTGATGGCAGAGTGAATGTAGGTCTCGCCCCTGGCTACGGCGCGGATGGCATTCAGCAACTCGCTATCCACCGCCCCCTTGAGCACATAGCCCGCCGCGCCTGCCCCTAATGCCTGACGGAGATAGCCTTCGTTGTCGTGCATGGTCAGGATCAGGATGCGACTGGCGGGGGCGCGCTGCCGTAGCAGGGGCAGTATTTCCAACCCACCCAGGCCGGGCATGGTCAGGTCCAGCAGGATGAGATCCGGCTGTAATTCGGTGACCCGTTGCAGGGTGCTGGGGCCGTCGCCTGCTTCGCCGACCACCTGCATATCCGGCTGTGCGTCAATCAGCAGACGCAATCCGGCCCGCAGCACACCGTGATCGTCCGCCACGAATACGCGCAGTGGTGCCATCAATCTGCCTCCTGCGAGACCGACAACGGCGGGCGCTCAGGAGCAGAAGCCTGGCCGTCGAGAGGGATCGTCACGAACAGGCTGGTGCCCTGGCCGGGAGCCGATTCGATGACCATCCGTCCTCCCAATAGCTCGGCGCGCTCACGAATCCCATACAACCCCAGGCGCTGCTCACGCTTGCTGACAGCGTCTGGATCAAAGCCGCGCCCGTTGTCCTCGACAATCAACACGATCTCGTCGCCGCGCCGCTCGAGCAGTACGCTGGCGACCTGCGCCTGTGCATGACGGGCTACGTTGGTCAACGCTTCCTGCACCATGCGGTAGAGCGCCGTCTCTACGGCGGACGGCAGGCGTTGTTCGTCCAGCCCATGCGCCATGAACTCGATGTGCAGGCCATAGTGCCGGCAGCAATCGGCGATGTAATGTTCGAGAGCGTCGGACAATCCCAGGTCGTCCAGAGCGCTGGGGCGCAGTTGCAAGGCCAGGTTGCGTACTTCGGTGAGCGTGTGACTGACCATCTCGCGCAGTTCGCCGGCGCGCTGACGCACCTCAGCGCGATCGCTGGCGTCCTCGATGGCCCGCAGCCCCAGCAACAGCGAAGTGAGCAACTGACCGGTGCCGTCGTGCAGTTCGCGGGCGATGCGCTTGCGCTCTTCCTCCTGCGCGGCGATGACGCCGCTCACATACTGGGCGCGCAGTTGATCGCGCTCCGCCCGCTCTCTGGCCGCTCGCGCCAGCGAAGCCGTCATGGCGTTGAACGCTTCGGCCAGGTCGCCAATCTCATCGTTGGCCCAACGGGTGAGCCGCTGACTGAAATCGCCCTGAGCGACCGCTTCGGCAGCCTGCACCAGGCCGATGATGGGACGGGTGAGAATCCAGGTGAGCGCCGTAGCCGCCGCAATCCCAATGGCCGAGACGAAGACGGTCGTGAGCAGCAGTTGCCCAGTGACTACATCTACGGCGTGACGCATCCCCGCTTCCGAAAGGCCAACCCGCGCCACACCGGCTCGCCCGTCGAAGATGGGCACAGCAATGTCCCAGATGCGGCCCTCGTCCGTGCGCAGCCAGACGGCGTGATGGTGTGCCGCCGAATCAACCGTATTGGCGGTCAGCAGCCCCCTGGGAAAACCCGCCCCGAAAGTGTGCGCCAGCACCTGCCCCTGAGGATCGAGGATGAAGGCATAGCGC
The DNA here is from genome assembly GCA_002332795.1 of Anaerolineales bacterium UBA2029. Taxonomy (GTDB): domain Bacteria; phylum Chloroflexota; class Anaerolineae; order Aggregatilineales; family Aggregatilineaceae; genus UBA2029. The sequence goes on along the minus strand of DDBP01000048.1, from coordinate 11,488 downwards.
ACGTCGCGGTTGTTGGTGAGCGTCTCTTGCAAGAGCTGATGCAACGCATAAAGATCGTTGACCAGGATCAGGTCGGTGGCCCTGGCGGCCAGGTCGCGCGTCACGGAGACGCCGCGATCCTGCAACTGCTCGTCAAAGGAGCGCGTCAGGGCGTTGCGCACTTGCAGCGTGACGGTGAAACCCAATAGCAAGACCAGTCCCAGCACGATGCCGAGCACCTTGGTGCGGATGTTCACCGCACCGGCGACCGACCAGAAGCGCTGGAATATCCCCGACCGCAACACCCCTCTCACGGCCTATCCTCCTGGCGACGCGGCCAGGTTGAAACCGGTCCTGGCCACCAGCGCGCGCACCGAGTCGTAGTCGCGGTCGGAGACAGGTACGAAGCGGTCAACGCCGATGGCTGTCAGCGCCGCCCGCCCCGTAGCGGTGTTGGGCAGGCTCAGCAACAGGTCTTCCAGTTCGGCCCGCAGTTGAGGCCGGATCGAGGGAGTCACCACCACAGGCGGCGTGCCGAACGCCGGAGAGCGGTGAATGATGCGCACTTTCTGCGCCAGAGACGGATCGCGGCTGACGGCGAAATCGTACACCAGGCTATCTACCGCAGCGCCATCGGCCACCCCGTAGGCTACGGCCTCGATGGCCTTGTCGTGGCTGTAAGTGAAGAACGTGCGCGCGAAGAAGGTCTCCGGCGTCTCGCCCAAAGCCTGCACCAGCGAGGTGGGATAGAGTCGCCCGGTGGTGGACATGGGATCGGTGAAAGCGAAGACCTTGCCGCGCAGATCAGCCAGGCTGTTGGCCGGGCTATCGGCAGGGACAATCAGGTACGAATAGTACAGGGCCGCGCCGTTGACCTGCGGGGCTACCAGCAGTTCCATGCCGCCTTGTTGTCGCCCAACGACATAAGCGCCAGTGCAGACAAAGGCGATATCTACCTCTCCGGTCGCCACCAGATCGTTGATCTCCCCGTAGGTACGGCGCTGCACCAGCTCAATCGGGCGGTGCAGTCTGTCGCTCATGTAGTCGAGCAGGGGTTGATAGCTGGCGATAGTCCCCCGCGGAGAGATCACAGCCGCGACCGCCACCCGCAAGGGCACGATCTCGGCGGGTGCGGTCGCGGGCAGTGGTTCAAGATGTGCGAGGGCGATGACCTCAGCGGAACTATCTGATCCGCACCCGGTCAGGAGCAGGACAAGCACCAGGATCAATGGCAGCGTGCGCATCAAGGCATCTCCTGGACAGTTTGGCCCAGTATTGTACCGCCAGTGACGCGCAAAGCGAAGGAGTCGCTCCGACTGCGATAGGAACAGGGCTTGGGGAATAGCCGGCTCTGGCTGCGGGCCGAACCAGGGAGGATTATCGGGAGCAGAGCATCACGCGCTGCCGCAGTTCATCTTTGAGGAGCGCGTACAACCAACACGGGGAGACGAGTCAAACGCAGCACGTTTTCGAAAGTGCTTCCGGTCAGAATCTCCCGCAATGCACTGCGTCCGCGTGATCCCAACACGATCAAAGTTGCCCCTTCTTCCTGCGCTGCTTTCAGCGTCTCGTGCACGGGATGACCATGGCGCAGCAAAGGGCGCGCTGCCAGCCCAAACATCTGCAAGGTCCGACACATTTTCTCCAGCCGCTCTGTGTCTTCCATGTCAAAGGCTGCGATCTGCTCAGGCGTGCGGTGCTTCATTGTCCGTTCGTCCTGCACATGCAGCACGAGCACTTCCTGGGTGCCAACGCCCTTCAGGCGCTTGACGATTTGAAAAGCCGCATCGGCGCATTCCGAAAAATCAGTGGGATGCAAGACGCGCGAAAACATGCCTTCGCAGACCACGCGACATTGCACGTGTCCCATCTCGCGCACCACCAGCGCTTTCTGGATCAAGACCGGCACCGTCGCGCGGCGCACTACCTCGTAGGCCACGCTGCCGAGCAGCAATTCCTGTCCCAGCGTCTTGCCCTGTGCGCCAAGGACGATCAGGTCTACCCCCTCTTCTTCGGCGACGCTGAGAATCTCCTGGGCCGGTGAACCGTAGCGCACATGGGTGAACACCAGCAGCCCTTGCCCTTCCAGGGCCATCCGCGCAATATTCAGGCGCTCCTGAACGCTCCATTCGACGCGCCTGAAGTCTTCGCGGTTCATCGTATCGGGCATAGGGACGTCGCTGTCCTTGATGACACTCACCAGCACGACAACCCCGATGCCCATCGCCTTTTTGAGATTGGGCAGACAGGCGAACACCGCGTTGGCATACGCCGAGAAATCAGTAGGGAAAAGCACTCTGCCGAACATAGGCCCTCGTTGCCCGGCCAACCGTCGCTCAGCGTGAGCGCATCTGCCCACGACCTCCGCGCCGCACGGCGATGATCTCGGCCAGAATGGCTACCGCGATTTCGCCGGGCGTCGGCCCACCCAGGTCCAGGCCAATGGGCGCATAAACCCGCCCAAGGGCTTCCTCCGGATAGCCGTCCGCGCGAAGATGATCAAGCACGATCTGACACTTGGCCCGGCTGCCGATCATGCCGATGTAGGGTACTGGGGTGTCCATCACCTGGCGCATGGCTGCTTCATCGGCGACGTGATCCGTGGTGATGAGCACCACATAGCTATCCGCTGTCAGCTCCACCTGACGCAGGTCGGGCGCGGTACCGCGTTCAGGGTGCACATCTACGACGATCACCTCAAAACCAGCCGCTTCGGCCATCACCTTGAGGGGTCGCCCGATATGCCCGCCGCCAACAATCACCAGGCGGGGCGGAGGGGTGTAGCTCTGGATGAACACGGTCAGTTCTCCTCCGCACAGCGTGCCGACGGCGTCTTCTCCTTCTTCGCGGAGGGCGTAATGCTTTAGCAGACAGCGTCGCGTGGCCAGCGCATCGCGCACATCAGAGAGGATCGCTGCTTCCAGCTTGCCGCCTCCTACCGTGCCAGAAGTCGTACCGTCGCTGCGCAGAACGATCTGCGCACCCACTTTGGCCGGCGAAGCCCCTACCACTTCCACGACCGTCGCCATGGCGACCGGTTCGTTGAGACGTAGCGCTTCGGCCAGGGCAAGGATCGGGTGTTGCATGGCGGACTCACTTTACTCGCGAACTCATCCTACCGCGTCTCCGGCTGCCTGTTCAAGGGCAGTAGTCAACCACCTGGAAACTTCTTCAACCGAGGGAATGCGTCCGGCACAGACCAGTTTCTCGTTGATCACCAGGCCAGGAGTGAACAGAATCGGATACTGGAAAATCTCTGCCGGATCCTCGACATGCTGCAGGGTGACTTCCAGATCGGGGTAACGTGCCATCAGCTGTTCCAGGGCATTGACCACCATCTCTTCGACCATGTAACAGTTGAAGCAACCAGGGCCAAGGATTTTGACGCTGAGCATGATCATTCCTCCTGTCCTGCCCGATCTTGCCCCAAAGCGCGGGTGCCGTTCTTCTCACAGTCCAGGCAGAGATCCGTTGCCCGGTTGGTCCAGTAAACCTTGCCGCAGCCCGGACAGGTCACCTTGCGCAGGCCACCCATCCTCGGTTCGCTGCGGGGACGCAGTTCCGGCGGCAAAGCGGCAAACGGGTCTTGCACACACGCGCAAAATGCTGGTTTGTCCTGGGGGGTGTTCTGTTCCGGCGAAACTTTCTGCTCTTGATCGCCCATTGTAGTTGCTCCTGGGTCAGCCAATAGACGGCGCATCAATGATAATGGACTGCAGCGCTGCCAGCTTGTCGGCATGTTGGGGGTCAAAAAGGGGCGTGCAGTCTTCCACCTTGACCTGCGCAGCAACGAGTTTCAGGGCAAACGTGTAGCAGGTTGGCTGCCCGCACTGACGACAGTTCGTCTTGGGCAGCAGGTTGTACACAGCCATCGGCGTCGGGCGCTGACGTGTGCTATGGTCCGGCACGATCTCGGCCCGGCGCTCCCAGGTGCGGTTGACCAGGGCGATCAGTCCGTGTAGCTCTTTCTCAGCAGCGTCGCGGTCTTCCACATTGCTGGTCGCAATCTCGTAGGCATGAAAAGCGATATTATGACCGCCCTTCTTCCAGGTGAGCGCTTTGGCTGCCGGGTTGTAGACTGCCCCGCGCAGGGTAGCGTTGAGATAGGGGAGCACTTCCGAGATATCCACTTTCAGGCGAGCGCGCGCAGCGAAGCGTTCTGCGCCAGGCTCGCATGGCGGCGTGAAGACTTCGACATCGTAGTCTTCGATCAACATGAGTCACCCTTTCTGTCTCTGGCTCACAGGCAAACTTCAGCCACGCTTCCTGCGGCCAGAGGGCGAGTCATCAACTGGCAGGTCGCGTTCGCTTTGCACCAACCGCAGCACTTCTGGCGATGCCAGACGATAGCGTATGTTGACGCCTTCTCGCTCGCCAACGACCAGCCCGGCTTCGCGCAGGATGGCGAGTTGCTGCGACACATACGGCTGACGGTAGTTCAGTTGTTGCATCAGATCGCATACGCAACACGGTTTGGCTGCCAGCATCTCCAGAATGCGCAACCGTCCCGGATGCCCCAGTACCCGAAACAGCCTGGCCCGGCTTTCATAATACCCACGCATGGCCGGACTCCTTTACCTCGCCCGCAGGCTCTCTGGCGCACTCAGCGCCTCGAACAGCATCCTCCCCTGGGCGGAGCTTCAGCCGAGCGCCCGATCAGCGCCGCTCCCTTGAACACGTGACGAGTCTCTGCACTGCCGCATCGCGGGCACTGGGGCTGCCAACCCGCCTCTTTCTTGCTCATGGAAACGAAAACCTCGAATTCTGTCCCGCACTTCTCGCAGACGTAGGCATACAGGGGCATGGACAACCTCCTGGCAGATCAAGTTGAGGGCTGCTGCGAAGACGTTTGCCTGGCCCAGAAGCGGGCATAGGCTTCGCGCAACGCAACAGCATAATCGGCCTCGGTGTCGGGTTGGCGGGGAATGTAGTTGAACCGCCGGACCATTCCGATCAACTCTGCGTCACTGACTTCTGTGGGCGAGCGGCCCAGAGCATAAAGCTGCTGAAAGACTGTCTCCAGCCCCACCAGACCGACGACCGTCTTACGCGCGCCGATGGTGAGCAGCGTCACCCGATCGTCTTGTGGAGGACAGCACGGGCTGTCCCACATAGGTATTCTGCTCATCGGCCCTCCCTGCCACCTTTCTAGACGATCTCAATCGTCGGCTCGACGATGATCTGCGATTTGACCGAGTTCGCCACCAGACTGTATTTCTGAGCGGCCTGCAGTGCCCGGCGTGTGCGGGCCTCCACCACCTCTGGCGGTTCGTCGTCGGCGCTGATGCGAATGATCGGCCACAGCCGCAGGTGTGTGAAGGTCTCTGTCCGGTCAAGCTCGATCAACTTAGTGCCTTCGGCACGGCACTCATAGGACAGCAAGTGCAACCGGAAACGTTCGGCAGCCCAGATGAACATCATCATGATACAGGTATTCGCCGCCGCCACGAACGCATCTTCGGGGGTGAGCACACCAGCGTGCCCTTGAGCGTCTGGCGGAGCCGAGAAATCCATCTCTGGGCCGTTACCCATCACCACGTGGCCCCAATGTTCCCCTTTCCAGGATACCACGGTATAGTACGTTGCTGTGCGGCTCATGCGCGGGTTTCCTCCCGCTGGCAGAAGGCAGCATACTCGCGAGCCAGGGCCTGGGCATAGCTGTCGTCGGCTCCAACAGGCACCTCGTTGTAGATGCGGACGATCTCCAGCAGTTCTTTGGCTACTCCGTCGCCTGGCAGCTTGCCGGCAGCGCGAAACTGTTCGAAGATGAGCGGCAGAGCCACCAAGGGCACTGTCTGACCGTTGATGTTCACCGGCTGGATGGGAATGGCCGTCTGGCAGGAACAGGTAGCCTCGGCTGCCGGCGCTGGCTCCGTGGAAGGTTCAGGTTCGACGAAAGTGCCCGTGCGACGGCTCCAGGTCTTGCCAAGCAGTTCGTCAACCAGCTCGGCCACCCGCTGCGCGGTGAGTTCGACAGCCCGCTGGCCATTGTCATCCAGCCGACGCTTGCCCTGTGGCTGGGGCAGCCCCTGTTGGGCCAGTAAGTCGCTCACCACCACGCTGGCGGCAGGTTTGCCAGAAAACTGCTCCGTCGCGCGCGCCGCACAACGCTTCTCGCAGCCATCTACCGCGATGGTGGGGTAGAAACGCGCAAAAGCCCGGTCGCCCTGCCCGCCGGCCAGGAAAAGCGGCAGGCAAATGGTCACCGTGTCGCCGGGGCGTAGCTGTTCGAGCACTTTCAGCGCGGCCAGCCGGGTCACCGTCCCTTCGGCGAGTTCTTCTCCCGAACAGGCAACGATGCCCACCTTCTTCTGGGGTAGATCAGGCATGGTTGTGTTCCTCAGCCTCCGAAGTCAGATGATCAACGACCGTGACAATCTCCGCGGCCAGGGCATGCGCTAACTGCTGCCCGCCTTCGTTGAGTTCGGCGATGCCCTGTGGCTTGAACTCCCGATAACGACGGTAGACATCGAGCACGGCGAATTCCTGGGCCACGGTGCCACCGCTCTCCTGTACCATCTTGGTAGCGCAGGCCAGCTTGCAGCCGTCAATGGTCACTACCGGCTGGGCTGCGACTGCCGCGCGAGCGTCATCATCGCCCAAGACCAGCAAAGAGAGCGCCACCAACTGCGTCGCCTGCGGCCTGTGCTCTTCGGTCACTTCATAAGCTGCCTCGCGACTGACCGTGCCATAGGTCTTGCCAATGCCACTGCACGGCACAATGACTACCCGTCTTCGTTGATCGTTCATAGCTGCCTGGCTTCCTCTTCGGCCTGTCGCTTCATGACTTCGAAATATGCCTGGGCGTCCAGCAGATTGTCGCGCTCAGCGGGCCAGTTGTCAGCCTCGACGATCACCAGCCAACCTTCTCCATAGGGGTCCTGATTGATGACCTCTGGCGATAGTTCCAGGGCCGGATTCACGGCCACAATGGTGCCACTCACCGGGGAAGACAGGCTCACGTTGACCTTGATCGTCTCGATGACCGCCACCTCGTCTCCTGCCTTCAAGACAGTGCCTTCGGGCTGGACTTCGGCAAAGGCAATGTCACCACTGCGCTGTTGCAGGAAGTCCGTCATACCGATCCGTACTCGGTTGCCTTCGGCCAAAGCCCACAGACCTTCGACGGTGTAATGACGGTCGGTCGCCACTTTGAAGATGAACTTATCCACCGTTGTTTCCAGATAGTCTGGCATTCTTTCCTCCCAGTGCATGGTGCGGGAACCAGAGCCAGTTCACAGAGACAGCCGCTAGCCCTCGGCACCCCCATTTTTCTTCTGCAACATTGCCCAGGCTTTCTTGCTGCGCGACGTGGGGATCGCTTTCTGATTCAGATACTCCAGGTGTTCCACAATGACAGGTAGTGTATCCGCAGGGAAACCAATGACCGCTTCGCCGCTGCTCAGGTCAGTGGCGTCACGGCAGCCGTAACACCCATAGCTGAAATTCAGGCGTCGTTCCAGGTGGGGGATAATGGTCGAATCCACACAGGTTGCCTGCAGCACAGCCGTTGAGGCAACGATACGCTCTCCACCTGTCGAGTGCAAGTAAGCCAGGCTGAGCCACATCAGCCGTTCGACCTCGTCCTCGATCACAATGACGTCGGGCATGGCACAGGCCTGTTCCAGGGGAAACAGGTGCAACGCCTGTAGTTGGCCCATCGGCAGAGCGGGCATGGCCTCGAACATGCGCCGCCCTACTGCTTCATTGGCCACAATGCCAAAGCCTACCAACCCCTTGCCATTGCGGAGATTTTCCGGTAGCGGGCGGAACCCAAATGCCGCCGCAGCAGCGGGACAGGCAATTCCCGCTGCATCGAGCCAGACTTCACGCCCATGACGGGCTTCCATGAGCGCCTGACAATAGCGGTAGCCTTGCAGCCTGTGCTCACTCGCCGGTTGCTCATCGTTTGCCGTCAGGAAGCGCACTCCAATGGCCGGAGCGTTAAGCTCCAGGATGGTTCGCAAGGAACGCCCCATGTCCTGTAGTACGTCAATCTCCAGAGTGTCCATCACGCCAAAATCCCTCTCTCACCCATCACTGAGAAATCCACCCTTTCCACGCAGCCCTTTGCTCGCCCATTGCCGGGTACCGGGCGAAAGCGGCCCGATTCGACCGCTCTCGCCCGGCCCCATGCAGCTCTCACACGTTGTACCTGACCCGCAACTGCCTGACCAGCTCCACGACCTGTTCCTTGTCCGGAAACTTGATGGCTTCTTCTGGGCAGCTTTTCGCGCAGCCCTGGCAGTACACCACGCAGTTATAGGGACGGGCCACTATCGGACGCCCTTCGCTGTCGTCCCAGTCGTATACATCGGCTGGGCAGGTATTCACACAGTCCTGGCAGCCCAGACACAGGTCGTAGTTGATGGTGGGATACCAGGGCACTTCTCGCCGCGGAATCCCTTCCCACAGCACTTCGTTCATCGCCGCACCCCCCTACTTATTCAGGGTAGCGAGCGCCTGCCTGACCTTGTCAATGGCGTCTTCGGTGGACATGTTGCGCAGGTCCAGCGGCACGATGTTCTGGTCGAAGTCCACGCCGATTTCAGCCAGGGCGTCTTTGAACATCTTGCGCTGCATGCGCGGGTCACAGCCGCCTACCACATAGCGGTGACCGGGCCGCGCAAAGTACTTCCAGAAGCGCTCGCCATCGTCCACACATAGCTGAGGATGGACGATATCGAACTCGACGTCCATCTCAGTCCGCACGCGATTCATCAGTTGCCACAGATTAAGGTCACGGAAGCCCGGACACTCCCCGGTGCAATAGCACATGACAAAGATCGGTTTCTCGGCCATAGGATGCTCCTTTCATCGCTCAAGCCTTCCCCATCGATCTCGTCCAGAGAAGCGGTGGTAGAGGCGGAGGACGTTTGGCCCAGGGCATCGCCGCTCCCATGCACAGGCAACAGCTCTTATGCTGCCGCTGACATCGGCTCCGCATGGCTCCGCATCTGCGCGAGCGCGCGGGCCTGTTCACCTTGCCAGGAGAGTTCCGGATCACCGTCTTACCCTCAGTATCATCCTGTGCGCTGCCGCCTGACGTCTGCGCAACACGCTCTGTGGTCCAGGCGGTTCACTTCACAAGCTCACCTTCTTGCTTCCGGATGTCGTAGCGCTCCTGATTGGCTTTCAACATATCCTTGGTCTGCCGTTCGAGTTTGTGCTGGCGAATCAACTGCCGGACGTAGCCCTGCGAAGGGAACTCGATCGCGTCGCGCGTGCAGATGGTGGCGCAGGTTGTGCAGCCCACCATGCACTGCAGGGGCCGCGCGACGACCGCGACATTCTGCTCGTAATCGAAAGCGAAGACCTGGCGTCCACAGGAAGTGACACACATGCCGCACCCTATGCATCGCTCGGCCACCACGGTGGGATGCCAGTCAATCTCCTCGCGCGGGATGCCGTGCCAGGGAGCCGTGAAGTTCGGGTTGGTTGCCATCCTTGTTCGCCTCCAATAGGCAACGATGAAATTCAACATTCAGAATATAGAATACTACAACCTGCCCCCTGCCCTAGTGTTCTTCGGTACGTGGGCTGTGTGATTATCGTCATCAGTGCAAAGACCAGGGTGTTGCCAAAATCCTTTGGCGACGAAATATGTCACCCGTTTTGCGTGACTATTCGCCATTGCTGTTCAAAAACGTTTGATGTAAACTCCATTCATCTTCTCGAATATGCGGATACATAAACGAAGTCATGGTTTCGTACGAGGAACTCGCCTTGCGTTTCAAAGCGCTTGCCCATCCAGTGCGGTTGCAGATTCTGGAGATGCTGCGCCGCGGCGAAGTCTGCGTGTGTCACATGGAAGCAGCGCTGGGTCGGCGTCAGGCGTACATCTCGCAGCAACTGATGGTGCTGCGCGAAGCGGGGCTGGTTGAAGCCCGCAAAGAAGGGCTGCAGATGTACTATCGCCTGACCGATGACCTTACCGCCGGGCTGCTTGAGACGATCTTCGGCGAAGTCCCCGTGCAGGTGCAACCGCGCCTGGCCGACTGTTCGTGTCCGTATTGTGTCACGGTAGCGCAGGAAATTTCCTGACAAAGGAGAGCCTATGTTAACGGTCAAGATTCTGGGAACAGGATGTCCCAATTGTCGTCGCCTTGAGGCGGAAACTCGCGCCGCGTTGGATGCTGCGCAACCTCCCATCCCCTATGAGCTGGTCAAGGTCACGGACTTCATGGACATCGTCTCTTATGGCGTGCTGGCCACGCCAGCGCTGGTGATCAACGAGACAGTGGTCTCGGCTGGCCGCATTCCCAGGCCTGAGCAAATCGTGCACTGGGCACGTCAGTTCGAACAACAGACGAGCCAGCCTTAAGTCTGGCTGGAAGTACGGCCCCCGCCTGCTTCAGGCGGGGGCGATTTTGGGCGTCGCTGTATTCAAAGATGTGAATGCATGGAGAGTAACTGACATGGCTGTCGAATCACAACACCCTGCGTCTGCGAGTCTCATACCCAATGCCAAAGACCGGCGCAGCTTTGCCCTGCTGGCTGGCATAGCCGTCCTCTGGTGGCTCGTCTACAACCATCTGCAGGCCATCGCCGATTTGCTGACCTATGACCTGGTCGGCCTCTCTGCTGACAGTCATCTAGGCTCGTCTGTCAACTTCTTTCTGTATGACGTGCCGAAGATTCTGTTGCTCCTGTCTGGGATGATCTTCCTGATCACCGTGCTGCAGACCTTCATCAACCCACAGCGTGTGCGCGAGCTGGTTAGCGGTCGTGCCGAAGGCATTGGCAACGTCGTGGCCGCTCTGTTTGGTGCCATCACTCCCTTTTGCTCGTGCTCTTCGGTGCCACTGTTCATCGGTTTTGTCGAAGCGGGCGTCCCCCTGGGTATCACTTTCTCCTTTCTGGTGACCTCACCCATCATGAATGAGGTTGCCTTCGTGCTGCTGTTGGGGCTTTTCGGGTGGAAAGTCGCTGCGCTGTATCTGGTTTCTGGCATCACCATCGGGATCGTCGCTGGCATTATCCTGGGCCGGATGAAGCTGGAACGCTACGTGGAAGATTTCGTCTACCAGCTACAAGGCAGGGGTAGACAAGCCGCCGGGATGGAGGAACGTCTGAATTGGACAGAGCGTTTCGAGCGCGCTTCCAGCAGCACCCGTGAGATCGTCGGCAAGGTGTGGCTCTTCGTCACCATCGGCGTTGGCATTGGTGCCTTCATTCACGGTTTCGTGCCCGAAGGGGCGCTGACCAATATCATGGGCGAGGGTGCGTGGTGGTCTGTCCCGATCTCAGTACTGCTGGGCGTCCCGCTGTACTCAAACGCGGCTGGCATCATCCCTGTGGTGAGCGCTCTGCTGGACAAAGGGGCGTCCCTGGGCACAGTGTTGGCCTTCATGATGTCGGTCGTTGCGCTCAGTCTGCCAGAGATGATCATTCTGCGCCGGGTGCTCAAGCCCCGTCTGATCATCATCTTCGTGAGCGTGGTGGCGCTGAGCATCGTGATCACAGGGTACCTGTTCAATCTTGTTGTCTAGAGGCTGCTATGAACTTT
>DDBP01000375.1 GCA_002332795.1 Anaerolineales bacterium UBA2029 | reverse complement strand
TCAGTTTTCAGTGATCAGTTTTCGGGGTTGTTGGATAAATCCCTGAGGGGCAGACCGAAAAGCTGACGGTATGATATGCAGGATTTTCGCAAGCTGGCCGTATGGAGAAAGTCTCATGAGTTTGCTCTGGCGGTCTATGCGGCGACGACCGCGTTTCCAGCCCATGAGACCTACGGTCTGACCAGTCAGCTCCGCCGTGCGGCCTTGTCTATTCCGGCTAATATCGCCGAAGGATGTGGACGGGAAACGAACGGGGAACTTCGTCGCTTTCTATTTGTGGCAAGCGGCTCAGCAAGCGAGGCCGATTACTTTCTATTGGCCGCTCGTGACCTGGGAATGCTCAAGAATGCAGACTATGAAATCTTGCAAGCAGAACTTGAACAAATCAAACGAATGCTCTCAGGTCTCATCCAGAAATTGACCGGAGATAGTTAGTCGTCAACGCAATCAGCGCGGCAAAGATTAAACTGATCACTGAGAACTGACGACTGATCACCCTGATAGAGATACGCGATGACTGATCCAACCTCTTCCCCCACCAACGACATCGTCCTCGAAGTCGAGGGCGTGACCAAACAGTTCCCCGGCGTGCTGGCCAACGACAACGTCAGCCTGAAGCTGCGGCGCGGCGAAATCCTGGCCCTGCTGGGCGAAAACGGCGCGGGCAAGACCACCCTGATGAACATCATCTACGGCCTGTACCATGCCGACAGTGGCACGATCCGCCTGAAAGGGCACGAGGTGCGCTTCGCCAGCCCGCGCGAAGCGATCCGCAGCGGCATTGGCATGGTGCATCAACACTTCCAACTGGTCAACGTGATGACCGTGGCCGAAAACGTCGTGCTGGGCGAGGAGAGCACTGTCGCCTACCAGGGCGGCAACAACCCCCTGCTGCGACGCCTGCTGCGCTGGCTGCCCAGCCTGGTGATTGTCGTCCTGGGCTTGCTCGTCGGCCTGGCGCTGGGCGAGCTGCGTTACGTGATCGGCGGGGCGCTGGCCGGGCTGGTGATCGGGGCGGCAGTAGGCGTGCCGCCCGCGGCCCGGCTGGGCTGGGGTCTTCTCTGGCGGGTGGTGTTGGCGTTAGTGGCGCTGAGCATCGCGTCGCAGGTGGCGCAGATCACCCGCGTGGGCCTCACCGATATTGCGCTGCGCCAGCAGGTCGAAATGGTGCGCGAGCGCAAGCCCAAAGAAATGGACGGCGGCTACACCGTCAAGAGCGCGCTGATCCGGCGTCAGCGCATCGAGTTCGACTGGGCCAAGGAATACCGCAACGCCAATAACGCTGGCACTGGCGTTGATGGTGTCATCGCCAGCGCCAGGGCGCAGATGGAAGAATACCGCGACAACGGCATCCCTGGCTGGCTGCTGGATAGCATAGACGATGCCCCGCCCGTTGCCGAAGCGCTCAGCGTGGTCATTTTGCTCGCCCTGATCGGCGGGCACAGCGTGCGTTCCTGGCGGGGGACGGCGCGCGCGCCGGGCCGCTGGCAGCGCTTCGATCTGATGATCGTGGGTGGCCTGCTGGTGCTCTATGGGGGGGCCGGAGCGCTGAGCCTGGACATGGTCAGCGCGCCCGCTCAGGTTGTGCTGACGGCGGCGCTGATCGTGGCCCTGGCCGTCAGCGCCTGGCGCGCCTACCAGCGCAGGCAGGCGGTGGCCGACGAGACTGCCCTACACCCCTCGCCGCTCGACGGAGCGCTCGACGCCTTTCTGGTGGCCCTGCACGACGTGACCGAGATTCGCAACGTGCGCGCCGCGGCGGAGCGTGTGCGCGAACTGTCGCGGCAGTATGGGCTGGAAGTAGACCCCGACGCGGTGATCGAGAAGTTGCCAGTGGGCATGCAGCAGCGCGTCGAGATCATCAAGGCGCTTTACCGGCAGGCCGATATCCTCATTCTGGACGAGCCAACCGCCGTGCTGACGCCTCAGGAAAGCCGCGAACTCTTCAAGATCATGCGCGAACTGGCAGCACAGGGCGTCTCGATCATCTTCATCACGCACAAGCTCAAGGAAGTATTCGAAGTCGCCACCAACATCGTGGTCATGCGCGATGGGCGCGTGGTGGGCACCACGACTCCCGACCAGGCCACCGAAACCTCGCTGGCGGCGATGATGGTCGGGCGCGAAGTCATCCTGCAGGTGGAGAAAGCAGAAGCGCGTCCCGCCGAGCCGGTGCTGGAAGTGGAGAATCTGAGCGCCTTCGACGACCGCGGCGCGCAGGCGTTGCGCGGCGTCAGCTTCATGGTGCGCGCGGGCGAAGTGCTGGGCATCGCCGGTGTGCAGGGCAACGGGCAGACCGAACTGGTGGAAGTGCTCACCGGCCTGCGCGAACCGGCGGGCGGCACGGTGAAGTTGCTGGGACGGGCGCTCCAGCCAGAGCGTCAGCCAGCGGCTCGCCTGGGGATGCGGGCGGTGGCCCTGGCGATCGATCTGCTGGTGGTGCTGGCCGCGACCTATTTCTTCGGCTACTTCGTGGCCTATTTCCGCGATCAATCGCTCGATCTCGCCCTGGCTGCGCCAGTGGCCCTGGTCATTGACGTTCTCTACTTCCTGGGCGGCTGGGCCTGGACGGGGACGACGCTGGGTATGGCGCTCTTCGGCCTGGAAGTGGTGGATCAGCGCGACCGGCAACCGTCCGCGCTCCGGCTGGTGCAGCGCTATCTGCTGTTCCTGGTGCTGCGCCTGCCACTGCTGATCCCCCTGATCCTCAGCGCCTGGGCCGCCCGCCGCGACGCCGACCGTCAGAGCTGGTTCGACCATGCCCTGGGGCTGCGCGTCATTCACCGCGAGCGCATCACGCCGCGCCGCATCAAGGACGCGGGCACCAGCCATGTCCCCGAAGACCGGCAGCGCTACGGCCTGGTCAAGCTCTACACCGTGGCGGACAACCTGGTGCTCAACGATTACTACAAGCGCCCCTTCGCCAAACCGCCGAACCTGGCGCAACTGCCCGGTGCCTTGTTGCGCTACCTGCTGGTGGTGGGCGTGACTGTGGCCGTGTTGACGGTGATCGCGCTGTATGTGTGGGATCGCTGGCTGTGGACGGCGCTGCTCGACCTGTATCGCGTCCCGCCGGACCTGCGCACCATCGGCGCGTCGCTCAACAGCGCCCAGAAGACGGTGCTGCAATATCCGCTCAACATCGGCGTGGTGGCGCTGCTGCTGGCCGAACTGACCTTTGGCACAATCGGGCACCTGGTGGCCACTCAATTGCTCGGCACGTCAGCAGCCCTGGCTGCCCTGGAACGGCTGGCCTCCCCCTGGCGACGGCTGATCTGGCGCACGCGCGGCGGGGCGGGCGATCCGCCGCCGCAGGAAGGGGGGCTGTTGCGCGACGAGCAGGCCATCACACAGCACGCGGTCCGCCTGATCGAAGAATTCGACATCCGCACGCCTTCGCCCTTCGTCAACGGCGGCAACCTGTCTGGTGGCAATCAGCAGAAGCTGATCGTCGCCCGCGAGTTCAGCCGTCGCCCGCGCCTGCTGATCGCTTCGCAGCCGACGCGCGGTATTGACGTTGGCTCGATCGAGTTCATTCACAATCACATCGTGCATCAGCGAGACGAAGGCGCGGCGGTGCTGCTGGTCTCGGCGGAACTGGACGAGATCATGGCGCTGTCCGACCGGATCGCGGTGCTCTACAAAGGCGAAATCATTGACACACTGCCCGCCAAAGAGGCCACGCGCGAGCAACTCGGTTTGCTGATGGCTGGCATCAAGAACAGCGAGCGCAGCCCGGCCTGAGCGGCCTGTCTATTGGGAGAAGAGGCGATGCCTGTTCCTGGCGCACCGGCGACGACCGAACGCGCAGGCGTGCGCTCGTTGCCGCGCAACGTATGGGTGGTCACGCTGACCAGCTTTCTCACCGACATCTCCAGCGAGATGGTCTTCAACCTGCTGCCGTTGTTCCTGGCCAGCGCGCTGGGGGTGCGCACCAGTGTGATCGGCGTCATCGAAGGCATCGCCGATACGACGGCCAGCCTGATCAAGGTTTTTTCCGGCTGGTGGTCGGATCGTCTGGGCAGCCGCAAATGGCTGGCCGTGGCGGGCTATGGGCTGTCTACGGTGGCCAAGCCCTTCCTCTATCTGGCGTCGTCCTGGGGCGGCGTGCTGATCGTGCGCTTCGCCGACCGCGTGGGCAAGGGCATTCGCACCGCTCCCCGCGACGCGCTGGTCGCGGCCACTGTGGACGAGGGGCGGCGCGGACTGGCATTTGGGTTGCACCGCGCCGGAGACACGGCAGGGGCCGCGCTGGGGCTGGTGCTGGCGCTGATCGTGGTGCTGGCCGCGCAGGGCAATCAGGTAGCGCTGAGCCGCGACACCTTCCAGACGGTGGTGCTGCTCAGCGTGATTCCGGCGGTGCTGGCGGTGCTGGTGCTGGCCTTCGGAGCGCACGAGGTACAGGTCAAGGAGGCGCGCGCGCCCGCCCGGCTGACGCTGCGCGGCCTCGACCGGCGCTATCGCCTGTTCCTGCTGGTGATCGTCCTCTTCACGCTGGGCAACTCCGCCGACGCCTTCCTCATCCTGCGCGCCAACAAACTGGGGCTGAGCGTGGCCGGGGTGATGGGGCTGCTGATCGTCTTCAACGCCGTCTACGCGCTGATCTCCGAGCCGGCGGGGGCACTCTCCGACCGGGTGGGGCGGCAACGGCTGTTGCTGAGCGGCTGGCTGCTCTACGCGGCGGTTTACCTGGGCTTCGCCCTGGTCAACGCGGCCTGGCAGGTCTGGCTGCTCTACGCGCTCTACGGGGTGTACTACGGCCTGACCTACGGCGTGAGCAAGGCGCTGGTCGCCGACCTGGTGCCGCGCTCTCAACTGGGCACCGCCTACGGGGTCTACGACGCCGCCGTAGGGCTGATGGCGCTACCGGCTTCGCTGATCGCGGGGGTGCTGTGGCAGGGCGTGGGCGGCTGGCATGGGCTGGGCGCGAGCGCTCCCTTCGCCTTCGGCGCGATCATGGCGCTGCTGGCGGCAGCGCTGTTGCCCCTGGCGCTGCGGGGGTCGTCATCAGCTCGCTGAAAGACTCCGCCTGTTCTCGTCAGATCAGCCGTTCAGCGGGCGAGAGAAAACCATGCGCATCACGATCTTCGGCATCGGCGCGATGGGCTGTCTGTTCGGGGCGTGGCTCACCCCGCACGCTCAGGTGACGCTGGTCGGGCGCTGGCCGGAACAGCTTGCCGCGCTGCAACGCGCCCCGCTGCGCCTGACCTCGCCAGACGGTGATGAACAGCGCGTCTGGCTGCGCGCTACCGCCGACGCCCGTGCGACGGCTCCGGCGGATATCGCCCTGATCCTGACCAAAGCTCCCAGGACGGCAGACGCAGCCCGCCAGGCCGCAGAGACTCTGGCCGCGGACGGTCTGGCCATCACCCTGCAGAACGGGCTGGGCAACCTGGAGACGCTGGCCTGTCATGTGGGGCCAGAGCGTGCGGCGGTGGGCGTCACCACACAGGGGGCGACGGTCGCTGCGCCGGGGTGGGTGATCTGGGCGGGGGGCGGCCCGACCTATCTGGCGACGCAACCGGCGCAGCAAGAGCGCCTGCGCCGCTTCGCCGACCTGTGCGCCCGCGCTGGTATCGAGGTGCAGTTGACCGACGACATTCAGGCGCTCTTGTGGAGCAAGCTGGCCGTCAGCGCCGCCATCAACCCGCTGACGGCGTTGTTGCGCGTCCCCAACGGGGCGTTGCTCGCTTCGGGGTGGGCGCGGCAGATCATGGAGCAGGCCGCCCGCGAAGTGCAGGCGGTGGCCGCTGCGCACGGCATCCGACTGCTTTTCGACGACGCGGGGGCGCAGGCCGAGCAGGTCGCCCGGCAGACTGCCGCCAACCGCTCTTCGATGTTGCAGGACGTGTTGCGCGGTGCAGAAAGCGAGATCGAAGCCATCTGCGGCGCGGTGATCCGTCAGGCAGACGCCGTCGGCGTGGATGCGCCCGTCAACCGCTGGCTATACGCGCTGCTGAAGGCGCTCGACGAAACGCGGGCGACGCGAGTCGGCGGCTGAAGCGGGCAACCGTGTGCAGGTGCCGGTGTTCCTGGTAGTGGATGGTCACAGCACTGACGAGGGAGCCATGCTGGTCACACCGTTTCTCCACGAAGTACGCGCGGCGCGCTGGGCCGAGCCGGGCCTGACCTGGGGGCTGGTGCCGACCATGGGCGCGCTGCACGAGGGTCATCTGTCGCTGGTGCGCCGGGCGCGCGCCGAAAACGATCGCGTCGGCGTGAGCATCTTCGTCAACCCCATTCAGTTCAACCGCCCCGAAGACCTGGCCTCCTACCCGCGGCAGGTCGAGCGCGACTGCGAGTTGCTCGCCGCCGAGGGCGTGGACGTGGTCTGGACGCCCTCCGAAGCCGAGATGTACCCGCCCGGCTATCAGACCTATGTCACAGTCGAGGAAATCACCCGCCCCCTGGAAGGCGCGGCCCGTCCCGGCCATTTTCGGGGCGTGACCACAGTGGTCGCCAAGCTGTTCAACGTCTTTCAGCCCACCCGCGCCTACTTCGGCCAGAAGGACGCGCAGCAGGCCGCCGTCATCCGACAGATGGTGCGCGATCTCGCCTTCAACCTGGAGGTAGTAGTATGCCCTATCGTGCGCGAGCCGGACGGTCTGGCCATGAGCAGCCGCAATCTGTTGTTGAAAGCGGACGAACGCCGGGCAGCGACCGTGCTCTACCGGGCGCTCAAGGCTGCCGAAGCCGCCTGGCAGGGAGGACAGCGCGACGCCGAAGCGCTGCGGGCGACCATGCGCGCCGTGCTGGCGGGTGAGCCGCTGGCCCGCGTGGACTATGTCAGCGCCGCCGATCCGGTCACGCTGACCGAACTCGACGGCGCAGCGACGCACGTCTTGCTGAGCATGGCCGTCTTCATCGGGCAGGTGCGCCTGATTGACAACCTGGTGCTCGGCGGAGAGGGCAGCCCATGAGCGCAGAACTGCCACCCGGCGCGGCCTGGGTGATGCCTGGGCTGTTGCTGGCCGGGCCGTATCCTGTCCCCCATGACGACGAGCGCGGGCGCGCCGCGCTGCGGACGTTGCTCGACCTGGGCGTGACGGCCTTCATTGACCTGACCGAAGCGGGCGAATGTCGGCCCTACGAGAGGGCGTTGCAGGCCGAAGCGACACGACGCAGGGCCTTGGTGACCTATCAGCGCCTGCCGATTCCCGACTTTGGCGTGCCGGACGATGCGCACATGGCAGCCATCCTGGCGGCGATTGACGAGGCGCTGTCCGCCGGTCGTGTCGTCTACGTACATTGTCGCGGCGGGGTGGGGCGCACGGGCACGGTGATGGGCTGCTGGCTGGTGCAGCGGGGCTTCCAGGCGGAGGACGCCCTGCGCCTGGTAGACGCTCTGTTCGGCCCTGGTTCGCCGGAGACGGACGAACAGCGGCAGTTGGTGCGCCGCTGGAAGCGCGGGCTGTGAGGCGCTGTCCATACCGGCAGGCTGGCAAGGGCGAGCATCCCTGCGCGAGGGATACCCTTCACTGGAGCGCGGACGGCGAAACCGGTGAAGTCGCGCCGTATGGCTGTATCCGTCGCCCCCAGGAAGAGGGCTTTCAGGGAATCTCGATCACGACCTTGCCGAAATGCTGTCCGGCTTCCAGCAGGCGGTGTCCCTGGTGTATCTCGCTGAGCGGCAAGACAGTATCAATGACGGGCGACAGGTGTCCCGCTTCTACCAGCGCCAGCGCCGCCGCCAGGTCCTGGTAGGTGCCCCCATTCGAGCCGAGAATGCGCAACTGCCGGTGATAGATTTGCGTGATATCGAGCGCGAAGGTCGTGCCAGAATGCGACCCGCAGGGCACCAACCGCCCGCCACGGGCCAACGCTCGCAAGGACTGCGCCCAGGTCGCGCCACCTACGTTGTCCTGCACCAGGTCAACGCCGCGCCCGCCGGTGACTGCCAGCACTTCCTGCACCCAGTCTTGCTCGCGGTAGTTGAAGACCTGCTGTGCGCCGAGTGCGGTTGCGCGGGCGGCTTTTTCCGGCGAGGAGGTTGTGGCGAAGACGTGCGCCCCCGCCTGCCGTGCGATCTGAATGCCTATCGAGGCCACGCCGCCTCCGGCCCCCAGGATCAGGGCGTACTCTCCGACCCGTAGCTGTCCCACCGTGATCAGCATGTGCCAGGCAGTCATGCATACCACTGGCAACGCCGCCGCTTCGACGAACGACAGACGCGCGGGCTTGGGCAACAGATTCGCGGCGGGAACCACCACGTATTCGGCCAACCCCCCGTTGACGTGTTCGCCGATGATACGGTGCTGCGGACAGATGGTCGGCTCGCCGCGGCGGCAAAATTCGCACACGCCACACGTCAGCAGGGGATAGACCAGGACTTCGTCGCCTACCTGCCAGCCGCTCACCTCGGAGCCAAGCGCCTCTATCACGCCGCAGATGTCGCCTCCGCCGATCAGAGGCAGAGGGATTGCGCCGAACTTAGGCCCGTGCCGAATGGCCACATCCAGCCAGTTGAGGGCGCAAGCCCGTACCCGGATACGCACGTCGCGCGGCCCTGGCTGCGGCACAGGCACCTGTTGCAGGGCGATGGCGTCCAGGTCGCCATGGCGTTGGAGCACGGCAGCGGTCATGGTGGTCATGGGGCGCGTTCCTCCACTGGCTGAGCAAGCCGGGGCGAACCGGCGTTTTCGCCGTACAGATGGCATAGCACCTGGTGCTGTGCGCTCACTGCGATCGCTGGCGGGAAGACCGTCCGGCAGACTTCCATGGCCTCCGGGCAGCGTTCCACGAAGGGGCAGCCTGTGATTTGCCGGGTAGGACGCGGCACGCCCTCGCGAATGCGCAGCGGCGGATTGGGTAGGGTCGGGTCGGGGACGGGCACGGCAGCGATCAGCGCCTGAGTATAGGGATGGCGCGGCTGACTGATGATGTCCTGCGCCGGGCCGATTTCCACCATATGCCCCAGGTACATGATGGCGATCCGTTCGCAGGTGTATTGGAGCAAAGATAGGTCGTGCGAGATATACACGGTGGTCAGGCCCAGTTCGCGGGCCAGCCCCTTCATGGTATTGAGAATGCCCGCGCGCACCGACACATCGAGCATGGAGACCGGTTCGTCGGCCACCAACAGGTCGGGGCGCAGCACCAGCGCTCGCGCCAACACCACTCGCTGCAGTTGCCCTCCAGATAGCTGATGAGGGTACTTGTCCAGAAAAGCTTCTGCCGGGCGCAGGTTGACGTAATCGAGCGTCTCGATGATGCGCTCTCTGCGCCGCGCTTTGTCGCGCCAGCCATGGATGATCAGCGGCTCGGCCAGCGAACGATGGAGCGTGAAGCGCGGGTTGAGCGCTTCGAAAGGGTTTTGAAACATCAATTGCACCCTGCGCCGGAACTCGTGCAGCGCAGAGCGCGACAGGGTCGTCGTATCCTGGCCGTCGAACACGATCTGCCCGGCGCTCGGCTCCAGTAATTTGACCAACAGCTTGCCGGTAGTGGTCTTGCCGCAGCCGGACTCACCGGCCAGCCCCAGGCTCTCGCCGCGCCGCAGGCTGAAGGACACCTGGTTGACGGCGTACACCGTCTGCGGCTTCTGGCCGCGCAACAGACCAGCCAGGCCGCCGCCAATATGGTAGCGTTTGGAGAGGGCGTGCACTTCCAGCAAGGGTCCGTTGGCAGCCGCATGACCATTCACCGAGGAGAGCACCATACCTGGCTGACGGTGCTGACGATCAACGCCCGCTGACCGACCATTGCCGTTAGCGTATTGCCGGGCGGCTTCCGTCTTCAGCCAGATGGCGGGATCGCCCGCCTGCTGGCGCAGGCTGTCCATCTCTGGCGCGCGCAGGCACGCCGCCCAGTGCTGAGGGGCGATCTCCTGCAAGGCAGGGGACATTTCGTGGCAACGCGCCTCGGCGAACGGGCAGCGCTGAGCGAAACGGCACGCCTGAGGCGGATGGTGCAGGTCGGGAGGATACCCTTCTATCGAGATCAGATAGTCTTTGGGGCGGATCAGGTGTGGGAAAGCGTGTTGCAGTCCCAGGCTATAGGGGTGGCCTGGCGCAGCGAAGAAACGCTCAGCGGAGGTGCGCTCGACAATCTGCCCGGCGTACATCACCGCCACCGAGTCACAGAGCTGCGCGACCACCGAAATATCGTGGGTGATGAGCAGGATGGTCAGGTTGAGTTCGTGCTCAAGCTGTTTGAGCACTTCCAGCACCTGATATTGCACGATCACGTCCAGCGCAGTCACCGGTTCGTCGGCGATGAGCAGACTTGGCTGCAAGGCCAGCGCCATGGCGATGACCGCCCGCTGCTTCATGCCGCCCGAAAACTCATGAGGGTAGTGCTCCAGCCGCTCTGCATCGAGGCCCACCAGCTCGAACAGCTCCACAGCGCGCCGTCGGGCTGCCGCGCGATCCAGCTTGCCCCGCACAGTCAACAGCTCTTCCAGTTGACGACCGACACGCTGCACCGGGTTGAGCGAGTCCATCGAAGCCTGGGGAATCATGGCGATTTCGCGCCAGCGCAACTGACGCATCTCGCGCTCGGAGAGCGCCAGCAGGTCGCGCCCCTTGAAAAGAATCTGGCCGGAGGTGATCTTGCCGTTGCGGGGCAGCACACGGATCAGCGCACGCAGCAGCGTGGTTTTGCCACAGCCAGATTCCCCGATGAGACCCAGGTGTTGGGCCTGATACATGTCGAGCGCCACGCGCTCAACCGCCTGCACCGTGCCCTGTTGCGTGCGGTAGATCACGCTCAGGTCGCGTATCTCAAGCAGCGTCATGACACCAATCCTTCCTGGCCTCGATGATAGTTGCGCAGCGGAGCGCCCCTACTGGCGGCGCAGCCGGGGGAAGAGAATCTCCTCGTAGCCACGACCAATGAAGAAACCTGCCATCACCGTCAACATGATGCACACGCCCGGCGGGATGAACCAGTAGAACGCCCCGCGCGACATGGCCTGCGACAGAAACGCATCCTGCAGCATATAGCCCCAACTGACGACGTTGGGGTCGCCAAAGCCCAGGAAGCTGACGCTGGCTTCGGTGAGGATCGCCCAGCCAATCGCCAGCGAGCCATACAGGAAAGAGAGCGGCAGGATGCTGGGGGCAATGTACAGAAAGACGATGCGCAGATGGCTCGCGCCCGACACTCTGGCCGCGCTGACGAACGCCTGTTCGCGGATGACCAGCACCTGAGCGCGAATCACCCGGCTGCTGTCGCGCCACAGCAGAGCGGCCATGGCCAGCACCACGTTCCAGATGCTGGGGTCGAGAAAGGCGGATAGTACGATGATGAAGGGCAGAAAGGGAATACCAAAAGCGATGTCGGCCAGGCGCATCAACAGGGCATCCACCCAGCCGCCGAAATAACCTGCCAGCAACCCCACCAGGGTGCCGATCAGCGAAACCGCTACCGCAGCGGAAAAGCCCACCAGCAGGGCTGGTCGCGCTCCGTAGACAAGCTGCGAGAAAATGTCGCGCCCCAGGTTGGTCGTCCCCAGGATGAATTGATCGGAGGGCCTCTTGTTCGATAGCCAGATGCCGTCCTCTTCGATCACCTCGGTCGGGCCATACGGCGCGATCAGCGGGGCGAGGATGGCCACGACCAGGAAGAAGAGCAGGATGATCAGGCCAATCAGGGCCAGAAAATCGCGCTGGAAGACCTCGAAGTTGGTGCGGACGAATTGTCCCAGCCAGGTGCCCCCAGCGGCGCCAGGAACAGGGACGAGTGCCGCGGGCTGATCCAAAGGCGTTCCTGTCTCCATCGCGTGCCTTTCCTATCTGTTTACGAGATGCGCGCCTGCTCCGAAGCGCCAACGCGCGGGTCGAGCAGCCCGTAGAGCACGTCCGCCACGAAATTGAGCACGACGATGATCAGCGCGATCACGAAGAACGCACCCTGGGCGACCGGATAGTCCGATGCTGATACGGCGCGCACCAACAGACGACCGAGGCCCGGCCAGCCAAAGACGTTTTCGACGACGACATTGCCCCCCACCGAGTAGCCGATGCCCAGCGTGAGCGCAGTCAGCACGGGCAACAGGGCATTGCGGGCAGCGTGACGCAGCATGAGCCGCCACCGCGAATAGCCGATCAGGCGGCCCATGGTGATGAAATCCTGATCGAGAATCTCCAGCATGCTGGAGCGCATCAGCAGCAGCGGCAGGCCGTGCAGGTAGAAAGCCAGCGTGGCCGTGGGCAGGATCATG
The DNA here is from genome assembly GCA_002332795.1 of Anaerolineales bacterium UBA2029. Classification (GTDB taxonomy): domain Bacteria; phylum Chloroflexota; class Anaerolineae; order Aggregatilineales; family Aggregatilineaceae; genus UBA2029. The sequence continues at coordinate 8,751 of DDBP01000375.1, read as the reverse complement.
TGCTCCCAGAAGTCCCTGGAGGTGAGTTTCTGCCATTCGCTCTTGTAGATGGTCCCCGGAGAGCTGGTGCCGGAGGAAGGCAACCAGCGCAACTCGAAGGCGAAGACCGCCAGCAGGAACATGCCCACCCAGAATTCGGGCGCGGCGCGGGTCATCAGCGTGAAGGTGATGCCGATCTTCTCGGCTATCTGGCCGCGGATGGAAGCCAGCACGACTCCCCCGATGACCCCGATCACATAGGCCAGGAACAGGGAGGCGAAGCTGAGATAGAGCGTATTGGGCAGCATCTCCATCACCAAGTGGGCGACGGACTTGCTGTAGAAGAAAGAGTCGCCCAGGTCGCCCCTGACCAGATTGAGCAGATAGATCGCATACTGTTCGTGGAGGGGCCTGTCCAGCCCAAAGCGTGCCCGCAGCGCCTGTTCCTGTTCTTCGGTGAAGGACGGATCGAGATAGGCGACGGTTGGGTCGCCAGGGGCCAGGCGGAACAAAAAGAACAGGATCGTCGCGATAGCCCACAACACCAACAAACTTTGCAGCAGCCGGCTGCCGATATAGAGCATGACCCCTCGCCGCACGGCTGACCTCCCTTCAGTCGTGGCTGGGGAAAGAGACTTTGCCCTTCCCCCAGCCTGTTTGTTGCGCGAACCGGCTCACTCTGCGGGGTAGAGCAGCCGTCCCTCGCTATCCCAGGTATAACCGGCCTCAGCCAGCAACTGCCGCGCGGCCTCGATGTCGTACTCGTACTGCGGCAGGTTCGGGTTGTGCCAGTAGTCAATCGCCACCGAGACGTACGAATCAGCAGGCACGGCGAAGCCCTTGTAGATGTTGGCGATGATGGCGTTGCGCGGCAGCGCGTGCGCTACAGCGCGGCGCAACACCACATCGTCGAACGGCTCCACGCGCAGGTTGAAGGCGAAGAAGCGGAAGCCGAGGTCGGGGCTGGCGAACAGTTCGATGTTGGGATCGGAGTCGGCCACCTGCTTCAGAATCTCCGCGTCGCCTTCCCACTCGCGCAGGAAGTTCAGTTCGCCGGTCTGAATCTGTCCCAGCGCCGATTCCTGGGTGGGGATGATGCGCAGGATCCATTTTTCGGCTTTGGGCGGCTGGAAGTGATCGGGGTTGGCTTCCAGGATCACCGACTCGCCGGGCTGCCAGGCCACGAAGCGATAGGGGCCAGAGCCGATGGGCACCTCTTCCTGGTAGCTTTCCGCGTTGGCATCGCTGCCAGCCAGATCGGCCAGGATCGGCTCCCAGATGTGCTTGGGCACCAGGTTCAGCTTGGCCAGCGACGCGGTCTCGAACGCCGCCCAGGGCTGATTGAGCGTGAAGCGTACCGTGCGGTCGTCCACGATCTCGATGTTCTCAACCGCCGCCACAAACTTGGCGTACATGGGCACTTCGCCGCTCTTGGGCGCTTCGAAGGAGAACTTCACGTCCTCGACCGTGACCGGCTGCCCGTCGTGCCACTTCATGCCCTCGCGCAGCGTCACCAGCACGTGCAGGTTGTCTTCCCAGACGACGGATTCCGCCGCCCAGGGCTGCGGCAAACCGTCCGGCCCGATGCGCATCAGGCGATCCCAGATCAGCTCGGTGATGCGCGAGTCGGCATCGCCGGAGATGTAGAAGGGATTGATCGCCTGAATCTGATCGCCGGTGTTGGTGATGATCGCTTTCTGGCTGCCCAGCGGTGTCAGCCCGATCCACGTCCAGAAGTTCTGGATGCCAATGCCCTGGGCGTCCACGATGGAGTTCCTGTCCCACACGTCGGTGCGCACCAACTGCGGCAGGCTGGGGTGCGCGACGTAGATGTAGGGCACGTCGCGGGCGATGATCTCCTGCGCCTTGAAGATCAGTTCGCGACGCTTCTCCGGGTCGGTCTCGGCACGTTGCGCCTCGGCCAGGGCATCGTATTCGGGGTTGATGTAGCCGACGAAGTTGTAGCCGGACTCGGCGGTATCTGAGTGGAACAGGTTGACCACGAACTCGTCGGGGTCCATGCGTTCGGGACGGGCGACCATACGCCAGGCAGTCAGTTGCCAGTTGGTGCGCTCGTACCACACCAGGTCGGCCTGCTGTTCCCAGGGCATGGCGCGGTGCTCGACGTCCAGGCCCAGCTTGCGCATGTTCTCCACCAGCAGGCGCGTGGACTCGAATTCGATCGGGTCCGCGCCCTGCACGTTGGAGAGCACCACCACTTTGGGGACGGGCTGACCTGCCTGTTGCTGGGCGATCACGCCGCTCGTGCCCAGCGTCACCAGGACGACGACAAGGGTCAAGAGTATGGAAAGGCGTCTGAGCTTCATTGTTTTCCTCCTGCTATTACTTCATAGGCTGCGCTGAATGGTGTCCGATATGCTCCATGAGTATCTTGGCCGTCTCCCTCCCTCCTTCACTCACGCTGGTATGGCCTATGGCAGAGTGTCGAACTGCTCCAGGATGAAGATCAGGTGAGCAATGCCCTGGTAGAAGTCATCCAGGCGGATGTTCTCGTTGGGAGCGTGATTGCGCGAGTTGGCGTTACCCACACCCACCGACACGGCGGGAATGCCATAGCGCTGACACAGGTCGTACATGGGGCCGCTGCCCGGAATGAGCGGGTAGACGACCGGCTCGTGGCCGTAGATTTCCCGCACGCCCCGAATGACCAGTTGAGCGAAGGGATGATCGGTGGCCGTGCGGGCCGGATGCAGCGCCGCCGAGAGCCTGACCTCGATGTCTGCGAAGCCCTGCTCGGCCAGGTACGTTTGGAGCTGCTCGAACAGTTTATGGGGATTCTGGTTGGGCACCAGGCGAAAGTCCAGCTTGCAGCGAGCCTGATGCGGGAGGACGGTCTTCAAGCCCTCACCGGTGTAGCCGGACTCGATGCCGCAGATATTGCAGGTGGGTTGGAACACGTACTTTTCGCGCAGCGCAGGTCCGGTCAGGCCGTTGATGAAGGCGCGCAGACCGAGTTGCTGACGCCGCGCGTCCTCGTCGAAGGGCATGTGCGCCAGCGCTTCCAGGTCGGCGGCGGAAGGCGGCAGCACGTCGTCGTAAAAGCCGGGGATCAGCACGCGATCCTGATCGTCTTTGAGCGTGCCCAGGGCGCGCAACAGATGCCAGGCGGCGCTGGGCACGATGGCCGCCCACATAGAGTGCAGATCAACGTTGGCCTGTCGCGCTGTCAACTCGACATAGAGGATGCCCTTCAACCCCAGGTAGACTTCGCGGTGACCCTCCACGTCGCAGTAACCGGCTTCCCAGATGCAGCCGTCGGCCCGAATCAAGTCCTGATGTTGCTCGGCGAAACCGGCCAGGTGCGGGCTGCCGATCTCTTCTTCACCTTCGAAGATGAACTTGACGTTGACCGGCAGCGAGCCGCGCGCCCGCAGATAAGCATCTACCGCGGCCAGTCGGGCGACCAGGTTGCCTTTGTTGTCGGCCACGCCGCGGGCATAGAAGACGCCCTCGCGCACCGTAGGCGTGAAGGGATCGGAATGCCATTCTTCGAGCGGTTCAGGAGGCTGCACGTCGTAGTGATTGTAGAACGACAGGGTTTTGTCTCCTGTGCCGCCTACCTCACCGTAGACCACGGGATACCCTGCGGTCGGTATCTGCCGGGCACTCGCCCCGATGCCCGCCAGCAGCCGCTCGACCAGGTGCGCCGTCTCCGCCATCCCGACATTCTGAGCCGCGATGGAAGGCTGCTGGCAAAGCTGTACCAGCCAGTCCAGGTAGACCTCGCGGCGCTCCTCGACGACTTGCAGGATGTCGTCCATCGCTCACCTCTACATCAGCAGGGTCTCGGCGGGCGGCCAGACGCGCACACCGCCCTGGTAGACTGCTTCTACGGCGCGCACATTGCTGATGTTGGCCAGCGGATCGGCGGAAAGCAGCACAAAGTCGGCCAGCTTGCCCGGCTCCAGCGTGCCAAGCTCGTTTTCCCAGCGCAGAATGCGCGCGTTGTTGCGGGTGACGATGCTCAGCGCGGCCAGAGGGGAAAAGCCGTGATCGACCAGCAGCTCCAGTTCCCTGGCCATGCTGAAGTTGTGCGGGGCCAGCGGATTACCTCCCGCATCCGAGCCAGCGCCAATGAACACCCCTTTGGCCTGCGCGATCTGCACCGACTGCCGCATCCGCTGACTCAGTTTGTCGAGGATGCCCTCCAGCCGTTTGGCTTCGGCCTGTGCCGCAGGCGGCACGTCGGTCAGATCGGGGTTGGCCACGCCAAGGGTCAGCACCAGGGCCGTGCCGCGCTCGACCATCATGTCCGCCGTCTCTTCATCGAGATACGTCCCATGCTCGATGGAGTCGATCCCCGCCAGCACAGAGTTCTTGATACCCCCCGTCCCGTGACAGTGCGTGGCGGTCGTGCGCCCCAGCGCATGGGCGGCCTGCACCGCCGCGGCCAGTTCTTCGACGGTGAACTGACTGGCCATCACGTCCTGGCCGGGGGTGGCCGCTCCGCCGGTCGCCATCAGCTTGATGGTGTCTGCGCCAGCCTTGATCTGCTCGCGAGCGGCTTTGCGCACTTCGTCGGGGCCGTCGGCTTCGCGGGCAATGAAGTAACCGTGCCCGCCGGTCATGGCGATCACTTTGCCGGACGTGCGCATACGCGGCCCGGCGATGAAGCCAGCATTGATCGCCTTGCGCAGCGCCATTTCGACGTAATCGTGCCCGCCGATGTCGCGCACGGTCGTCGTGCCAGAGGCCAGGATACGTCGCAGGGTCTTGACGGCTTCCAGCACGATCAGGTCGCGGTCGCGCTTGACCAGTTCCAGCACGCTTTCGCGGCCATTCCAGCATACGTGCACATGCGCATCAATCAGGCCGGGGATGACCGTGCGCCCAGAGGCGTCCTGCTCTGAGACGGCGCGCGCTTCGGCGGGCAGGGCCGCTACCGGCCCCACCCAGGCGATACGCCCGCCGCGCACCCACATAGCCGCGTCGGTGATGGGATCGCGCCCTGTGCCATCGATCAGGGTGGCGTGAGTGAGAACGTAGTCCATGGGGGACTCTCCCTCAGGCGTGCAACAGTTCCGCCGCCGACTTGACCTTGCCGGTTGCCAGTTTGGGCGGCACATGATAGGCGCGGCGCGAATGCGTCAGGCCCGCCCCCACCAGCGCTTCGGCGAACTTGAGCGCTACCCGCGCCGGGTTCAGGAAGGGCACGCCCAGTTGCTGCCCGGCGGCTTCGGCGATTTCCAGAAAGCCCATGCTCATGCAGCCTACGATCAGCACGTCGGCGCGATCCTCTTCGATGGCGCGGCGTCCCTGTTCTACGGTGGCGCGGATGGTGCGCTCGCGGTCGTGATGCAGTTCCAGCACCGGGATGCCCACCACGCGCACACTGGCCAGCTTTTCGCCCACGCCGACGTTGCGTATCTGCCGCTCGGTGGAGGCGATCACGCTCTCGGTGATGGTGATGATCGAGAAGCGATGCCCCAGGGACGCAGCGACCAGCGCGCTGGCCTCGCCGGGGCCGATCACGGGGATGGAGACCAGCTCGCGCAGGGCATCGAGGCCGGGATCGCCATAGCAGCCCAGGATGATGGCCTGCCACCCTTCCTGTTCGAGTTCCACGGCGCGCTGCGCGGTAGCCGGTATGGAGAGATACTCTTCATACATGCTCTCGATGGAGGCGGGGCCTTGCGGAACATCCACGATCCCAACCTCAGTGCCGGGACCGGCGTATTGCTTGAGCAAAGCGCCGCGCCGTTCGAGTTCGGCCTGCCCGGCGGACGAGCGTCCCATGGGGCCAGGCACCAGATACATGATCCTCATATCCCTCTCTCCTCACCTTTTGTGCCCTGCGGTGCTGCTCGGTAGGGTTACTGATCCATCCGCGCCAGCGCGCGCTGCACAGCTCTGGTCGCCTCCTGAAAAGCCCAGGCGGCGCGGTTGACCCCCCGCACCAGGTGTGTGCGGATGACTCGCCGCTGATGACCTGTGGCATCGGGCAGTCGCAGGGCAGGCTCCAGGTCGGGCAGCGGAGGAATCTTGACCGCTGGTTCAGTACGGAAGCGCCCCTGGCGGGTGAAATTGATCAGCACCAGCTCGCGCCCCAGTTCCAGGATGGCATCGTTGAACGCTCGCACGGCGGGATCGGTGACACTGCGCCCCATCAGTCCGGCGGCGCGGTCGTACAGTACGTCCAGCGCCCCCCGCAACTCCTGCAACGCCTGAAAGGCCGGGCCGAAGTCCACCTCGTCTTTAGCTGCGGCGGCGTAGGTGCTCAGTGTTTCGTGGAGTTCGGCGGCCAGGTTGCGGAAGTCGAAGGGATGGAGCGGGTTGTTGAGCACGCGCTGCAAGGTCGCCACATAGACACGCAGATCGCGCATCAGGTTGTCTTTGTCGGCGATTTCCAGCGTGTCGTTCTCGGTATGCCAGGCGATGTTGCCCCCACAGCCGCCCACCGGATAGTAGTCCTTTTCCTTGAGCAGCTCTTTGGGCATGGTGGAAAGCAGCATGAAGAAGCCGGAAATGCCGATGTTGTTGAAGGAATAGTCACCGGCCTGATGCGGACGCTCGCCCTGTGCCACTTTCCCCGTGACCTCGCGGATGGCCTGCACGCAGAAGTCTTCCGTTTCTTTCATCCACGAGACATCGTAGTACTCGGTGGCCCAGCGACACCCTGGCGAATCAATATTGACCTGCGCCACGCAGTTGCGAGCCAGTTCCAGGCCGAACGTGTCGGCGAACCAGGTCGAGCCGGCGTAACGCCCCGTCGAGTGCCCCGGCCACCAGGCGATCTTCAGGCTGCGCGCCAGCCGATCGCGGTGCTTGTGGAATACCCGCGCCAGTTCCAGCAGGGTGGCATTGCCCACGGCGTTGTCGCCAATGCCCACGTCCCAGGAGTCGTAATGGCCGTGCACCAGCACAAAACGTTCCGGCTCCTGCTGGCCGGTGATTTCGGCCACCACCAGCGGGCAGGGGAACCACCCTTCCTTCAACTCGGTGAACAGGGTGACTTCCAGGCGGCCTTCGGCCTGCAGTTGTTGCAGCAACGCTTCGCCATCGGGGCGGCTGATGGAGATCACCGGCGTGCGGGGCTGACGGTGCGCGTTGTCCAGGTCTGGCGCGCCCCAGATGGTGGTGCAGATACCCCAGTGAATATCTACGCCGGGGTTGACGTAAATCTGACCGATGGCTCCCAATTGCTCAAAAGCGCGCACTGGCGCAGGCCCGCCGAAACCATCTACGATGACGATCTTGCCTTTGACGTCTATGTCCACCGCTGGCGTGATATCGAACAGGTCAACGCTGCGCGGTGAATACAGGCTGGGGATGGCGACTACTTCGCCGGTGAGACCCTGCGGACCCGTGTTGGCCGAAAACGCCGGACTCTTGGCCCGGATGGTCTTGTCGCCCACCTTCAGGGAAGACTTGACGGGTACACTGAGGAACAGTTCTGGTTCGTAGACCTTGTGCGGGATGCCGAACTCGCTGAGCCGGTCGGCGATGTACTGCGCGGCCTTGCGCTCGTCTTCGCTGCCGGACTCGCGCACCAGGGTGGCGAAGTGCTCGATCAGCGCCCAGGGGACATCCAGCGATAGTTCCTGCAAAAGCGTTTCTTCCAAAGTGGCCTCGGCGGGCTTATAGAGTGTCTGCATGGCGTGAACCTCCTGCGCATGAGCGGGCAACCGGTCTCAGGCAGGCTGGCCGGGCAACGCGCCTACCGGCACGCTGTAGCCCAGCGCCTGCGAGATTTCCAGGGCTGCCTCCTGAACCAGTTGGATATAGCGCTGAATACGCTCTTCGGTGAAGCGGTGCGAAGGGCCAGCGATGGAAATGGCGGCGACCACACGCCCTTGCGAATCTCGGATGGGCGCGGCGATCGAGTGCGCTCCCTGGTCTAGCTCATCAACGACCACGGCGTAGCCCTGCTGACGAATGAGGGCCAGTGCGGCCTCCAGTTTCTGCGGATCGATCACCACCCCCGGCATGCCCGGATCGCGCTGGAAGTGCTCGATCAGGGCGCGGCGTTGCGCTGCGGGCAGGTGTGCGAGCAGCACTTTGGGCACACCCCCGCTGTGAAGAGGAGCGCGCCGCCCTACCTGCGCGAACAGCCGGATAGACTGAGGAGACTCGCGGGCATCCACACACAGCGCGTCATAGCCGCTGATCACCCCCACGAAGATGCTCTCGCCAGTCTCGGCTACCAACCAGTCCAGAGTGGGACGACAGGCCGCCAGCAAACTGACCTGACTGCGCACATGCTGGGCCAGTTCCAGCAACCCCAGCCCCAGCCGATAACGCCCTTCTTCGTCGCGTTCGACCAGGTGATGCTTTTCCAGCGTGTAGAGGATGCGAAAGACCTTGTTCTTGACAAAGCCAGAGGCCGCCGTGATCTCGGCCAGTGTCATGCTTTCGCGGCGACTTTGCAGCACCCTCAGAATGCTGATGGCATCTTCCAGGACGGCAACTGTGTAGTCAACCAAGGCGCTTCTCCACGCTCGTTTTATTCTGTATAACGGCGTTATAGAAATGTCGAACTATCGTAAAACGGTTTTCGAGGCGTTGTCTATGTGACAATCGCACAAATCAGCCGGGTGTGTGCAAAGGTTGTCAGTGACTTGGGGGCGCCGGATAGCCCTTATCCCCCTCGTGCGGCGTCAGGGGCGGACAGCCATTGAGCACCTCTCGAACAGGAGGCCGTCCTCAACTTACCTCACTCCCGCCCGGCGCTGACGCGCCTCGCTGCCCTCTCTAAGTTATTCAGTCTTCAGTTATCAGTTCTCAGTTATCAGTTCTCAGCCTTCAGTTGTC
>DDBP01000374.1 GCA_002332795.1 Anaerolineales bacterium UBA2029 | reverse complement strand
GCTTGCTCTAGCCTTGTCCGCCCACGAAGGTCTCAGGACAGGGGGCGATGGTGGCCCCCTGTTGCCGTTTATTCGGGGAAGATGTCCTTGACGGGCAGGGCGAAGCCGGGCAGGAGGTCACCGCCGGTGAGGGTGTCGGCGGGGCCGAGGCGGTAGGCGCGTTGACCAGGGGTGTAGACCTCGACGGTCTTGTTGTCCGGATTCACCAGCCACACGGTGGTACCGGCGGCCAGATAATTGGCGATCTTGAGGCGCAGGATGTCCTGCTGGTCGGAGGGGGAGAGGACTTCGACAGCCAGGTCGGGGGCGATGGCGTTGTAGGCGTCGCGCGAGGGGGCAGGCTGACGGCTCTTGCTGACGAAGGCCACGTCGGGGATGTAGCGCTCGTCGCCCACCCGGTAGCCGCCGTCCGCACCGGTGACGTAACCGGCCACGCCGTGTTGCATCAGGTGAAGCTGAATGAAGAAACTGATCCGGCTGGCAACCATGGACGAATAGTTATTCGAGACCACTTCGACGATGTCCCCCCCAATCAGTTCCAGGCGACGGTCGGCGTTCTCCGGCAGCAGGGCCAGGCGCTCGAATTCTTCAGCAGTGATGGGCTGCGTCCCGACGGTCATGCGTGGCTCCTGGGATCTCACTCTTCCTGCGGGAAGATGTCCTTGACGGGCAGGGCGAAGCCGGGCAGGAGGTCACCGCCGGTGAGGGTGTCGGCGGGGCCGAGGCGGTAGGCGCGTTGACCAGGGGTGTAGACCTCGACGGTCTGATTGTCGGGGTTGACGACCCACACGGTGGTACCGGCGGCCAGGTAATTGGCGATCTTGAGGCGCAGGATGTCCTGCTGGTCGGAGGGGGAGAGGACTTCGACGGCCAGGTCGGGGGTGATGGCGTTGTAGGCGTCGCGCGAGGGGGCAGGCTGACGGCTCTTGCTGACGAAGGCCACGTCGGGGATGTAGCGCTCGTCGCCCACCCGGTAGCCGCCGTCCGCGCCCGTCAGATAGCCGACCGGGTTTTGCAGGAGATAAACGAAGAGAAAACCGTTGATCCGGCTGGCAACCATGGACGAATAGTTATTCGAGACCACTTCGACGATGTCCCCCCCTATCAGTTCCAGGCGACGGTCGGCGTTCTCCGGCAGCAGGGCCAGGCGCTCGAACTCTTCAGCAGTGATGGGCTGCGTCCCGACGGTCATGATCGTCACTCCTCGCTTCGACTGTGATCCTATTTTACCCCACTTTGGCCAGAAGGCGGCACGGGCGTGTCTGGCGAGGGAGCAGGCGGGCGAGTCTGCGCCGGATCGCGCACGATTTGCGGCTCGGCGTCTGGCGGCAGCGTCACCGTTTCGCCGCTGGGGAAGGCGATCTCGGTGCCCGCCGCGCCCCGCGTGATGCGCACGCCGTGCTGCGTCCAGGTGATGATCTGCTCGCCGAAGGCATACGGATCGCTGATCACGACTCGCCCGGTGTCGAGGGCGAACGCGCCGAACAGGCGGGCGAACCAGCCCCACGAGACCGCGCCGGTGAGGATGTCGCTGTCGCCCAGGCCTGCGCCCGTCTCGGCATCGTAGAGCGCGCGGAAGGTCTGCTCGGCGGACAGGCTGCGGCATTGCGCCATCAGCACGCGCCGGAATAGCTCCGCCGACTCCTGACGGTAGCCGCGTTCCAGCAGTGCCCAGCCGAGGCGCGCGTTCCACGCTGGCCAGACTCCACCGCACCCCTGCGACAGGTCGGCGGCGTAATGTGGGCTGTTCGCCGGACAGCCCGGCACGCCATAGGGCCGCCAGTAAGTCTGCGGGTCGGTGAGGTGCGTCACCAGCCGGGCGACGCGGGCTTCGTCCAGGGCACCGCTCCACAGCGGCATGAAGAGCGCCAGATCGTGCGCGGTCAGGTCAACGGTGCGTGCCTCGACCTTGAAGACGCGGCTCAGCCCAGTGAAACGCAGCGCCGTCACCGCCCGCCAGACGGTGCGCGTGGTCGCCAGTCCTACCCCGCGATACCAGTCGAAGACGGCGGCGGGCAATTCTTCGCGAGTTGCCTGTCCCGCCGCGTCCTCACCCTCCACCAGGCACGAGAGCGCGGGTTTGCGGCTCAGCCCGCCGCTGACGCGCAAGATCAGACGACCGGCCTGCGCCAGCGTCACCCGCTCGCTCAGCGTCGCTTCGCCGTGACCGGTGAAGACGGCTTCGCCCGTCGGGCAGGTGTGCGCGTCGCGGTCGCGGTAGGTGTAGCAGCCGCGCGACTCGTCCCAAAATTTTCCTAGGGCGGTCGTCAGTGCGTCGAAGCGCGGTTTGATGGCGCGGGCGGTGTCTTCGCGGCCCAGCAGCTTGCAAATGCCCAGCAGAGTGCGCGCCTCGCGGATCAGGCAGGCCAGCAGGTCGGGCGCTTCGAGCGTCTGAATGTCCACACCCTGTGCCCAGCGCGCGCCCCGCGCCAGCACTGGCCCGTTGGAAAACGCCCCCTGATCCGGATGCTGCCATTCGGGCACCCCGTCACCGTCGGCGTCCAGGTCGGGCGCAAACCAGCGCTCGAAGAAGCGAACCAGCCCGTCCAGGCAATCGGCCAGGAAGGCCTTGTCCTGGGTGAAGTGATAGACGGCGTAGGCCAGCGTTGCCAGCAGCGGCGGGGCGATCACCTGCGCTCGCTGTCCGTCCAGGCCGGGGCGGGCGTCAATCCAGCCGTCGTCGCGCTGCACGGCCAGGAAGTTGCGCACCAGCCCCTGGGCCAGTTCCGGCGCGGCCAGCGCCACTGTCCCGACGATAGCCAGCGTGTCGGGAACAGTCTGCCCGCCCCAGGTATAGCCGAAGCCGCCGCTGTGCACCCCGCTGACCGCGTAGCCCTGGCCGGGCTTGCGTGTGAGCACGAACGAGGGGTGCGGCAGGTGACCGGTCGCGGCGAAGAAGCCCCGCAGCACCATTTGCTGACTCCAGGCCAGGGCCAGGTCCCAGTCGGCATGTCCGGTCTCGACCTGTGGGGCGGCCTGTGCGCGCGCCTCGATGACTGCCAGATGCCTGTCCCACGGTTCGACGTGCAGCCAGCGATGGGCCAGCGCCAGGCTGTCGTCGCGGTGGGGGAGCGCAGCCAGCACCCAGCGAAAGGTCACCGCCTCCCCTGGCGAGACCGTCTGTGCCCGGCTGAGTTGCGCGCTCGCGCCTGTCTCGCGGGCTTCTTCCAGCAGCAAGACTGGTTGCAGGTGCGGCAGACGGCCCAGTTGCAGCGCCACGACGCCGGTTTCCAGCGTCAGGTAGAGCATGGGCAGTGACTTCTCCTCGCGGGCGACCTGCGCTGTCAGATCGAGGCGAACCGTTTGCGGCTGAGCGCCTGTGTTGTGCACGGTGAAGCGTCCACCGACTGCCTGTGATTCCATCGTCCAGAATTCGGCGGTGAGGGTCAGGGTGGGCGTCAGACCGGCGCGCACGCGCAGATAGTCCGGCGCGAAGGCGGTCAGAGCGGGCGGGGTGTGATAGGCCTGCGTCTCATAGAACTGCCGCCGTTCCACACGCCACACGGGGATCAACCGCGCCAGCCCCACACGCCCGCCGAAACGTGTTTCCAGGCTAAGCGCCGGTTCTTGCGCCCCGCCCAGGCGCAACTGCCAGACCTGATCGTCATGATAGTCGGTGCGACCGGCGCGCGCGTCTGCGGCGATGCGCGGAGCCATCGGGTCGCCGGCGGTGAGATGCCATTCGCGCATGAGTCACCTCGTGGGCTTATCGGGTGCATTCGGATTCGGGGGCAGAAGTCACCGCAGAGGCGCAGAGGTCACAGAGAAAGGCACAGAGTCTATTTTTTTTGTGCGCCTCTGCGCTCTTGGCGTCTCTGCGGTTCAAGCTCTCTGCCCCAAAAGGCAAATGCACCCGGCTTGTCGGGATGTCTGCGGGCCGCCGAACCAGCCTGCTGACTACCGCCCGATGCGGAGTCTCGCTGTTCCTACCATAGTACAAAGCGGCTCGTGGCGAAAGCAGGTGCGGCAAACTGTCGGGCGAATGTCAGCCGGGATGGGAAAAAGAACGGGCGGGTGAAGTGACCCGCCCGTTGGCTGGTGATCAAGGTTAGGGCGCGGGGGCCTTGCGCCAGGTGCCGCCCAGGCAATCGCCGCGCACGTCCTGCTCGTAGAACGAGATGGTCTCGTTGTAAAGCGTGGTCAGGCGATGCTCCCCTGGCGCGGGGACGTATTGCCCGCCCTGCATATAACCGCCCGCGATGTAGGTATAGGTGCTGGTCAGTTCGAATTCGGGGGTGATGGCCCAGCCGAGCGCCTCTTTCAATTCGCTGCGGTTGCGCCACAGCTTGCCAAAGCCGCGCCGCGGCTGATATGTCCCTTCTGGCGGGACGAGCTTCTCGTCAATCTCCGGCTCGCCTTCCTGGAAGGTATCGTTATAGCAGAACCAGTCGCCACCGTTCGCGTTGTCGGGCGGCACGTTGACCATCACCCAGATTTGCCGCGTGTGACGAATCCAGAACATGCGCCCATGCTCGAAGACCTGTTCGGCGATCTGCACTTCGGCCACCGTATTGGTGGGGAAGCCGACCGGTTGTGGCGTTGGGGTAGGCTGGGCCGGGGCGGGCGTGGCCGACGGCGCAGCGGTGGCGCTGGGCACCGGTGATGGCGTGGCCGGTGTGGGCGACGCGGGGGTCGCCGGCGCGGTCTCCGACTCTTGCGGCGTCGGAGAAACGACGATGTAAATCTGCGTGGGCGGCGGTTCGTCGCCACACGCTACCAGAACCAGCCCGGCAGTGAGCAGGGCCAGCAGCAACAGACCTTTTCGCATGGGAATCTCCAGATGGTACAGCGACTGTGTCCAGCGTGGGACAGTGGCGCGATTGTAACAGACCGCGGAGCAGGGGCAAGGGCCAGCCGCCGAACATGGGCCAGTCGTGGGGGAACAGGCGGGAATCAGTCCTCTTCTTCGAAGACGACTGCCTGATAGGTCTCCACCTGCAGGCGGGGATCGCGCCAGGCGTCGGGCGCGGCGCCCATCTTCTGCGACAGCAGACTCAGGAATACCTCCGGATCGGGGTAGCTCTCCCACACCTGGGGCAAAAACGTGGCGCGGCGATGACCAAGCCGCAGCGTCACCCCGTCTACGCCGGGGCGCAGCTTGCGCAACAGTTCGTCGGGATCGCGGAAGTGAAGCGGCTGCGGCGGCGTCAGCACGCTGATCTCGATCTGTAGCTCCGGCACTTCATACGCCTGCACCGGCGGGAAGCGCGGGTCGTAGAAGGCGGTCTGAATGGTCATGTTCACCACTTCTTCCGCCAGGGGACGACGAGCCATCAGGGTGCCCGTGCAACCGCGCAACATGCCATTGCCCCGCCGCCGCAGGGTGACGAAACAGGCGCGTTCTTCGGCCAACGCAGGCGGCAGCGTGGCCAGGTCTACGGCGGGTGGCTGCTGCCCGCTGGTGACGCGCTGCAGCGTCTCACGGGCCAGGCGCAGCAGCAGATGTTTTTCCTGGGGAGTGTAGGTGTCGTTCACGGCTTGCCCTCCACCAACACAGCGTCTTGGTTGGTGCTGTCAACCGCTGTTTTCAGTATACCGCCAAATGGAGCGGGGGCGATCAGGCAGAATGGCCGGAGTCGGTCAGCAGGCGCGTCAGGCCAGGGGTAATGCCCGTCAGGTCGTGCAGACCGTCGGCAACGATGTGACGGGCTGCGCCGATGATCACCGTGGGCACGTCGTTTGCCGTGTGCTTGCGTGTGCTGAGGTCTTCCAGGTTGCCGTGATCGCTGGTGATCACGATCACGCCCGCCTCGTCGTCCCAGGCGGCCAGCAGTCCGGCCATCACCGCGTCGAACAGCTCCAGCAACGCGACGCCACGCTCCAGAGGTCCCTTGTGGCCGATCACGTCGGAGACCCAGTGCTCGAAAAAGGTGAGGGTGTGCTGACGGGCCAGAGCGGCCAGCAGCGCCCCGGCCTGTTGCGGCGTGTAGAGCGGCGTGTCTGTGTAGCCCAGATCGCTGCGCCAGCCTTCGCCCGTCCAGTCGGGACTCAGCGCCGTGCCCGCGTAGATGTCGTCTTCGGTGGGCAGACGCACGCCCGCCGATAGCGCCGCGTGTTGGATGGCCGACGGCAGGCGTTTGCCGCGGGCCAGCGCCGCGAAAAATCGCGGGGGAAAGGCCGTCAGCAGCGCCGCCGAACCGCCAGCCGCCCGCACGCGCTTGAACAGATTGTCAGCGTCCAGCAGGGCGCGGATGGCGGCATTGGGACGGGGGCCATAATGCTCGCCCAGGGCGGCGGGGACGTTGCGACCGGTGAGGATGGTCGCCTGACCGGTGGCGCTCTGCGGGCGACCGGGCACGCCCAGGCGCGGATCGGTGGGGATGAACAGGGCGCGCCCGTTGTCGTGACGCTGCGCGTCCCGTAGCCAGCGCTGACCCCCTGCCAGCGCGTCCAGGGTGGGGGTGTGCGCGGCGGCGAAGGGGTTGGCGGCGGGATCGGCGTCGCCCAGGCCCACGCCATCCAGGAAGAGCACCAGGGCGTGCATCACGAGAGCCAGTCCCGCCGTCGCAGGGTATACCATGCGCTGGGCACGGGGGTCGTGACCTCCTGACCCGGCACGTAGGCGATCAACGCGAAAGCCGCGCCGAGCAACGTTTCGACTTCCGACCGGTCAATGCCCATCGGTCGCCCGTCGCGGCCCAGGCGCGGCATGAAGGCGTAGAGCAGGTAGGTCGCGCCTGGTTTGCTCAGGCGGGCCAGATGCGCCGCGTACCGTTGCCGCTGCTCAGGCGTCAGGCCATGCAGACAGCCCACGTCTATCAGCAGGTCGAATGGCTCGGCGTCGCGGAGAAAGTCTGGATGGGCGACATCGGCGCTGAGGAAAGTCGTGCGCCCGCTCACGCCGGCCCGGCGGGCTTTGCGCCGCGCCCGCCAGATGGCGTTGGGCGCGAAGTCCACACCGACGACCTGCCAGCCGCGCCCGGCCAGGTAGATGGAGGTGGTGCCGGTGCCGCAGCCCAGGTCGAGCGCGCGCCCCGGCGGTTGCCCGGCGCGTTCTGCCGCCTCGGCCCAGGCGACGATTTCGGGCGGCACGATCCCCGAATCCCAGGGGGCGTCTCCGCGCAGGTAGCGCCAGACGAAGCGCAGGCGTCGCCGGATCATGGGCGCGTCCTCTGGCTCAGCGGGCCAGATATTCGGCCAGAAACGGATTGTGCAGCCGTTCGTAGCCGATGGTGGTGTTGCGCATGTGCCCCGGCGCGACGGTGAAGTCGTCGCCGAGCGGCAGCAGCTTGTCGGTGATAGAGCGCAGCAGCGTGGCGTGATCGGCGCCGGGCAGGTCGGTGCGCCCGATGCTGCCATAGAACAGGCAATCGCCGCTGAAGACGGTGCGTTCGCTCTGCAGCACGTAGCTGACATGCCCCGGCGCGTGCCCTGGGGTGAACAGCACCTCCAGCGCAATCGCCCCCGCCACGATGATCTCCCCTTCGCTGACGAAGGAATCGGGTTCGGCGGCGGGGGGGACTTCCAGCCCCAGCCATTGCCGCACGCGCCCCGGCATATCGCGCAGCAGGGGCAGGTCGCGGGCGTGCAGACGGAACGGCGCGCCCGTCAGCGCCTTGAGATCGGCGCTGGCCAGCACATGATCGAAGTGCGCGTGTGTGGCCAGGATGAGCTGTATCGTCCAGCCGCGCTCGCTGGCCGTTTGCTGGATGAGCGTGGCGGAGTCGGCGGGATCGATCACGATCGCCGCTCCGCTGGCGGGATCGCCCAGGACATAGCAGTTGGTTTGCAGCGGCCCCAGGGTGAGCTTCAGGATTTCGACAGCCATGCCCCATCCTCAGTGAAAGGTATGTGCCAGACGAATGAGTGTAGCGCGCCGACGCCGATCAGGCGAACCCCCACCAGCGTGTCAGGTCGTCGGGCGGCCCCATGTAGCAAATGCGCCCGATCGGGCGATAGCCCAGCTTCAGGTACAGCGGTTCGCCGCTTGGCGAAGCCATCAAGACGCTGCACGAACAGCGCTGCTCCGTCAGGTCGCGCAGAATCGTTGCCATCAGCAGCGTGGCGTATCCCCGCCGACGAAAACCCCGCCGGGTGCCGACGTTCCACACACCCGCCATGCCGTCGTAGCGCACTACGGTCGCGCAGGCAACGGCTTCTGGGCCGGCGTAGACCACGTAGTGAGATACGTTGGGGTCGCCGAGGTGCTCTTCGCGGGCCACCCGCTGACTGACTTCGCTGCCAGAGAGGAACGCTTCTTCCATCACCTGGCGCACATCGGCCAGGTGATGCGGTGTGCTGGCGCGCATCACCGTCGCCTGCTCTGTGCACGGCGCAGAGGGCAGGGGGCCATCCCAGGCGAGCAGCGGCGCATCCCAGCGCAGGGAGTACCCGCGCTGACGCAGCCAGTCTCCCGCCGCCGGGAAGAGCGGCTCGATGAAGACAACGCTCCACAGCGCACGGTAGACGCGGAAAAACGCTTCGGCTTCGCTGAGGGCGGCTTCGCTGAGGGCGGCGGGGGTGCGCAGCCACAGGTGATTCGCGCCCGTCAGCCCTGTGTCACCGCTGAAGCTCAGCGCATATCCTGTCCCCTCGCGGGTGATCGCGCCGGGCCAGGTGCGGAACATGCGCCGATAGAAATCTTCAATACAGGTCTGCGCCAGCGCCAGCAGAGAATCGGGCGCGGCAGCCGACGCATCGTCGCCGAAGAGGCGGTCAGGCTCAGTAGACAGACTGCGCATAGCTGGTCAGGACTGCCAGCGCACCCAGCACGGCCCGT
This sequence comes from Anaerolineales bacterium UBA2029, assembly GCA_002332795.1. Classification (GTDB taxonomy): domain Bacteria; phylum Chloroflexota; class Anaerolineae; order Aggregatilineales; family Aggregatilineaceae; genus UBA2029. Next base: position 2,827 of record DDBP01000374.1, on the reverse strand, counting down.
GTTTCGGGGCGATCCAGCCCCCACTCGCGCAGATCGTCGGGCGCGAGGGCGGGCAGCAGGCCGGCGCTCTCCACCAACGCCATTTTGACCGGCGTGTTGCGCGCGGTCGCGCTGGCGAAGTCGGCGGCCAGGTCTGCCTGCTGGCTGCCAGCGCTGCGATACAGGCTGTACAGGCCCAGGGAAAGGACGGGCGCATAGTCGGCCTGGAAGAAAGCGCCCAGGCTCTCCAGCGCTTCCTGCGGGCGCTCTACCAGCAGGGTGGACGGGAAGGCGACGATGGCATCGGGCGCGACGTTGCCCGGCAACGGCAGGAAGTCGCGCTCGGCTCGCACGACCTGCAGGCCATATTGACTCCGCAACGCCAGCACGTCGTCCAGGAGTTGCGGCGGTTCGAGGCCGCGCTCGGCCAGCCACTGTCGGTTGAGCAGCGCGATCTGAAAGCTCCACACGATCGGCGCGGCGGGCAATTCGCCACCCTTGCAGCCGGGCAAGCCGGGTGCGGAGTCGCACAGCCAGGCCACGGTGCGCTCGACGGCTTTTTCGTCGGGGCGCTGCAACGGCAGTGCCGACGACACCCCATCCCACAGGCAGCGGTCCAGCGGTTCGTCGCGGCAGGCCTCTTCCAGCAGGCCGGGCAGGGCTTCGAGCAGACCGAACAGGAACAGTTCGCCACCGCTGGGCGTTGGGACGACGAGATTGTTCATCAACAGCGGCTCGGCCACGTCGTGACTGGTGAAGATCAGGTCGGGGGGCGGGTCGCCGCGCTTTTGCAAATCGAGCAGCGCCTGCAACAGCAGCGACGCTTCGACCATTTCCGCGTTGGCGGGCACGCCTCTGCTCGCGCCGAATTCGGCGACTGCATCGGCCACGATACCGGTGCTGTCACGATCCAGCGTGTGCCAGACGCGCAATTCTCCACCCTGCGCCCCCAACCCCTGGAGCGGCAGCGCCAGGCTCAGCGCGACGAGGCCCACGATCAGTTTCTTCCACACGGTGTATTCTCCTCCCTGGCCGCCGAGCGACTGCCGATGACTGCTCAGTCTGATTATACCCGGATCGGGCGCGGCGCAGGATCGCATCCGGCAGGTAAGCAGTACCTCCTGCACCAAGTTTAGCACGATGCGCTCGCGAGAGCGCCCCCCAGTGAGTGGGGGAATGCTTGCGCAGCCTGTCCCGCGCTACTACCATAGGGGATACGCGCGGCTGCCGGATTGTCCCGGCTTCACTTCGGGAGGCGCACCGACCGTGTGCGCATGGACGCATGTATAAGGTCAATGTCTCCGTCCCCGCCGTCAGCACCAACCTTGGCCCTGGCCTGGAAGTGCTGGGTCTGGCGCTCAACCTGCGCAATGTGATCGAGATGAGTCTGCGCTCCGATGACCGGCTCGACGTGCGCGTCTCCGGCGAGGGGCAGGAGGCGCTCTCGCTGGATGTGCACAATCCAGCGGTGCGCGCGGCGATTCGCGTCTTCCAGGAACTGGAACAGGCTCCCGCCGGACTCAACGTGCGCTGTGACAATCGCATCCCTTTTGGCGTGGGGCTGAGCGCGCGCACGGCGCTGATCGTCGGCGGGCTGGTGGGAGCGAACAATCTGCTCGGCGGCCCCTTCAACCAGGAGGCGCTGATCCGCATGGCGGCGCAGCTCAGCGGAGACGGGGCCGCGGTGGTGGCGGCTATCGCCGGAGGGCTGGGCCTCTACAGCACAGGCCCGCAGGGGCCGATCTACCGCACGGTGGAGATCACGCCGCTGCGTGTGGTGGTCGCCGTGCCGCGGCTGCCGAACTTTCAGCCGCGCCTGCGCCCCGACCTGCCCGCCCGTGTGACGCTGAGCGATGCCATCAGCAATGTGGGACACGTGGCACTGCTGATCGAGGCGCTGCGCGATGGGGATTTCAAGCTGGCCCGGCAGGCCATCGGCGACCGCCTGCACGAACCCTATCGTCGCGAGCAGATTCCCGGCTATCACGCGGTCGTCAGCGCGGCGGAAGACGCCGGCGCGGTGGCGGTGACGCTGTGCGGCGCTGGGCCGGCGCTGCTCGCCTTCGCCAGCTACAATCACGAGAGCATCGAGGAGGCCATGCACCGCGCGTTCCGCTCGGCGGGGGTGGAAGCGCGCACCTGGTCGTTGGTCAGCGATCATCAGGGGGTGGTGATCAGCGTGGTACAATAGGCCTGAAAGGGGCCACAACACATATTTCTTAAATGCTTTTCAGCAAAATTGACTCTTTCAGCGATCGTTGTTACACTCTCAGCAATCGCTCAGTACAGGGTAGCAGGAGATGAGGAGCAGACCATGGCCGACGTTTCGCAGACCGATGTACACCAGCCCGCTGCCGAGGCAGAACCGGCTGTGTTGACCATTACCCCTATCGCCGCCAGCAAGGTGCGCGAGTTGATGGCCGAGCGCCAGCTTGAGGGTTACGCGCTGCGCGTCTTCGTGCAGGGGGGCGGCTGCTCCGGCCTGTCGTATGGGATGGCGTTCGAGGAGAATATCTACCCCCAGGATCGCGTAGTCGAGGCCGACGGCGTGCGCCTGGTGATCGATCCTACCAGCCTGATGTACATGGCCGGATCAGAAATTGACTATGTGGATAGCCTGATGGGCGGCGGTTTCGCCATTCACAACCCCAACGCCGTCTCGACCTGCGGCTGTGGTCACTCCTTCCGCACCGAAGAAGGCGCGGACGCGGGCGGTTACGGCGGCGGGTGTAGCTGTCATTAGGCGACGACGCTGCCATCTCACACGCAAAGACAGAAGCCAGGCATTGCCTGGCTTTTTGGTTAGGCGGTTGGGCTAGAGACTGTTATGAACTTTCGCGCCGTATCT
>DDBP01000305.1 GCA_002332795.1 Anaerolineales bacterium UBA2029 | reverse complement strand
GAGCGAAGCGAGGCTGGGGGTGAGGTTAACTGAAGCGTGCCAACCTTCGCGCTCGCTCTAACTCTGTCCGCCTTTGAAGTCGCGAGGGAGACGGAAAACTCCAGACTCCAGACTCCCAACTTCCCTCAATACTCCCGCAGATAGCCCAGCGCTTCGTCGTGCTCCCCGTCCATGACGATCTCCAGGTACCGTCCTCCGGCCTCGGCGGGCACGTCAATGACGCGGATCACGCAGGCCAGGTCGGCGTCTTCTGGCAGCAGGTCGGGCAGCAGGTTACGGGCGTTGTTGAAGAAGTCCCAGTTGTAGACGTTGCCCGGCTCGTGCGGGAAGAGCGCCAGCGGGAATATCTGCGCTTCCACCAAATCCTGGAAGAAGTGCGTGCCGTAGGCCATCTCCGGCGCGACGTTGTTGTCCGAGTGAGCGATTTCGATCAGGGCACGGCTGTTGTAGATGTCCGCATACGATACCTTCACGCCCAGGTTGATGTCGGACGTGCCCCAGCGCCCCGGCCCCATCAGCACGAACTGTTCGTCGCGCAGCCGCTCGTTGAGTCGCCCGATGACGCGCCCTACCTGCAGGCGCTGCTCCACGCTGGTGATCTGCTGATAGCAGGGCGGGTCCACATAGACAATATAGCGCACCCGCTGCACCACGCCCTGCGGAATCTGTCGGTGCGCGGAGAAAAGCACATCCTGCGGAGGCACGTTTTGCGGAGCGCGCACATTGGAACCGGCCCGCTGCTCGCTGAGCGGGCGGCACTGTAGCAGCGAGATGCGATATTGCGGGCGCGGCCATACCTCGGTGACCTCGATGGCGTACTCGATGTCTACCGGGTGCTCATAGCGACTTTCCAGGAACTTCAGCAGATTGCGCATGGTGGCAGTGAAGGCCGTGTCGCGCGCCAGCCCGTCGAAGGTGAAGACCAGCCGGGAGGTGTCCAGCCGACCGGGCTTGGAGATGAACGGGTGCAGGTGTTGGCCGTCATCGAGCGCGGCAACCAGCCGCAATGCCGGAAACTCCTCGTCAATAACCCTGGCGATCGGTAGCGTCTCGAAGCTGTTCTGCTCCAGGTTGAGCACGTCAATCAGGTGCTGCGAGTAGTGGCGCAGTTGCTCGACGCGAGTTTCCGGGCGCAGATGCGGATGCGAGAGCGCGATCATGCGCGCGTAGTCGTTGTCGGTGCGCTCGACGGCGCGCGTGCCCAGGCCGCATACCAGCCGCAGCAGGCCATCCTCGCGCCTGATCTTGGCGTTCCAGCGGAAGGGATTGCGGCTGAAGCCTACCCCGGCGATCATGGGGAAGTAATACGGTCCCCGGCACTGCCCTTCGACCTTCTGGATCAGAATCGCCATGCGCTCGTCAAAGTCCACCAAGCCCATACGCTGCCGGTAGATCAGCGCGTCGGGGCTGAGCGTGCTGGCGTAAATCTTGAGGATGGCCTCCTTGGCTGCGCGGAAGTTCTCCTCCGGTGTGCCGTGATTGGGCAGGAAGATGCTGTCGTACTTGCCGGCGAACGAGGTGGCGAAGCTATCTTCCAGCAGGCTGGACGAGCGGAAGATCAGCGGCGTCGGGCCAATGTGATCGAGCAGGGCGCGCAGTTCCTGGCTGACGTGCGGGGGTAGCTCGGCCTGCCGGTAGCGCTCGTAGATCATCGGGTAATCGTTGACGATCTCTTCGCGCGACTTGTACTTCTGGTTCATGATGGCGTGAAAGTCGTTGTAGCCGTGCACCTCGTAGAATACGTCCGCGCCGACGTAGTACGAGTCCGGAATGGTGATCGTGGATGGGTCAATCCCGGCCTCGGCTCCGGCGTGTTGCAACAGCTTCCAGGCCAGCAACATCCCCGCTGCCTTGCCGCCGATCTTGCCGCGCCCGATACGCCGCGCGCGGATGTCTTTCAGGTCTTCGATGGTGAAGACTTCCTTCGCCAGCCGCACGAAGGACAGGTGATCGCTGATCATGCCCTTGATCAGCACGACGATGATCTCGCGCAGGTGATGCTGCACTTTGGCGCGTTCCTCCGGCGGCAGCCGCTCGTAACGCTCGCCTTCGGAGAAAAGCAGTTCCCACGGGGCGATCTCCGGGTTGAAGGTCAGCCGCACCTCGCGATCCGGCTCGCGCTGATGCAGCACGTCGGCCAGGATGCGTTCGAAGAGTTCGTAGGGCAGGTTGTAAGCGAAGTAGAAGTCGGTGAGATGCGCGCGGATGTAGCGCACGCGCTTGTCCCAGTCGGCGGCGGACTCCTGAAACAGAGGGTCGTTGAGACCCTCACGCTTCTGCGACTCGATGGCCTTTTGGTGTACTTCGCGCTCGAAGTCCTCTTCGCTGATGATGCCGCGGCTGAACAGTTCCTCGCGCATCCGCTGACGAATCTTGCGGCTGAGCACCGGATATTGCGAGATGACCAGGTACAGTTGCAGCACCTTGGGCATCTGCTGACTGTCGGTGAAGGAGAAGCTTTCTTCGACCATGATTCCCGTCCGCTCCCTGGCGACTCACCTGCGCTTCACTTTTAACAGGTGCCGGGCGAAAAGGCAAGAGGGGGAAAGCAGAGAGGGCTGTTACTGCGCCTGCGGGAGCGCGCTTCCTCGCCTGCGCATCAGGCAGGTGTGGAGGCAACCTGATATTCGATGCGGGTTGGTGAAGTGACCCGCTGAGAGGCATCGAGGATTTCCAGGGAGACCAGATTGCCCGCGGCGTCGTAGTCCAGAATCACCCCTGGCTTATCTTCGTCACTCTCGGCTACCGGCGTGTCAGCGAAGATGATGGTGAGTGTGTCGGTCTCGCGGTCGTAGGTGATTTTCATGCTTCGGGTCTCCAGCCCGACAGGAAGTGATCAGCAGCCTGAAAGTTCGCACTCCAGCCGCACGCGGAGTGAATTAATTCCAGTGAGGTGTCAGACCCAAACTCATGTGTTCTTCGCGGTGCTTGATTCAAGCCATCGTCTACCTGTTTCCGTGATTTCCCATATCCCACGCGGAGAATTCGGGGATAGCAGACCTTCTTGCACCATTGTGTGTCGTGCCCATTGGGCGGTGTTACGCCAGCGGGTCTGCGTCGGATCAGAAGGCAATGGTGAATGGTCATAAGTGTTCAGCCGGTTTCGCATTTTTGCTTCCACTCTGTCCAAAACGTCCGCTATTGGGGCGGATCCTCCCAGTTCAACAAGGCTTTCCAGTATAGGAACGCGGAAAGCATCTTCAGGCGTTCGCAATCCCTGTTTTAATCTCTCAGCGACCCTCTTACCTGCCTTGCGCGTTCTGGGAGGACTTACAAAGGCAAAAATGTTATGCCACTCCCTCTGAAGATCTTTGACCTTGGTTCGAAAGGCCGCCATCTGTGAGCCTATTTCCATTAACTCTTTTGCCACGTCGTATTTTCCGCTTTGAAAGGCCTGAGCACCCTGTTGATTCAGCGCTGCAATGGCATTCTCGATTTCTTCAAGGACAATGTCGAACGCAATGGTAACCTCGTTTTGGTCCATCGCTTTTCTCCCTAACGACAATAAGTATCGGACTCTATATTGTGTTTAGCTATATTATGATGCATTCAATCTATTCTACTAGATCATCTTTGATCAGTTCTAGATATAGCTCGATGGCTTCCCGATATGTTCTTGAGGGCTTCCTCTACCGTCTCGCCCTCGCTGATGCATCCGGGCAGAGAGGGGACATAGACGGTGTATCCGCCTTCCTCGCTGGCTTCGAGCACAACTTTGAGACGCATCGCACGTTTCTTTACCACTCAATCTACCTGTTCGCAATGCTGCTCGATCGCTGTCCTCATTGCGTCTGCTTCACTGGCGGGCAGTGCGCCAGCAAAGCGGAGCAACTGTCTGCCAGGGACGCCGCGCGGAGTCGAAGCGGCCAGGGCGCGTGCGAATTCGAACACTCGCCACTGCAACTCCTGGGGCAGGGATTTCAGTTGTTCAACCACTCTGTCCACGATGGAGACGTTCATGACGCACCTCCTACACCTAGATAGTACCACTATTATTCCAGGTTCGGATGGGATATGTTCTGGGGAGTGTGCCGTCATGGGGCGTTTCTACGCCTGCCGGGCGGCTTCGTAGGCGGCGATCTCGTCTTCCAGAGCAGGTGGGAAAAGCGTCTGACGGAACAGGGCGATCATCACCAGCCCCAGCAACACGCCAACCCACAACTGAAAGATGCCGATGAGGAAGGTTGCCGTGCCCGCGTCCGCTTTGGACAGGGCCACGATGCCCGTCAACATGGGGCCGATGGTCAGTTCGCGCCCGCCCGCGCCACCTGGCAGCGTGGAGATCGAGGCGACGATCACCGAGAAGCCGAGGATGAAGGTCGCCTGGGCCAGCAGCGTCCACGACGGCTCGATGCCCAGACCAGTCAACAGCAGGAAGAAGCCCAGGCTGTCCGCGCTGTAGACGATCAGGCCGACGCCGGTCATGGGCAGCAGATGCCGCAGCTTGATCAGGTCGTAGCTGGACTCGTACAGATTGCGCAGCGCACCGTGCACGCGCCGCACGCCGGGCCAGTTCTCCGTCGCATCGAGCGCCCATTCGGCCAGGGGGCGAATCTGTACCAGCACCATGCCCACGCCCAGCGCCAGCGACACGCCGATCAACACCGCCCGCACGTAGCCCAGCGATACGTCGCCGCTCTCGACCGCGTCGCCGGCGGCCAACATGGCCACGGTCGTCAGGGGGATCACGGCCAGGCCGTCTACCAGCCGTTCCAGGAAGACGACCGGCGCGCCGCGCGAAAAGTCCATGCCGCTCAGTTGCTTGAGCACCAGCGCTTTGAGTACTTCGCCCAGCTTGCCAGGGCTGACGGACATGGCCAGCCCGGCCAGCCACAGCACGATGCTGTCGCGCTCGCGGATGGCGGGCGCGGCGGGGTTCGGCGGGGGCGGCTGCGGCAATCCGCGCACCGTGCGCACGCCGATCACGCCCAGGAAGTAACGCCACTCGTAGTAGCGCAGCGCCCAGTTGACGCATTTCAGCAGCAACACGGGCACGAACAGCCACAGCGGGAAGTCGCCCAGCTTGCCTGCCAGCGCGTCCGCGCCGGTGATGGCGACTACGGCGATCAGCACCACGGTGATGAAGAGCAGTCCGGCGAGAATCTGATTGCGGTAGCGACGCATGGCGGTTTTCTCACAGCGTGCTCATGGGTGTGGCATTTCCGACGGCTGCGTGCTCGCTGTTGGCGCGGGCGCGGCCAGCGCAGTCCTGGCGACGATGCCCAGCGCCAGCTCGGCGGCTACCCACAGGAAACGGTGAATGGCGGCGTAGAGCAGCGCGTCGTGCGGGGGCAGGACAGGGGCCAGCAGCGCGGTCATGGCCGCCTCGCGCACGCCGATCCCGCCCGGCGCGAAGAGGGCCATATAGCCGATCACCCAGCTTATGCAGAACGCGCCAATCGCCAGGCTGCCCGCTCGCCAGCCATCCAACGCGGGCAGCACGGCCCACAGGCTCGCCCCGACCAGCGCCCAGATCAGCGCCTGGAAGCCGAGCGTTTCCAGGCTGCCCCGCCAGTCCCGCCGACCGCTGAAGCGCAGGCGGATCAGCCACAGCACCGCCCACCACACCGCGATCAACCCGGCCAGGGTCACCGCCAGCCGCCAGCCGTCGGCGTAGTAGAGCAACAGGCTGCTCACGCCCGCCATGAAAGCGGAGAAGACCAGCCACAGGTTCTCCACGATCATAGCGTGTGTGACGGCGCGCAGGGGCAGGCCGTCGGCGTGATAGTAGCCCGCCCGCCCGACGAAGTGCCAGATGCCGCCCGGCAGGTACTTGGCGAGCTGACTGAGCGCGTTGATGGTGAACATGCGCCGATAGGGGACGGCGTACCCGGCCAGGGCGACCGACCGCTGCGAGAGAATCACCAGCAGCAGCTTGGAGGCGATCAGCAAGGCCACGGCCAGCGCCAGGCGGGGTAGCGCGATGGTGCGCAGTTGTGGGCCAACCTCGTCCCAGTGCGCCCACAGGTAGCGCACCACTGCGCCCGCCACCACGACGAGCCACAGCCATTTGATCAGGCGGAGCAGCGTAGCGGTCACGCGAGTAGATCGTCCAGACAGGCGAACTGCGCGGCAGCCGAAGCCCGCACCGCTTCGAGGTGCGCGGCGATCTGTTGGCGTACGGCGTCGCGTTCGGTCAGCGCTGCGCGGGCCAGCGACAGCACGTCTGCCTTGGGATCGGCGAAGTCCACGGCGAAGCGTTCCAGGCCGAATTCGGCCAGCACCTCGGCGTACTTGTGACTCCAGCCGATGACCACTGGCGGGACGCCCAGCGTCAGCGCGGAGATCATCCCGTGAAAGCGCGAGGTGATGATCACGTCGCACTGCGCGAACAGGCGGCGGCTGCCCGCTGTGTTCAGGTCGTAGTCCACGATGTCCACGCGCTCGCCCAGCGCGCCCGGCAGGTCGGCGATCAGCCGCTCGCGCAAGGCGGCGATGGCGGCCAGGTCGTTGTTGGCGAAGGACGGCGACCCCTGGCGGGTGGCGTTGGGCACGACGACGAAGTGCATCTCCGGCCCGCCCAGGTCGCGGATGATCTGCACGAACAGGCCGGCGTAGTCGCGCCCCGCTTTGGCCGAGGCCGTGTGTACCAGCGAACTGGGCACCAGCCCGACGATCGTCTTGCCCGCGGCGCGCAGTTCCGCCAGGCGGGCGGCCAGCGCGTTCACCTGCGCCTCGTTCTCCTCGGTGAGGCTGTAGGCCGGATCGTAGACGAAAGCGATGTCGGCGGCCAGACTCCATTTCTCGGCGGGCAGGCCCAGGTCGCGCAGATGGGCGGCGGTCACCTCACCGCGGGCGTAAATGTGGCGGCAGCGCGGCAGGAAGAGCCGGGCGCTCAGCCGCGTGAGCGGGTGTTTGAAGGGGCCGAGCGCCTGTGCCAGCTTGATCACCGGCACGCCCAGCAACAGGGCGGGCCAGATCAGCAGGATGTTGAACGGCAGGAACTTCTCGCGACCGTCGGCGAAGGAGATGCCGCTGATGTCCAGCAGGGCGTCGCAGCGGCGCAGGGCGCGGGCGGGATGCGGCAGCAGGCGATCTGGCCAGCGCAGGCGCAGCAACCCGGCCAGCCAGGCCAGCACGGCAAAGGGGAAGGTGCGCAGCACCAGGTCGCGCGGGCGCGCGCCGATGACGGTGACGCGCGGGTCGCGCACCAGGGCGCGGTCGCGCCTGGGGAAGTAGGAGAAGATCACGATGCGCGCGTCAGGACGGCGGGCGCGCACCTGCCCGATAGTCGTCACGAGCATGGCCTCTGCGCCGCGATTGCCCCACAACGTCGCGCCAGTGATGGCGACAGTGCGTTCGGTGTCCACGCTACAGACTTTCCAGTCCTTTCAAGACGTACAGATACAGGCGAATGATCGGGCGCGGCGTGTGCAGAATCAGCCAGCGGCCCGGACGGGTGCGCGAGATACGCTCGTTGAGCAGCGCGATGAAGGCGATCAGGTAATCCACGGGGCGTACTGGCGCATCGGTGCGATCCTTGATGCGCAGCCGGAACAGGCGACCCACCCGCGCGCGGACGGTCACGTTGTAGTGAAAGGGAGCGGTGCGCGCCTGCCCGTTCACCACTTCCTCGATTGGCTCTTCGCTCCCCACCAACACGCCCGCCGCCAGCGCCGCCTCGACCAATGCCTGTCCAGCGGCGGTGCGGGTGATCAGGGCGGTGTGCTTGATGGGATGCGCCTTCATGCGCGGTGACCAGATGTCGCCGGCAGAGATATCGCAGTGATAGCCGAAGTGATCGAAGCAGTGATGGCACTTGGGCTGTGCGAAGAAATACAGGTTGCGATAGTCGGAGAACGTCTCGAACGGCCTGACGACCTGTGTCCCGTCGGCGAAAGTCGCCTCCAGCCTGCCGCGCCAGTGACCGGTGCGCCAGCGGTAGCCGGTCAGCGCGCCGTGCCCTTTGCCCAGCCGCCGAACGATGGCATCGGTGAGGACGGGTTCGGAGTTGTGCCCGCAGAAGAGCGTGATCACCAGGGCAATCTTGCGATCCAGGTCGGGCAACTTGGCGCGGGTGCGCTGCAGGATGGTGGCGTCGCAGGGCAGGGCGACGACGGCTGCCCGCCCGTCGAACTCCTGGAGCAGCGGCAGAGCGTCGTTGGTGAAGTAGACGGCGGCGTACTTGCTGCCCTGCGCGGCCATGATCTCCTCGCGGGTGCGGGCGATGACGAACTCCGGGCGGGCGTGCCCGTTGCGGATGACCGTCCGGCAGACCAGCGCCCCGTCAATCTGCCCGCTTTCCAGCAGGTAGACCAGCAGGGCGGAGACACTGCCGCCCGAAGCGGCGTTGGCCCGCAGCGATTCGTCGCCCGCATAGGTGAAATAGCACTTCTGATACTCTCCGACGTAGCGCCGCAGTTGATCGGCGGAGAAGTCCTTGTGCCAGATGGCGTCGCGCAGACGTTTGAGCGTGCCTTTCACGATTTTTCCTCACTTGGGAGCGGTTCGCTGGCCGGAGCAGGGGTGGGGTCAGCGCCGTGAGCGGTCGAGCGCCGCACCGTTCGCGTGATGCGCAGCGGGTCTTCCTGGCGTTGCGCCACCGAAACGACCAGCTCCGCCAGCAGGCCGATCGTCCCCAACTGCACGCCCATCAGCATCAGCAGCACGCCCAGGGTGAGCAACGGGCGCTGACTGAGCGGGCGCATGCCCTGCAACCACTCGATGGACAGGTAGGCGTTGATGACGAAGCCGGCGATCAACAGGATCAAACCCGTTCCGCCGAACAGGTGCAGGGGCCGGTAGCGAAAGTTGTTCAGAAACAACACGGTGAGCAGGTCTAACCCGCCGCGCAACAGACGCCCAGGCCCGTACTTGGAGCGCCCGAAACGCCGCTTGTGATGCCTGACCGGGATTTCGGTGACGCGGAAGCCGTTGTAGTGGGCCAGGATGGGGATGTAGCGGTGCAGGTCGCCATAGAGGTGCAGTTCGCGCACGCACTCGGCGCGGTAGGCTTTCAGGCCGCAGTTCATATCGTGCAGGCGCAGACCGGTCATCCAGGCCGTGACGTGATTGGCGATCCACGAGGGTACACGCTTGGAGAGTGGGTCTTGCCGGTGCTTCTTCCAGCCGCTGACCACATCGTAACCCTCGTCCAGCTTGGCCAACAGGTTGGGGATTTCATTCGGATCGTCCTGCAGGTCGGCGTCCATCGTGACGACGATCGCGCCCCGCGCCAGGGCAAAGCCGGTGTTCAGCGCCAGGCTCTTGCCCGCGTTGCGGCGCTGCTCGGCCACGATCACCCGCGCGTCGGCCTGATGCAGCCCGCGCAACACGTCGCGCGTGTTGTCGGTGCTGCCATCGTCCACGTAGATCACTTCCCAGCGCAAGCCGAGCGGCTCGACCGCCGCGCAGAGGTGTTCGTGCAGCAGCGGCAGGCTCTCCGCTTCGTTGTAGGCGGGCACCACGATGGACAGATCGAGGGCGTAATCGTGCGGGTCGGGCATGGCAAGGCTCTTTGGGTAGACCAGCGTCACAAACCGCGCGTGATTGTAGCAAGCCGGGCGCGTCGCGCCAATGGAGAAAGCACATGCCGGAGCAGATGCCCCGGCATGTGTCTTGTCAGGTAGTGAAGCGGGCGGCTTATTCTACCGCGGCGCAGATGGCATAAGCGGTCAGCGTGTAGGGGCCGCGCCCGATGCCCAGCGCGCGCACGCGCCAACCCGTGCTGCCTACTGGCATGTTGGTGTAGATGGAAACGGTCGGGTCGGAGGCGCTGGCTCCGCCGCCAATGACCTGCTTACCCTCCGGGCAGCGCAGCGTGAGCACACCCAGGCTGGTGAACGTCCCCTCGCGCGTGACGATCTCATAGCCCTTGAGACCGCCGGGTTCACCAGCAGGCCCCTGGGGGCCGGGCGGGCCGGCGGGGCCAGGTTCGCCCTGTGGGCCAGGTTCACCCTGCGGGCCAGGTAGGCCAGCCGGGCCGGGTTCTCCTTGTGGCCCCGGCTCACCTTGCGGGCCTTGTGGGCCGGCGGGGCCAGCTTCGCCCTGTGGGCCGGGTTCGCCCTGCGGGCCAGGCGGGCCTTGCAAGTCCTGATTCAGGTCAAAGTCCCCGTCGCAGTCGGAGTCCACCATCAACACACTGCCCACGAACTTCAGGGCGGGGGTGCAGCCGGGTTCACCCTGCGGGCCGGGTTCGCCCTGTGGCCCAGGCTCGCCTTGCGGGCCGGGGTCACCTTTGGGGCCGGGCGGACCGGCGGGGCCAGCTTCGCCCTGTGGGCCGGGTTCGCCCTGCGGGCCAGGTGGACCTTGCAAGTCCTGGCTCAGGTCAATTTCGCCGTCGCAGTCGGAGTCAATCTGCAGGACGGTGCCCTCGAAGCTGAGCGCGGGGGTGCAGCCGGGTTCACCCTGCGGGCCGGGTTCGCCCTGTGGCCCAGGCTCGCCTTGCGGGCCGGGCGGGCCTTGCAGGTCTTGGGTAAGGTCAATTTCGCCGTCGCAGTCGGAGTCAATCTGCAGGACGGTGCCCTCGAAGCTGAGCGCGGGGGTGCAGCCGGGTTCACCCTGCGGGCCGGGTTCGCCAGGCGGACCGGCAGGACCGGCGGGGCCTTCCGGGCCGGGCGGGCCGGGTTCGCCCTTTTCGCCCTGGCAACCGCTGAGCAGCGAGCCGACCACAATCACAATGGCAATGCCGATTAACAGTGAAGGAAACTTGCGCGTCATCAAATTCTCTCTCCTTGGCCTGCATAGCGAAACGGTGAACTTTTCGGCCCATGCCGCTATCCAGTGGCATGGCAACCAATCCTATTGAACAACACTGCGCCGCGCGGGTCAACTGAGTGAGGGTAAATTTCCCTTTGCCCGTGGCGCGATCGTCGTGGGCGGGCTATGATCGCGCCCGTGCAGAGGGGAACTGCGCAGAACGTTCAAGGGCGGACAGGGCTAGAGCGTGTTATGCACTTTTTGCCCTCATCCCCCTCCCGCGC
>DDBP01000308.1 GCA_002332795.1 Anaerolineales bacterium UBA2029 | reverse complement strand
CCTGCCGAAGCGCCGTCGCTGCCCGCGGGCGAGGTCGCGCCGATGGTCCCGCCAGAACAGATGCTGTCCGCGGAAGCGGTCGGCGTGCGCTGGCGCGAAGTACTGCGGACGACGGGCGTCTGGGTTGGGGCGGCTGTGCTGGCGCTGTTGCTGGCCTTGCGCGGCGGCGCGGCGCTCTACAACGCGGCACAGACTCCCCTGCTGCGCGCCCGCTTCGACCCGAACGGCGCTGAAGTGTGGTTGCTGCTGGCCGGCGTGTTGTGGGTCGGCGTGGAGATGTGGGAGGCGCGAAGCTGGCTGACGGCGCGCCTGCCCGCCCTGCACCGGCGACTGTGGGGGCGTTTTCACGCGCACGACCTGCCGCACCTGTGGGTTGCGGGATGCCTGCTGGCGGCGGGCGGGGCCTTGCTGCTGGCCGCCCTGGGACTGGGCGGTCTGCCCGGCGCGGCGCTATGGATCGCGCTGGCGCTGTGCCTGTGGGGCGTCGTGTTGCTGGGGACGACCGCGCCGGTCGAGGTCTCCGTCGGCGAGCCGCCGTCCGCCGCGGCAGACGATGTCTACGTGGTGCGGTCGGTCATGCGGGCGGCGCAGCCAGAGGCAGCCCCGCAGGCGGTGCCCATCACTTGGCGACGACTGGCGCTGCTCGTCCTGGCCATGTTGTGCTCGCTGCTCACTGTTCGCTGGAACGTCTCGCGAAACGCGCTCGGCCAGGTCACCGACGTGGTGTTGACCGGGCGGGGCGTGCTCGGCTGGGCGCTGAGCGTCGCCCTGTGGATCGTCATCGTCGGCGAAAAGGTGCACTGGCGGTCGTTGTCGTGGCCGCGCCTGCGCTGGCGCTCGCTGATCGGCTGGCCAGGGCTGGCGTTGCTGGCGGTCATCGTGCTGGGGGCAGTCTTCCGGCTGCACGCGCTGGATTCGACGCCGCCGGAAATGACCAGCGATCACATCGAAAAGCTGCTCGACGCGCTCAAAGTGCACGACGGCTACTACGCCGTCTTCTTCCCTAATAACGGGGGCCGCGAAGCCTTCCAGATGTACCTGGTGGCGCTGATCGCCGGGCCGCTGGGCGTGGGCTTCAACTTCACCGCGCTCAAGCTGGCGACAGCCCTGGAAGGGCTGCTCACGCTGCCCGCCCTGTGGTGGATGGCCCGCCAGGTGATCGGCACGGAGTCGGCGGAGGATCGGCAGCTCGGTCACTGGGTGGGAATTGCCCTGGCCGGGCTGGTGGCGATCAGCGGGTGGCACGTCATGCTCTCGCGGCTGGGGTTGCGCATCGCCCTGACACCCCTGACGACGGCGCTGGTCATCGGCCTGCTGGCGCGGGTCATCCGCTACGCCCGCACGCGCGATTTTGTCTTGCTGGGGGCCGTCCTGGGCGCGGGCTTCTATTTCTACCAGGCCAACCGCATGCTGCCCGTGCTGGTCGTGGTCGGCTTCGCGCTGGCGGTGCCGGGCGCGCTGCGGGGGACGCGGGCGCGCGGACGTATGCTGGCCGAGGCAGGAGGACTGGCCGCGCTGGCTTTCGTCCCGCTGCTGGCGCTGACCTATGCCAGCAGCGTGCTGGAAACATCGAACGATCCGTCAACGCGCGACCTGGGCGAAGGTCTGGCGCTGTACCTGCCCGTGCTGGCAATGGGCTGGCTGGCCTGGCTGGTGCTGGCCTTCCGGCATCGGCGTGACAACCGTCTGCTGATCTGGGGCAACGGTCTGTTCGTGGCGGCGGTGGTGGCGCTGGCCATTTACGCGCCGATGTATCACTACAGTCGCCTGCACGAAGCCGAGTTCTGGAACCGCACGCGCGGGCGCATGTTCGGCGACATGGCCTTCGTGCGCACCAACGAAGCCGGACAGCAGGAGTTCTACCAGCCGTCGCTGAGCGAGCAGATCGAGCGCCTCTGGGAGCAGCGCGACGTGTTCTTCAGCAACTACGCCAACGCGCTGCGCATGTTTCACTGGCGCGGCGATGCTGCCTGGATCAACAACGCGGGTCTGGCTCCCGCGCTTGGCCCGGCTCTGGGAGGACTGGCTGCGCTGGGGCTGGTGGTGTGGGGCGTCTGGGCGGCCCGGCGACGCGATTCCGTGCTGTGGTTGCTGCCGGTGTCCATCCTGATCATGCTGCTGCCGACGGCGCTGACGCTGGCCTACCCGATCGAGAATCCCAGTTTCACCCGCGCCAGCGGCACCATTCCGGCAGCGTTCATGATCGCGGCGCTGCCGTTGGGTGTGCTGGGCTGGCGACTGAGTCAGCTAGACCGGAGTGAGCGCGTTCCTGCCGGGCGCGTGCTGGGGCTGGCGCTCCTGGCGCTGGTGCTGTGGCATGGCATCGGGCCGGAGTGGGAGCACTACTTCACCGATTATCGGGTGGGCTATAGCCGAAGCTGGCGACCCTACCGCGAGATCAGTCAGCCGCTGCGCGAGTTCGCGCACGGCGAAGGCAGCTTTGGCAACGCCTATGTAATCGCCTATCCGCACTGGCTCGATCACCGCATCCTGGGGGCCATGGCGGGCGATATTCGCTGGCCGAATAGCGTGGCGAGCGTTGACGATCTGCTCACGGCGATGGCCGAAAGTCGCGGCACGCCCTATGCCTACGATCCCACCAGGCCGCTGTTCGTGATGTATCATCCGGCAGATACGGCGACCGCCGAAGCGCTACCCCGCCTGTTCCCCGGCGGCGAAACCATCGTCTACCGCTATAACCAGGAAATGCAGCCGGGTGTCTATGCCCAGGATGAATTCTTCATCTACAAGGTGTGGGCGGGGGCGTTGCCGTGACTTCCCGCCCGCTGAGGAAACTTCGCCCTGTGCGTGTAGAGTGTAAAGGTCTGACCGTGATCGGCGGGCCGGCATGGTTTGACGCGAGAGACGTTGCTTGACCGACGAGACCGTGTATCCCGATCCTGAAACCCGCGAACCAGAGCTGGCCGGGGCGACTCCTTCGCCCGGCCATATGCCCGATCCCCCGCAAGAGCTGCTGTCTGCGCCGACGACCGAGGCGCAGCCCGTCGAGGTGCTCGCGCCAGCGGCAGTCCTGGAGGAGGTACCCGCCGTTGGCAGGGCGGCGCGTCCGCGCTGGCTGTGGGCCGACTGGCGGGGGGCGCTGGTCTATGTCCTGCTGGCGGGAGTGCTGGCAGTGGCGGCGTGGCTGCGCTTCGACGCGCAGAACTGGGACGACTATACACACCTGCACCCCGACGAGCGCTTCCTGACCGACGTGGTGAGCCTGCTCGGCGGGCCGCTGCAATTCACCGATCGCTCGTCTGCTGAGCAGGAGGCGCACCGCGCCCGTTGCGAGCAGCGCTATCCGGCGAGCGATTCCGTCTGGGGGGCGGGACGCGGCGGCTATTTCGACGCCGAGTGCTCGCCGCTGAACCCCAACAACATTGGCAAAGGGCTGTACGTCTACGGCGAATTTCCCCTGTTCACTGTGCACGCGGTCGGGGCGGCGCACTCGCAGCTTTCGCGCGACGTGCAGGCGTTGCTGCTGGCCTTCGACGACGACGGCGTGGTGGACTACACCCCCACCCGGTACTGGGAAGAATACGGCGGGGCGCAACTGGCGGGTCGCACAGTCTCCGGCCTGGCCGACTGGCTGACCGTCCTGGTGATCTTCCTGATCGGGCGGCGACTCTACGGGCCGTGGACGGGGCTGCTGGCGGCGGCGCTCTATGGCGTGGCGGCGTTCCCCGTGCAGCAGTCGCACTTCTGGACGGTGGACGCCTTCACCACCTTCTGGGTGACGCTGGCGCTGTACTGCGCCGTGCGCGCCCTGGACGGGGCTGGCTGGCGACAGGGACCGCTGCCGCTGCTCTATACGCTGGTGTGGTTCGGCGGCGTGATCTGGGAGACGGGGGCGCACCGCTACCCGATCCTGGGGCTGCTGGCGCTGGGCATTGCCGCGCTGCTGATCTTCGCCGCGCTGTGGGCGGTCAGCGCCTGGACGGGGCGCGGGCGGGGCTGGCTGCCCGCCCTCACCGGCCCGCTGGCGTCGTTGCTGCACCTGCTTGGCTGGGGGGCAGTGAGCCTGGCGGCGCGGCGCGACTTTGCCCTGGCGAACGATCTGCTGGCGCAGGGCGTGGCGAGCCTGGTCTACGCTGTGATCGTCCTGGCGATTTACGCCGCGGCCAGGGCGGTGCGGGCGCGATCGCGTGGCCTGGCCGCTCAGCGCGGGATCGTGAGCCTCAGCGCGACCGTGGGGGCGTTGTGGGTGGCCCTGGTGATCGGCATCGTCTGGGGCGGACTGGCGCAGTGGGCGGCGCTGTTCGTGGCCCTGGCGAGCACCCTGCTGCTGGTCTTCGATACCAGCGAACTGACCGACTACGCCCTCTTCGGCGTGGCGCTGGGCGGGGCGGTCGCCAGCCGTGTCAACGTGGCACCGCTGGCGCTGTTGATCGGCGTGGCGGCGGCGCTGCGCGCTCTGCCCGCGCTGGACACAGCCCTGCACCGGGCGCTGCGCTCGCGGCTGGTGGGCGTGGCGCTCAGCGGTCTGCTGACGGCGGCGGTGCTGGCGTTCGTCGCATTTCGGCTGCTGCAACCCCATGCTTTCCTGGGGCCGGGCATCTTCGGACTGAAGTTCAACCCCGGCTGGCGCGAAGACATCGCCGAAGCCGCGCATTTGACCTCCGGCGACTGGGACGGCCCGCCGGATCATCAGTGGGCCAGCCGCATCCCCTATTTCTACCCCTGGCGCAACATCGTCCTGTGGGGCTTTGGGCTGCCGCTGGGCCTGATCGCCTGGGGAGGTTGGGCCTGGGCGGGCCTGGCCATCGTCCGTGCCCGGCACGGCTGGACCCGGCACGCGCTGCCCTTCGTGTGGGTGCTGGTGCTCTTCGGCTGGCTGGGCGGGCGCTGGGTGACGACCATGCGCTATTTTCTGCCAATCTATCCGGCGCTGGCGCTCTTTGGCGCATGGGCCTTGCTGGGGCTGATGGCCGCGGCGCGGCGAGGGGTTCGGTCAGAACATCCATCGGGCGGCCCTGCTGCGTCTGGTTTACCTCACCCCCTTGCTCCCTCTCCATCCATGGAGAGGGGGTTGACCGGGCACGGAGAGGCCAGGGGCGAGGCCTTGCGCCGTCCCGCGTTGCGGCGACTGGCAGTCGGCGGTTCGTGGGCGTTGCTGGTCGTGACCCTGGGCTATACGGCGCTGTACGGTTTTGCCTTCCACAATATTCACCGGCAGCAGTTGACGCGCGTGGCGGCGTCGCGCTGGTTCCAGGAGACGGTGCCCGGCGACTTCGGCCTGTGGGTGGAGGGCGACGACGGCACACGGCAGTTGATCAACATCGGGCGGTCATACGTCTCCGCGCCGCCTGCCATCACGCCGCTGGCGGAGGGCGAGAGCGTCGAGGTGACCTTCACCGTGCCCGCCGACGCCCGCCTGACGCGCCTCACCCTGAATCGCCTGTTCGACCCGCATCAGACGCCGGAGCCAGAGGCGGTGCGCGTGCGCCTGTTGAAGTCTGACCCGGCCCTGGGGCGGCAACTGCTGTTCGAGCGTACCATCCGCGCCGACCTGACGGCGGACGTTTCGCCCTACGGGCTGGCCTATACGGTCGAGCCGGACGACGAGGTGCCGCTCACCGTGGCGGGCGACCCGGCGACGGCCTATGTGCTGGAAGTCACTGCCGTGCAGGGGGCGGCGACGCTGGTGCGCGAGGTGGTGGACAACAACGGGTCAGCGCTGAGCAATGCCTCCGTGGGGATGACGCTGGTGTCCGACGGGATGCCGGCGTCGGTCGAACTCAATTTCCAGGCGGAGTCGTTGTTGCACGGATACGGTGACGACGTTCCGGAGACACCGACACACTGGAACGTGGGCGGCAGTGACACCCTGCAGGTGCCCATCCCCATTGACGGCGTGATCCGGCAACTCGACATCCCGCACCTGGGCGATCCGCTGCGCGACGACGGCGAAGAAGCCGTCCGCTTCACGTTGACTGCGCCCGACGGGACGCAGGTCTCGGCGGAGGTGCGCGGCGATTTCAACGCGGGCGCGGACCCGCTCGGCCCGGCGCAGACGGTGATCTTCGACCCGCCGCTGCGCGTGCGCCGCACCGACGCGCTGGGGCAGCCGCAGACGCTGGCGCTGACGGTAGAGGCGCTCGACCCGGTCTACACGTCTGGGCCGGTCATCGCCTGGGAGGGCGACTGGGACGATCCCGTGCCGTGGACGGTCTGTCCATTGCCGGATGACGTGGTCTATCGCGACGATTTGCCGTCGGGGCTGTCGGCGCACGACTGCCCGGCGGTGAACATGTACGGGGCGCACTACCAGGGCATCAAGCTGTGGATGGTATCCGAGGACACTCAGGAGAAGATCACAGCGATGATGACCGCCCTGGATCAGGCGGACTACCTGGTGATCACCAGCAACCGTTTCTACGATTCGCTGTCGCGCATCCCCTGGCGCTGGCCGATGACGCTGACCTATTACGACGCGCTCTTCGACGGGCGACTGGGCTTTGAACTGGTGCGGCAGTTCGAATCGCCGCCAACGCTCGGCCCGTTCCGCATCCGCGATCAGGTGACGCCGCTCGACGACCTGCCGGACTGGGTCAACGAGCACTGGGAGGCGGAGGAAGCTTTCTCCGTCTACGATCACCCGATCGTGCTGGTCTTCCGCAAGACGGACGCCTATTCGTCGGAGCAGGTGCGCGCGCTGCTGGAGAGCGTCACCATCCGACCAGTACGGTCGGCGGCGACCGGTTACGTGGCCGATCCGGAGCCGGTGGGCGTGGTGACCTGGCGGGCCGAAGAAGCGACCAAAGCCCCGACTCTGCTGCACTTCGACGAAGAGACCTGGCAGGTGCAGCGCGAGGGTGGCACCTGGCGCGAGCTATTCGACCGCGCCTCGGCGCTCAACCGCAGTCAGGTTCTGGCGGTGATCGTCTGGTGGGCGCTGATGGTGCTGGCGGGATGGCTGGCGTGGCCGCTGCTGTTCGTAGCGTTGCCCGGTCTGCCGGACCGTGCCTACCCGGCGGCCAAGATCGCGGCCTGGGTGATCGTGGCCTGGGCGGCGTGGGTGTTGGGGGCGCTCAAGCTGCGCGCCTGGTCACGGGCGGGGATCGCGGCGCTGTTGCTGGCGCTGGGCGCGCTCAGCGTCGCGGCGATCTGGCGGCGAAGGGCGCAGTTCCGGCGCTATGTGCGGGGCAACTGGCGCTTCCTGCTGATCATGGAAGCCCTGACGCTGGCCCTGTTCCTGGCCTTCCTGGGCGTGCGGCTGAGCAATCCCGACCTGTGGCACGGCAGCTTCGGCGGCGAAAAGCCGATGGACTTCGCCTATTTCAACGCTGTGCTGCGCAGCACGGTCTTCCCGCCGCTCGATCCGTGGTTCGCGGGCGGCTACATCAACTACTACTACTTCGGCTATGTGATCGTCGGCGCGCCGGTCAAGTTGCTGGGGATCGTGCCCTCCGTGGCCTATAACCTGATCATCCCCACCCTGTTCGCCATGACGGGCATCGGCGTATTCAGCATCGCCTACAACTGGGTGCGGGCGCGTTCGGTGAGGCCGGGGCAGATCGAGGGGGCGACTATCTCCTCCCCTGCCTCCCCCTCTTCAGCCGAACCAGAGGGGGAGACTACGGCGCTTGGAGCCGAAATGACCCCGTCCTGGGAGGTGCCGCCGGACGAGGTCAGCGCGCCGCGCGGCAACGCCTGGCTGGCCGGTTTCCTGGCGCTGGCGCTGGCGGTGATCCTGGGCAACCTGGGCACGCTGCACGTCTTCGTGACCAACGTGGCCAGGCTGGACGGCTGGGAGCAGCAGCCGCTGTACAGTCAGGTGCGGCGGCAGGAGATCGAAGCGCAGCGCGATCAGCTCTATGAGCGCTTCTACGCCGAGGAGGCCAGGGCATTCCAGGATCGCTATGGCCGCGAGCCGGTCGCGGCGG
Source organism: Anaerolineales bacterium UBA2029 (assembly GCA_002332795.1). Classification (GTDB taxonomy): domain Bacteria; phylum Chloroflexota; class Anaerolineae; order Aggregatilineales; family Aggregatilineaceae; genus UBA2029. The sequence continues at coordinate 1,131 of DDBP01000308.1, read as the reverse complement.
GCGACGCCCTGATCGTGACCATGCTCACGCAGCAGCGCGTGGATCAGTACATCGAGGATTACGCGAACCATCCGCCATTGCTGCGCCTGTGGGAATATGGACTGACCAACCTGCGCAGACAGATCGGCGCCTTCTTCGGCGGGCTGGGCAAGGTGCTGGATGGGCAGCCGTTGCCCATGCACACGCATCGCTGGTACTGGGGGCCGACGCGCATCATCAGCGAGCTGCCCAACAACGCCGGCAAGGGGGCCATCGCCGAGATGCCCTACTTCACCTTCCTGTATGGCGACCTGCACGCGCACATGATCGCCTTTCCCGTGACGCTGCTGGTGATCACCTGGCTGCTGGCGGAGATCGTGGGGGCAGGGCACGCGCTGCGGACGTGGTGGGAAGCCGGCCTGGGGCTGGGGCTGGGCGCGCGCCGTGGCGCTCTTTGCCTGTTTCCTCGCGGTGGAATTGACCTTCCTTACCGCCAACGTCATGAAAATCCCCGACGGCGGCTGGTTCCCGCTGTGCGTGGGGTTGGTAGTCTTCGTGGTGATGCTCACCTGGAAACAGGGGCGGGAGTTGCTCATCGAGCGCCTCGAGGGCGGACGCATGAGCTTGGCGGGATTCATCGAGTCGCTGAAGGGCGGCATGCCGCTGCGCGTGCCGGGTACGGCGGTCTTCCTCAACGCCCACCCCGACCGGGTGCCACATGCGCTGCTGCACAACCTCATGCACAACAAGATCCTGCACGAGCGCGTGGTGGTGGCAAGCGTCCACTTCGAGGACGTCCCCTACGTGCCGCCCGCAGAGCGGCTCGAAGTGAAAGCCCTGCCGGAAAATTTCTGGCAGGTGATCGTGCGCTACGGATTCATGGACGAGCCGGACTTGCCTGCGGCGCTCGCCGGGGCCGCCTCCCTGGGACTGGAGTGCGAGCCGCTGGCGACCTCCTGGTTCTTGGGGCGCGAGTCGGTCATTCCCCGCCCCAGCCCCGAGATGCGCCTGTGGCGCAAACGGGTCTTCGTCGCCCTGCACCGCAACGCCGGCAGCGTCACCGCCTTCTTCAAGATTCCGCCCAACCGCGTCGTCGAGCTCGGCACGCAAGTGCTGCTGTAGCCGCAACAGCCTCCCGTCGCGCGACGGGAG
>DDBP01000011.1 GCA_002332795.1 Anaerolineales bacterium UBA2029 | reverse complement strand
CGAAGTCTGCGCAGACTTCGGAAGTCTTCCCGTCTCTCCCCGCCCCTGGCAGTCCCCGCCTCCATTCGCCATTGTCGCGCCCCTGGCCTTCTGCTAGACTCATGGATTGGCCTGTGCGCCGGTTGCTTTTGACAGAACGGGATTTGGGCAGTACACTCTAGAACGCACGTTCCGACCATCCGTTCGCATGACTGCCCCGTCGCAGGCGCCCTCCCCTGGCGCTGATCCGATCGTTGGTGAGTGCAGGAAGCCCCCTATGGCCCAGAATCAGATCGTCGTGCGCGGCGCGCGCGAGCACAACCTGAAGAACATTGACGTGACCATCCCCCGCGACAAGCTGGTGGTCATCACCGGCCTCAGCGGCAGCGGCAAAAGCTCGCTGGCCTTCGACACCATCTTCGCCGAAGGGCAGCGCCGCTATGTCGAGTCGCTCTCGGCCTACGCGCGGCAGTTCCTGGGGCAGATGGAAAAGCCGGACGTGGATCAGATCGAGGGGCTGTCGCCGTCCATTTCCATTGACCAGAAGAGCGTCTCCAACAACCCGCGCTCGACGGTGGGCACCGTCACCGAAATCTACGACTATCTGCGCCTGCTCTACGCCCGCATCGGCGTGCCACACTGCCCCGTCTGCGGGCAGGAAGTGGTGGCGCAGTCGCCGCAACAGGTGGTAGACGCCATCGAAAGCTGGCCGGACGGCACGCGCGTGCAAATCCTGGCCCCCATCATCAAGGATCGCAAGGGGCGTCACGAGAAGGTGCTGGAAGACATCCGCAAGGCCGGTTTCGTGCGCGCCCGCATCAACGGCGAAGTGCGCGACCTGGACGAGGACATCGAGCTGGAACGCTACAAGAGTCACACCATCGAGGTAGTGGTAGACCGCCTGATCGTGCGTCACTACGACGACCCGCAGGGCGAAGAAGCCGCCGCCGCCCGCACCCGCCTGACCGACTCCGTCGAGACGGCGATGGAGATGGGCGGCGGGGTGATCGTGGTCAACGACGTGACCGACCCGGCCCATCCGGTGGATCACCTGTTCAGCGAGCATCTGGCCTGCGTGCACGGGCACGTCAGCCTGCCGGAGATCGAGCCGCGCACCTTCTCCTTCAACAGCCCGCACGGGGCGTGTCCCGTCTGCCAGGGGTTGGGGATGCGCCGCGAGTTCGACCCCGACCTGATCGTGCCCAACCCCAACCTGTCGGTGCGCGAGGGGGCGTTAGCGCCCTGGGCCACCAGCAGTCACGATAGCTGGACGCGGGCCATCCTGTTGCAGACCTGCCAGCAGTTCGGCATCCCCGTAGACGTGCCCTGGCGCGATCTCACCGAAGCGCAGCGCAACCTGTTGCTCTACGGGTCGGACGAGGACGTGCGCATCGAGCATCGCCGCGACGACGGCAGCCATTTCAGCTTCGTCACGCAGTTCGAGGGCGTGCTGAACAACATCGCTCGCCGCTACCGCGAGACCACGTCCGAATACATGCGGGCCAAGTACGAGGAATTCATGAGCGAGCGCCCGTGCGAAGCGTGCAAAGGGCATCGTCTGCGCCCGGAAGCGCTGGCGGTGACGGTCGCCGGTCGCCCCATTCACGAGGTGACCGCCATGCCCGTCAAAGACCTGCTGCGCTGGGTGCAGGCGTTGCGCGGCACCGGCCCCGATGTCAACGGGCATCCGCTGCTCTCCGAGCGCGAACTGCAGATCGCCCATCAGATTCTCAAGGAGATCGAGGCGCGGGTGCAGTTCATGGTCAACGTGGGGTTGGACTACCTGACGCTGAACCGCACGGCGGGCACGCTCAGCGGCGGCGAGGCACAGCGCATCCGCCTGGCGACGCAGATCGGCAGTCAACTGACGGGCGTGCTGTATGTGCTGGACGAGCCGAGCATCGGGCTGCATCAGCGCGACAACGCGCGTCTGCTGGCCACGCTGGAAGGGATGCGCGACCTGGGCAATACGCTGCTCGTCGTCGAGCACGATCACGAGACGATGCTCGCCGCCGACTGGATCATTGACCTGGGGCCGGGCGCGGGCGAACACGGCGGCTATGTGGTCGCCGAAGGCCCCCCGGAAGCGATCATGAATCACCCCAGCAGCATCACCGGGCAGTATCTGTCCGGGCGCAAGTGTATTCCGCTGCCCGCACGGCGTCGCCCCGGCAACGGGCAGTGCCTGGTCATTCGCGGCGCGCGCGAAAACAACCTGAAGAACATTGACGTGACCATCCCGCTGGGCAAGCTGATCGTGATCACCGGCGTCAGCGGGTCGGGCAAATCCACGCTGATGATCGAGGTGCTCTACAAGAAGCTGGCGCAGGTGATCTACGGGTCGAAGGAGCGCCCCGGCGAACACGACGCCATCGAGGGCCTGGAATACATAGACAAGGTGATCCACATTGATCAGTCGCCGATCGGGCGCACGCCGCGCAGCAACCCCGGCACCTATACCAAGCTCTTCGATCACATTCGCGACCTGTTCGCCGAATTGCCGGAGAGCAAGATTCGCGGCTACAAGGCCGGGCGCTTTTCCTTCAACGTCAAGGGCGGGCGCTGCGAGAACTGCGCCGGCGAGGGTCAACTGAAGATCGAGATGCAGTTCCTGCCGGATATTTACGTGCCCTGCGAAGTCTGCAAGGGCGCGCGCTACAATCGCGAGACGCTCCAGGTGAAGTACAAGGGCAAGAGCATCGCCGACGTGCTGGACATGACCGTCAGCGAGGGGCTGGAGTTCTTCGCCAACATCCCCGCCATCCGCCAGAAGCTGGAGACGCTGGCGGCAGTGGGCCTGGGCTACATCCGTATCGGGCAGCCCGCGCCGACCCTCAGCGGCGGGGAAGCGCAGCGCGTCAAGCTGAGCCGCGAACTCTCCAAGCGCCCTACCGGTCAGACGCTCTACGTGCTGGACGAGCCGTCTACCGGCCTGCACACCGCCGATGTAGCCCGCCTGATTGACGTGCTGCAGTCGCTGGTAGATCGCGGCAACACGGTGCTGATCATCGAGCACAACCCGGACATCATCAAGGTCGCCGACCACATCATAGACCTGGGGCCGGAGGGCGGCGAAGACGGCGGTTACCTGGTCGCCGAGGGCACGCCAGAAGAAGTGGCGCGGGTGCCAGAAAGCCACACCGGTCGCTTCCTGGCGGAGTACCTGGAGCGCGCGCGGTGCAGGGAGGGATGACCTCACCCCCCGGCTCGGCCAGACTTCTGCTACAATGGAGTCATGGCTTTAGAGTGGGAAAAACTGGACATGACCTCGCAGACCGCTTCAGCGCCTGTCACCTACCCTTCAGGGCGCGTTGTTGCGCTGAACGTCCCTGCAGAAGAGTACCTGGCGCGTTATGCTGGTGACTTCTGCGAATGGAGTCGGGGAACAGTCATCAAGATGGCGCCCGTTTCCTCCGCTCACGACCGCCTCTCCGCCTACTTCCGTCTGTTGCTGGAAGCGTATTTCGCCCTGAAGCCGATCGGACAGGTGCGCAGCGCGCCGTTCGTGATGCGCCTGGACACGCTGCAAACCATGCGCGAACCCGATCTGCAGGTGATTCTGCACACGAACTCTGGCAATCTCACAGATACCGCGATGATCGGCCCTGCCGATATCTGCATAGAAATCGTCTCGGACGAGAGTATCGCCCGCGACTATGGAGACAAGTTCGAGGAATACGAGAAGGCGGGTGTGGCAGAATACTGGATCGTAGACCCGTTGCGGCAGGAATGCCGTTTCCTGCGTCGCCAGGCAATGGGTCGTTTCGCCACTATCTTGCCCGATCAAAGCGGGCACTACCGCACTCCCCTGTTGCCCGGCCTGGAACTGCACGTCCCCACGTTGTGGGAAGAGCCGCTGCCGGACTTCTTCGCCATTGGGCAGGCAGTGCAGACCATGCTCGAAAGCGCACAGTAGCACCGACCAGGAAGAGCAAGGGCGAGAGTATGGCACATTGCCACATTTGAGCGGCCTCAGGAGCACATCCCCATGCGACGACGCTGGCGTCTGGCGCTCACTCCCCTCACCGATCGGGCCTGGCAGCATGGCGGATGCGCAACGTCTCCGGCCCGATCACAGCGAATGCGCGAGGAAGTTCTGCGGCGTGTTGTTTGATAGCCAGAGCAACTATTTCTGCTTTCCGAGCGGGTGATAGCCCTGCCAGGCGCACCAGAACGATCCCGTGCGTATGCAAACGCTGGCGAAAGATCATTTCGCCGAAATCCTTGTCTGCGGTAAGCAACAGAGCGGCTTCGCGATTGGCCAGATTCAGAACCTCATCGTCCGTCATGCCTGGCCCCAACTCCGTCACACAGGTAACCGGATGACCGTCCTGCCGCAGACGCTCCACGATCGGCAGATCAACACTCTCGTCAGCCAGGAATTTCACGGGGTCGTCTCGGACAGGGGGTAAACCACATCGGCGCGTAGCGCGTCGCGAGCGAAGGCCAGTGCCGCCAGTATAGCGTCGCGGGTCAGGTGCGGATGCGCCTCCAGAATATCCTCAATGGACTCACCCGCCGCGAGCTTCTCCAGAATCAGTTCAACAGTGATACGTGTCCCGGCAATGACAGGTTTACCCATCATTACCTTCGGGTTCGAGACGATCCATTGCCTTGGCATTTCCGCTCTCCGTAATTCGCCATGTACGTCTGTACTTTGTACTATACTGACTTATCAAGAGGGCGTAAAGACAAGAGAATGAGCCACCCTCAGGAGCACATCCCCATGCAACGACGCTGGCGTCTGGCGCTCAACAACCGGCTGATCGCCTGGGCGGGCGTGCTGGGCATTGGCCTGCTGCCCTGCCCCGACTGCGGTCTGCCCCTGGCGATCAAGGTATGGCCGTTCGCCGGGCTGTTCTGGCTCTTTCAACGCCTGCGGCAGCGCGCCGAACATAACCTCGACCTGCTGTTGCTGGATAGATCAGCCGAGCACCCCCGGCAATCTCCCGAAGACCCCGCCGCCGATCACTCTCCTTCGGGGACGTAGGGCAGCTCGTCGCGCGGGTAGGGCGTGCCGGGGCTGATCAGATCGGCATTGATCCAGGCCCGCGTGCCATCTGTCAGCTCCACATACAACCACTGATCATCGCGGCTGCGCCCGTAGAGCGATAGGGCCGTGCGGAAGGGCACGGTCGCCACAATGGCGTACTGCTGACCCGGCCCGTCGCGCAGGTTGTTGTACTCCGCGTTCGTCTCGACATAGCCATACACGGCCCCGAACGGGCGAGCCGGAGGGCGGGGCGACCCTTCCACGACCGGAATCTCGCCGGGCACGCGCACGTCGAGCGCATCCCGCGGCATCCAGCCCAGCGCGCCGTCGTAACTGCGCACGGCAAGCCATTCCCCGTCAGCGCTGCGCCCCAGCACATTGACGGGCAGTCCGGCGCGGATCACTGTGTTGGTATACGCTTCCAGCGCCGGACGGGAGAACAGCGTCGCCTCGACCGTCAATAGGGCGTTGCCGGGCAGCGCCACGACCTCGATGCGCGGCAGCACTTCGGTGGGCAGATGGGCCACCCATGCCGGATCATAAGGCGTCACCGGCGAGACGCCCTCCGCTCCCACGCGCGCCGCGTACCCGGCGAAGATGACCGTGCCGCTCTCGCTCAAGATGGTCTCGCGGGTCAGGGCGCTGACCAGCAGCGTTGCCCCGTCCATCTGCAGCAGCGCCAGGCCGTTGACCGCCAGCCCGATCCCGTTGACGCGCAGCAGCGTGATCGCATTGGGCGGAGACTGCACCAACAGCCCAGGCCGCGGCAGGCCGTCGCAGGGGAACGGCTCGGCGGGAGCACTCAGCGACAGGAGGATTTCGGGCGAGCGCGCCGGCGTTGGCTCGAAGACTACGTCCGCCGGGCCGAGCAGGATCAGCACTGCCGAGCGCCGCGCATCGAGGGGGTCGGGCAGGGATACCTGCGCCAGTCCCCAGGCGCTCCCATCGCCGGGCAGGGCACGTACTGCCGACACGCCCGCAAGATGTGCCTTGCTGCCCGCCTGTTCCAGCACCTGGCCGGACTGCATCTCGATCTGCACGGCGTCCGCCGCAGCGCAGACCGTGCCCACCGGTGCGCCGAAGCAATGCGTCATCAGGGCAATCGTGCCCGCCTGGTAGAGCGCCGCGCACTGATCGTCGCCCTGGGCGCGCGTCACCCCTACCGAACCGAACAAGAGGGCGATGACGATTACCCCAGTCCCCAACAGGGCACGCAGACGGTGAGCCATCCTGTTTCCTCCGTGTCAGCGCAGCGGTCAGCCTCAGGCGCTCGATTATACCGGCTGCCGCTGCTGGCGCATGATACTCTTGCCCGACGCGCGGACTACGACGCGGCGAGGGTTGTTTCTCACCACCAAGGACGCAGAAAGCCCAGAGAAATCTCTGTGTACTTCTCTGTGCCCTCCGTGTCCTCTGCGGTGAACTCCCGCTGACCGCCGGACTGCCGCGCAACGCCCCTCGTTCGGCCCGCCTGCGCTATAATACGAGTCCCGCCTGAGATGTAGAGAACCTGTGAGGCCCGCCATGCCCGATCTGTTCGACTACGGTCGCCAGCAACACCAACGCCTGACCGGCCCGCTGGCGCAGCGGATGCGCCCGACTACCCTGGAAGAATTCGTGGGTCAGCAGCATATCATCGGGCCGGGACGATTGCTCCGGCGCGCCATCGAGGCCGATCAGCTCACCTCGATCATCCTGTGGGGGCCGCCAGGGACGGGCAAGACCACCCTGGCCAACATCATCGCGCACCGCACGCGCCGCCATTTCAGCCGCCTGAACGCCGTCACCTCTGGCGTCAAGGAACTGCGCGACCTGATCGCCGCCGCACAGGAACGGCTGGGCATGTATGGGCAGGGCACGGTGCTGTTCATTGACGAGATTCACCGCTGGAACAAGGCGCAGCAGGACGGCCTGCTACCCTATGTGGAAGACGGCACCGTCGTGCTGATCGGCTCCACGACCGAGAATCCCTTCTTCTCCCTGGTCAATCCCTTGCTGAGCCGTAGCCGTGTCTTCCAACTGGTGCCGCTGACCGAAGACGAGATCATCACCATCCTGCACCGCGCCCTGGAAGACCCCGAACGCGGGCTGGGCCGCCTGCCAATCCGCCTGACCGACGAGGCTGCGCGTCATCTGGCGCGGGTAGCCGGTGGCGACGCCCGCAGCGCCCTCAACGCCCTGGAACTCGCCGCCAAGACCACGCCGCCCGGCCCCGGCGGAGCGATCCTGATTGACCTGGAAGTGGCGGAGGAGAGCATTCAGCGGCGCGCCGTGCGCTACGACAAGAGCGGCGACGAGCACTACGACACCATCAGTGCCTTCATCAAGAGTGTGCGCGGCTCCGATCCCGACGCTGCGCTTTACTGGATGGCCAAGATGCTCACCGCCGGCGAAGACCCGCGTTTCATCCTGCGGCGCATGTTCATCCTGGCCAGCGAAGACATCGGCCTGGCCGACCCCAACGCGCTGGTCGTCGTCGCGGCGGCGGCGCAGGCGTTCGAGTGGGTGGGGATGCCCGAAGGCCACTACTTCCTGGCACACGCCTGCCTGTATCTGGCTACCGCGCCCAAGAGCAACAGCGCGGGCGCGATCTGGAAGGCGCTCGATCACATTCAGCAGCACGGCCCTGGCGAAGTCCCGCCCTACCTGTGCGACAAGACCGACCGCTTCTACGGCGACACGCGCGACCATTACCGGCAGACGCTGCAAGAGGTAGACGGTGAGCGCGGCGAGTACCGCTACCCGCACGACTACCCCGGCGGCTGGGTGGCGCAACACTATCTGCCGTTGGACATGGAACGGCCCGGTTGGTATCGCCCCAAGGACATCGGCTACGAGCGCACCATCCGTCAGCGGCTGGCCGAACTGGGCCTGCTGAAAGACGAAGCGCCCTGAGCGATGGCGACCGGGTGACTGTCCGTAGGGCGGCGACCCAGGCAGCGCATGGTTTCCGTCATCCGCAGGAGCTGGTTTTCCTCTATCCTGAACCCTACGCATTGCATTCAGTGACATGAGGAAGCCAAACCCTATGAACGTCATTCGTCTGTTCGTTGTGCTCGCCCTGCTGCTGACCGCGACGCCTGCACTGGCGCAGGGCGGCACCCATGCTATCGCCTTCGATGGTTTTCGCTTCGAGTTCACCGACACTGTCGCCAGCCGCGTCACCGTGCAGCACTTTCCCGGCGATGATCCGCAGATCGGGCCGGGTGGCGCAGATGCGCCACACCTGCGCTTCGAGCTATCGCACATTTCGCACGACCCCATGCCCGAAGCCCCGCCGCCCACGATTGGCGATGTGCGCGTCTACGCGATCGCGGACATGGCCGGCTACGAAGGTTATGCGGAGCGCGTCGAACAACTCAAGGCCCTGCTGGCCGAACGCCCTGACCTGTCGTCCTACCAGGTTGTCGTTGAGAATCTCACCCAGAACACGCTACCGTTCCTGCCCATCTTGCCCGCCGGTCAATTGCTGCGCGCCCGCGCCGAATACGTGGATACGTCCGCCGTCAGCGGCATCAGCTACCTGGTGGTCTACCGTCAGGACGTGTCTCCGTTGCTCAGCAACGATTTCGTCTGGACGTTCCAGGGCCTCAGCGCCGACGGCAGCCGCTACATCAGCGCCAGCGTGCGTCTGAGCACGCCGCTCTTCCCAGACGAGGTCTCCGGCGATTTCGAGTGGGTTAACTGGACACAGGAGCAGTGGATCGCCGCCTTCAACGAAGGGATTGGCATGCTCAACGCGGCCAGCCCGTCGGATTTCAGCCCCTCGCTGGACGATCTGGCAGCGATGGTGAACACCTTCGCCTTCTCCAACTGATCGTCCCACATGCACCCTGCCACCCTCTGGTGCGTTTTGTCGCCAGAGGGTGGCTCAGCAGTGAACCTCCTCCCTGTGGCGAATGACAATCCTTTTTGCCACTGCTCCGACCCCTTGCTATAATGCGCTCGCACTGGGCTACCCGCACGACGGAGCGACGCGCCATGCGTTCCTACCGCCAACTCGATCAGGTTCGTCGTGACGAAAGCAACGACACCCTGCTCTTCACCTGCTCGCAGGAAGGTGATAGTTCTCCAGCGCTGTGGATCGGGCGCGAGGGGATGTATATCAATATCTCCGCCACCTACGGCCCGCTGGAAATCGCCCTGCGCCCGCGCCTGCGCGACCTGAAAACCGGTCTGGCGCAGCTTCGCCCGACCGAGCGCCTGACCGTGATGCGCATGGTGGGCACTGGCCAGGCCAATATCGAGCTGGGCCTGTCGCAGGAAGGGGAGTTGCTCTTTCGCCCGACGCTGGTCACGGATGCGACCGGCCATCTGGCCGTCAACATGGTGCTGACGCCGCAGGCGCGCCAGGAGTTGTTCGCCTGGCTGGGCATTGCCCAGGACACTTAAGCGACCCTTGCCATCCCACTGCCGACGGGGAGAGCGCCGCGCCCACCGGGTTGAGCGGCCACCGAAGGGGCAAGCGGGCCGGGCCTGGACTGGGGCCTCCGCGAAACTCTCAGGTTGACGTACCCGTTGCGCAGAGTCACCTCTGGAAAGCGTTCGCGCGCCGAAGGGGCAATCTCGCCGCGGCGAGAGAATCTCTCAGGCCAATGACAGAGGCAACCAGTCTCCAGACTGGCGTGCCTCTTCTTTTTTGGGGCTGTGCTACACTGGGACATGGGTCGCATCACCATCGTGGCAGGTAACGTTTGTCTAAGTGAAAGGAACAATTTCTATGGCCGACTGGAAGACTCCCGACAATGTGAAGTACACCGAGAACGACGAGTGGATTCGCGTGGACGGCGATACGGCCAAAATCGGCCTGACCGACTACGCCCAGGATCAGCTTTCCGACATCGTCTTCGTGGACCTCAGCGAGGTGGAGATCGGCAGCACGGTGAAAAAGGGCGAAGCCTTCGCCACCGTGGAAAGCGTGAAAGCCGCTTCGGACGTGTACGCGCCCGCCAGCGGCAAGGTGACCGCCATCAACACTGCGCTGGAAGACTCGCCGGAGATCATCAACAGCGATCCCTATGGTGACGGCTGGCTGATCGAGATCAAGCTGAGCAACCCCGCCGAACTGAACGACCTGCTCGACGCCGCCGCCTACGCCAAACACTGCGCCGCTCGCAGCGCATAGTTGTTCGCCAACCAGGGGGCATCTGCCGGTGCCCCCTTCGGCCTGTTTAGTGGTTTTGAGGAGCACCCTGCATGACCTACATTCCCCATACCGACGCAGATCGCGCCGCCATGCTCAAGGCCATCGGCGTCGAGTCGTTCGCCGACCTGTTCGACGCCGTCCCGCCGGAGAATCGCTTCCCCCCGCTCAACCTGCCCGATGGCCTCAGCGAGATGGAAGTCGCCGCCGAACTCAACAGCCTGGCGCGGGCCAACGTCTCGGCCAACGAGTATGCCATCTTCCTGGGCGCGGGGGCGTACAATCACTTCATCCCCAGCGTGGTGGATCACATTCTGCGACGCGGTGAGTTTTTCACCGCCTACACGCCCTATCAGCCGGAACTGAGCCAGGGCACGCTGCAGGCGATTTTCGAATATCAGAGCATGATGTGTATGCTCACCGGCATGGACGCGGCCAACGCCAGCCATTACGACGGCGCGACCTCGCTGGCCGAAGCCGTGACCATGGCCAACGCGCACTTTCGTGGCAAGCGCCCCAAGGTCATCCTCAGCCCTGGCATTCACCCGCAATATCGCGCCGTGGTGCGCACCTATCACCAGAACAGCGGGCTGAAGTTCGTCGGCGACAAGGGCAGCGCCACCATCCCCGACCTGGTGGACATGCTCGACGACGACACCGCCCTGCTGGCCGTGCAATACCCCAACTTCTTCGGGCAGATTGACGACTTCACCGGCCTAGCCGACGCCGTACACCGGGCGGGCGCGCTGCTGTGCATCGTCGCCGACCCGATCGCGCTGGGCCTGTTCAAGTCGCCCGGCGAATGGGGCGCGGACATTGTCGTCGGCGAAGGGCAGGGACTGGGCATTCCGCTCAGCTTCGGCGGGCCGTATCTGGGCTTTTTCGCCACGCGCACCGAATACGTGCGCAAGATTGCCGGGCGCATCGTCGGCGAGACGGTAGATGCCGACGGGCGGCGCGCCTACGTGATGACCCTGCGCCCGCGCGAACAGGATATCCGCCGCGAAAAGGCCACCAGCAACATCTGCACCAATCAGGGCCTGATGGCCCTGGCTGCGTGCGTCTATATGAGCGTGATGGGCAAGACGGGTCTGCGCCGCGTGGCCGAACTGTGCTACCACAAAGCGCACTACGCCGCGCAGCAGATTGACGCGCTGGACGGCTACGACGTGGACATGAGCAAGCCGTTCTTCAAAGAATTCGTCGTCACCTGCCCCAAGCCCGTCCGCGAGATCAACGAGTTCTTGCTCGAACATTGGGGCATCATCGGCGGCTACGACCTGAGCCAGGATTACGAAGGTCGCGAGAATCAAATGCTGCTCGCCGTCACCGAGATGAACACCAAAGACGAGATCGATTCGCTGGTGGAGGCGCTCAAGGAAGCCAAAGCGCCACATCTGCATCTATCGCATGAGCATTGAGGAGTTTTCGGTGATCAGGGATCGGTTTTCAGTTGAGAACTGAACACGGGCCACGCGCCACTGATCACTGACGACTGACAACTGATCACCTTTTGAGGAACACGCTATGACCGAACTGATGCTGCAAGAAAAGAACGGCGCTCCGCCCCCGCTGGAGCCGCTCATCTACGAACTCAGCGTGCCAGGGCGTGTGGGAGTCAACCTGCCCGCGCCCGACGTACCGCTCGCCGACCTGCCCGCCGACCTGCTGCGCTCCTCGCTTGAGCTGCCAGAGGTCAGCGAGCTGGACGTAGTGCGGCACTTCACCCGCCTGAGTCAGTTCAACCATGCCATTGACATCGGCTTCTACCCGCTTGGCTCGTGCACCATGAAGTACAACCCGCGCCTCAACGAAGACATGGCGCGACTGCCGGGTTTCGCGGGCATTCACCCCCTGCAAGACCCATCTACCGTGCAGGGCGCGCTGGCGCTGATGTATCAATTGCAAGAATGGCTGGCCGAAATCAGCGGCATGAAGGCGGTCAGCCTGCAACCGGCGGCGGGCGCGCACGGCGAATTCGCGGGCATCCTGATGATCCGCGCCTATCACCTGGCCAACGGAGAAGCACACCGCACCAAGATCATCGTGCCGGATAGCGCGCACGGCACCAACCCGGCGACAACCGCCATGGCCGGCCTGCAGGTCGTCGAGATCCCCTCGGACGCCAACGGGGACGTAGACCTGGACGTGCTGCGCGGCGTGTGCGGCGACGACGTGGCGGGCATGATGATCACCGTACCCAACACGCTGGGCGTCTTCGAGGCGCACATCAAAGAGATCGTGGACATCATTCACGGCTGCGGCGGCCTGATGTACATGGACGGGGCCAACATGAACGCGATGCTGGGCGTGGCCAAGCCCGCCGACCTGGGCTTCGACGTGATGCACTACAACCTGCACAAGACGTTCAGCACACCGCACGGCGGCGGTGGCCCTGGCAGCGGACCGGTCGCCGCCAACGAGAAACTGGCCCCCTATTTGCCCGGCCCGATCGTGGACATCCTGGAAGAGGGCGACGACGAGACCCCGCCGCTGTACGGCTTCGTCACGCCAGAAAAGAGCATCGGGCGGCTGAAGGCATTCTGGGGCAACTTCGGGATGATGGTGCGCGCCTATGCCTACATCGCGCTGCATGGGGCGCAGGGCCTGCGCGACGTGACCTATCACGCTGTGCTCAACGCCAACTACGTCCGCGCCATGCTCAAGGACACCTACCCCATGCCCTTCGACCGCATTTGCGGGCACGAATTCGTGTGCATGGGGCACTGGAAAGATGCCGAAGGTGTGCACGCCCTGGACATCTCCAAACGGCTGATGGACTATGGCATTCACCCGCCGACGAACTACTTCCCGCTGATCGTGCCCGAAGCGCTGCTGATCGAGCCGACCGAGACTGAATCCAAGCAGGAGTGCGACCGCTTCATCGCTGCCATGAAGCAGATCGCCCGCGAGGCGCACGAGTCGCCGGAATTGCTGCACGAAGCGCCACACAAAGCGCCGGTCAAGCGCGTGGACGACGTGCGCGCGGCCAAGCAGTTGGTGCTGTGCTGCCGCGTTCTGCCGGAGGGCGAGAGCGCGGAGTGACGCCCGCTCCGGCAAGAGATTTTGCCGCAGAGGCGCGGAGGGCGCGCAGGTGGCCCTTGCGCCTCTGCGTGTTATTCATGCGCCTCGGCTGAGCGCCGAACTCAGATGACGGGCTGCCCCTAACCTTACCTCACTCCCGCTCGGCGCTGCCGCGCTTCGCTGCCCCCTCTCCGGTCTATACATCTGGCTGGAGGGGGGCCGTGGGGTGAGGCTTTCAAACGGTCTCTCAAGACTTCCGGTAAGGCAGCGGAATTCGCCCTGATCTATGGAGACCGCAGCACCGAACGCAATCATTCACTCTGCCCAAACCGCTCAATTCGTTTTGATACAGTTTTCACAAAAGAATTTCTTTGCCGATCCGCAAGTCTTCGTTACCATAGTTTGTCATGATCTCACGACAGGTGTCCGCCAGATTGCGGACGCTCGCTTTAGAAGGATACAGTGCGGTGGAAACATTCGAGATGGATGTTTTCTTCCCCGGCGAGACGCGCGTAGACGCCGAGATTCGCGGCGTGCGCATCTACACGGGAGGTGAGGGGCAGCCCTCGCCGTTCGATCTTTTTCTGGCCGGCATCGGCACCTGCTCCGGCATCAAAGTCCTGCGCTTTTGCCAGGAACGCGATATTCCCACAGACGGGTTGCAGATCAAGCAGCGTATGTTCTACAACCCCGACACCAACCATATTGATAAAATCGAGATAGACATTCACCTGCCCGCCGACTTCCCCGCCAGGTACGAGGAAGCCGTCATCCGCGCCGCCGAAACCTGCGGTGTCAAACGCCATCTGATCAATCCACCGGACTTCGATGTACACACGTCCAGGGGATGACTGAATGGGACGCTACGTCACCCGTCGCTTGATCCAGGCCATACCGCTCCTGGTCGCCATCTCGATCATCGTGTTCGCCATCATCGAGCTGGCCCCCGGTGATGCGGCACAGATGTACATTGACCCCGACAAGGGATCAGACCCGGAATATCTGGCGCAGGTGCGCGAGAGCCTGGGACTCAACCGACCCGTCTATGTGCGCTACTGGGCCTGGCTTTCCCGCACGTTGCAGGGCGACCTGGGCTTCTCGTTCCGCACGCGCCGCCCCGTCTCGCTGGAGATCGGCGACCGGCTGCCCAACACCTTGCTGCTGGGCGGCGTGTCTCTGCTGATGTCCGTTGTCATCGCCATTCCCATTGGCATCGTTTCGGCGCTCAAGCGCTACTCGCTGCTGGACTACGTCCTCAGCACCCTGTCGCTGGTGGGCATTTCCGTGCCGGTATTCTGGGTGGCGTTGCTCTTGCTGCAGGTATTCGCCATCCGCCTGAACTGGCTGCCGGGCGTCGGGATGCACTCCGTGCGGGAACAATACGAGGGCTGGGCCGCCGTCGTGGACGTGATCCGGCACACCATCCTGCCCGCGACCGTCCTCAGCCTGGCGCAGACGGCGAGCTGGTCGCGCTATCAGCGTTCGGCCCTGCTGGAAGTGCTGGGACAGGATTACATCCGCACCGCCCGCGCCAAGGGGTTGCGCGAACGGCAGGTGATCGGCATTCACGCGCTGCGCAACGCGCTGATCCCTACCATCACCCTGATCGGGCTGTCGGTGCCCTCGATCGTGACGGGCGCATTCATCACCGAGACCATCTTCGGCTGGCCGGGCATGGGGCGGCTGGGCGTAGACGCCATCAACGGGCGCGACTACCCCATCATCATGGCCGTGACCATGCTGTCGGCGCTGCTCATTGTGCTGGGTAACCTGCTGGCTGACATCGCCTATGCCTGGGCTGATCCACGAATCCGCTATGACTGAAACCGCCGTTTCCGCCCTACCCTTGCGCGAAGAGACCCTATCCGGCTGGCGTCTGTTCTGGCGACGCTTCCGGCGGCACCGCCTGGCTCTGATCAGTGCCGTGTTGCTGCTCGGCATGGTGCTGATCGCCATTTTCGCTGACGACCTGGCTCCCTATGACCCCAACGCCATCAACGCCTCCTATGCGCGCGGACGCCCGCAGCCGCCAACAGCGGATCACTGGTTCGGCACCGACAACTACGGGCGCGACTATCTCTCGCGTGCCCTGATGGGCGTGCGCGTCTCGCTCTTCGTCGGCGTAGCGGCGGTCTTCTTTCAACTGGCGATCGGCGTGTCGGTGGGGGCAACCGCCGGCTATTTCGGCGGTTGGGTGGACAATCTGCTCATGCGCATCACCGACATCTTTCTGTCCATACCGGGCTTCTTCCTGTTGCTGATCGTCTCCGGCATCTTCGGCGGCACATTGCTGACGCTGGTGATGCTGATCGGCGCGCTGAACTGGATGACCGTGGCGCGACTCCTGCGGGCCGAATTCCTCTCGCTCAAAGAGCGCGAGTTCATGGTAGCTGCTCGGTGCATCGGGGTGCCCGCCTGGCGACAGGTGATCCATCACCTGCTGCCCAATGCGCTGGCCCCCATCATCGTGGCAGCGACGCTCTCGGTGCCCTACGCCATCCTCACCGAATCAGCGCTCAGTTTCCTGGGACGGGGGGTACCTCCGCCACACGCCAGCCTGGGTACCATGCTGGAAGGCGCGCAACAATGGCTGCGCACGGCGTGGTGGATGTGGGTGGTGCCCGGCGCGATCATCTCGACGATCGTGCTCTCGTTCAACTTCGTGGGAGATGGGCTGCGCGACGCGCTCGATCCGCAGCTTCATCGGTAAGGCATCTTGCCTGTGTTTTGGTGCATTGTTCAGGAGGTAGAAATGCGCAAACTGGTGATTGTGTGTGTATTGCTGGCAGCCATGCTGGTACCGCTGGCACCGGCCATGGCTCAGGGCGGGGAACAGTTCACCTGCCCCAATCAGGGCGGCACGATGGTCGTCGCCTATGGCACAGACCCGCGCACCCTGAGCGGCCTGTATGCCAATGATGGTAACAGCCTGTTCGTGGTCACCTTCATGGCCGAACCGCTGCTGTTGGGCGGCGAGAACTGGGGCGACCATATCGAACCCGCGCTGGCTGAATCGTGGGAAGTCTCCGAAGATGGTCTGGAATACACCTTCCATCTGCGCCAGGGCGTGAAGTGGCACGATGGCGAACCGTTCACCGCCGAAGACGTGCTCTTCACCTATCAGGCCGTGCAACTGGAATCGAACGCCATTGACTGGCGCTCCAACCTGATGCAGGGCGACAAGCCCATGCAGTTCGAGGTAGTGGATGACTATACCTTCAAGGTCAAGCTGAGCGAGCCGGATGCGGCGGTGCTGACGGCGCTGGCGATCCCCATTGTCCCCAAGCACGCTTTCTCCAGCCTGGAGATGGTGGACGCCCCCTACAACACCAACCCCATCGCCACCGGCCCCTTCAAGTTCGTGGAATGGAAGACGGGCGAGAGCATCACGCTGGAAGCCAACAAGGACTACTGGCGCGGCGCGCCGTGCCTGGACCGCATCGTGGTGCGCTTCATCGAAGGTGCTTCCAACATTGCCAACGCCATCCTGGCCGGCGAGGTAGACTTCGCCCGCGTGGACGGTGCCGACCTGACGCCCTTCGAGAACAACCCGGACTTCGTGCTGCAGACCGCCCCGCGCGACCTGATGCGCTATGTGGGCTTCAACGTGCGCAGTCCCATCTACAGCGATCCGGCAGTGCGCCGCGCGTTGGCCGTGGGGCTGGATCGCCAGGCGATCATTGATGTGGCCGCCGGTGGCTTCGGCACGCTGGCCGACTCGCTGTTCAACAAGGCTGTCTTCATGTACGAGGAAGGGCGCAACCAGCAGTATCCCTACGACCCCGAACTGGCCAAGCAGATGCTGGCCGAGGCGGGCTGGACGGATACCGATGGCGACGGCATCCTGGACAAGGACGGCAAGCCGATGACCATGCGCCTGGTCTACATGGGGTCGTGGTCGCTGATGCAGGCCATCGCGCCGGTGGTGTACGACAACTGGCGCGCCCTGGGCGTGGACGTGCAGCTCACCCCGCTGGACGAGGCCAAAGCCTACGAGGAAATCTACGACAACGTCAGCGAAGAGAAACCCTACGACGCCATGCTGGGCGGCTGGGGTCTGTTCGGGCCGGAGCCGGATCACTACCGCAACTACCTGGCCAGCCCGACCGGCTTCTTCGCCTACAACAACGCCGAGGTGCAGGCTCTCTTCGAGCAGGGGCGCAAGGTCACCGATCCGCAGGAGCGCTACGAACTGTACGCGCAGATTGACCGTCTGCTGTGGGAAGACCTGCCGATGATCCCGCTCTATCAGGCCATCGGCGCATGGGTCTACCGCTCCGATCTCAACATTGACGCTGCCGAACTCAACGGCACGTTCCTGACCGGCCTGCGGTATCCGGAGCGCGTGTACTTCGAGAAGTAGTCTGCAGGATCAGCCTGGGCTGTCCATCCGGCGGCGTTGAGGTATGCTCAATGCCGCCGGACTCTTTACCGGGACAATACGTGTTCATGGTCAGACCATCGCCCCGTCTCCTGCTGATGGCAGT